>CALCGX010000057.1 GCA_937901225.1 uncultured Bacteroidales bacterium | reverse complement strand
AACACGAGCTCAATATCGGTGTGGCTTTCGGTTTTGTGGATAACCGCATCAATGTAGAGTTTGACTGGTATCGCCGTAATAACTTCGACCTCATTGGTTATACTCAAACCATGGGTGTGGGTGGTGTTACCACCAAGTTGGCGAATGATGCTACCATGGAGTCAACAGGTTGCGAGTTTACTATATCAACCACCAATATCAAGACCAAGGACTTTAAGTGGACTACCGACTGGATCTTCGGTTGGGCAGAAAATACCATCACAAAGTTGGATTCACGTTCGCAAGTGTATTCACTCGTAAATGGTGTGGGTCGTACTGAAGGTCGTCCAATTGGTGCACTCTATAGTATTCCATTCGCTGGTCTGACTGAAGAAGGTCTTCCTACATTCTTCATTGACGCTGAGCATACTCAAGTAGTGGGTCCTGGTAACTATGCAGCCATCTACTTCCAAGAATACGAAAATATAGATTATTTGAAATACGAGGGTACTATTGATCCTAAGATTACTGGTTCGTTTGGTAATACCTTCTCTTGGAAAGGTTTGAAACTCAATGTGTTCTTTACCTATAGCTTCGGTAACGTACTCCGTTTGGATAACCTCTGCCCTGTATATAGCAGCGACTATAGCGACCTTACAGCCAGCATGAAGGAAATGAAGAACCGCTGGATGGTACCTGGTGATGAGAATGTTACAACCATCCCATCCATTCCTACCGTTCGCCAAATGCGTGAGATTGATGCACTCAGCAATGCATATTCTGCATACAACTACTCTACCGAGCGTGTGGCTAAGGGTGATTTCATCCGACTCAAGGAATTGTCTTTGGCATACGATTTGCCTAAGAAGTATTTTGAGGGACAAAATGCTGTATCAAGCTTTGGTGTGAAACTTAGTGCAACCAACTTGTGGTTGGCATACGCTGACAAGAAGTTGAACGGACGTGACCCTGAGTATTATAACACAGGTGGTGTGTCTTCTCCTGTCCCACGCCAATTCACATTGACCGTAAAATTAGGATTCTAATCAAACCTAACACTTAATTAAGAAAGGAATATGAAAATGAAAAAGAATATATTTGTTATCATTGCTTTGTTAGCATTAGTTACAACGGCTTGTAATTTCTTGGATAAAGAGCCAGACTTGCGTGCTACTATTGACAACAAAGAGAAAGTACAACTTTTGTTGGTGAGTGCTTATACCGATGCGAATAGTGCTCCTCTTTGCGAGTATTCATCCGACCAAGTGGTTGACAACAACGTGCCAGACTCAAAGACCGGTCAAGCCAATGCAGTTAATCCGTTGGATGAAATGTACAACGAGATTTTCGCTTGGAGACCTGTTAAGCAATCAAGCAATGACTCTCCAAAACTGATTTGGGATGCTCACTATACAGCTATTGCTACAGCAAACTCTGCGCTTGAGGCAATCAAGAAACTTGAGGAGCAAGGTGTTAATATGGATGCAGAGAAGGGTGAGGCATTGCTCTCACGCGCATATCACCACTTCTTGCTGGCTGGTGTATTCTGCCAGGCGTGGAAGAACGCGGAAGATAGCAAGAAGGACCTCGGTCTTACCTATATGATGCAACCAGAGACCAAGGTGGCTCCTGTGTACTCACGTGGTCCAGAATTGGAGGTTGGTTTAGACCTCAATGGCGATACTGCATGGATAGGTGGCTCGCTCTACCATACCTTTATGAATATTCAAAACGACCTTGAGGCTGGTTTGAAACTTGTTTCTGATGAGTACTATAGCGTACCTCGCTATCACTTCAATGTGAAAGCTGCACATGCTTTCGCTGCACGTTTCTATCTCTACAAACGTGAATGGGCGAAGGTGGTGGAGCATGCAGATTATGTATTGACTACTACAGATGAGACCACTTTGTCAATGCTCTTTGATGCAGAAACTAACCGTGATCAAAGTAACATTGAGTTGGCATTTAAGCATTATATAGATGTGAATGCTCCTTCTAACCTGTTGCTAATCGCTACTTACTCATCTTCAGCTTATGCGCACTTCCCTGATTTTGGTCGCTATCAAGTAAATGGTGACGCTCAAAACTTTGCTACACATGGAGCAGGTCCTTGCTGGACTGGACAATTCCCTGGTGTGGGTTTTTGGAGTGCTGATCAGAAATTGGGTGGTTTCATAGCAAAAGATTATTACGACTTTGAATATACCGACAAAGTGGCAGGATATGGTTACGTTCGTATGGTGAGTCGTGCGTTTACTACCAACGAAACACTCCTTTGCCGTGCTGAGGCAAAGGCTCATCTCAATGACTTGGCTGGTTCCGCTAATGACTTCCGTCTGTGGTGCCAAGGTTATAACGTAGGTGGTCGTATGAATATGAATGCTGACAGTACAGTGAAATTGACTCCTGAAATCATAACCAAGTTCTATACTGAGAAGGCAGGTACTAAGTTTGCGCCAGAATTGCACAACCAAGATATGGCAGCAGATTGGGTGATTACTCCAGAGCAAATGCCATTTGTACACTGTGCATTGCACTTCCGCCGTATTGAGGGCATGCATGATGGACTTCGTTGGCACGATTTGAAGCGCTACGGTATTGAGATAGAGCACGTACAAGGCAAGGACGCTCCACGTAAATTGGTTTGGAACGATGACCGCCGTGCTATCCAGCTGCCACAAGAGGTAATTGTAGCAGGTATGACCGCTAACCCACGTGAGGTAATGGGTGATAACTTGGATGGTAGTATGACAACCTCTCCATCTGTTAGCCCAAATGAAGTATATACCCAATCAACTCCTACTTATACAAGCGCTGCTTCTTTGCCAAGTGGTAGTGATGTGAAATTGGTGGAGGAAGAGGAGTAAAATAATGATTAACTACTAAATATATAATAGTTATGAAAAGTTTATATAAAATTTTAGCAGTTGCTTGTCTTGTAATGGGCTTCGCTGCTTGCGACAATGAGCAATTGACGGGTGAGTCTATATTCATTGATCCAGTGATTGACACCACCACTTACACCTATCAATTTGATAAATGGTTGGACAAATACTATACTGAGCCATACAACGTAGAGTTTCTTTACAAATTGGATGATAACGCTACTGACCCCAACTACAACGTAGTACCAGTAAGTATCGGTATGGCAGATACATTGGCGCACTTGGCATTGTATTTGTGGTATGATGTGTATGATTCTGTAGTAGGTCCTGAGTTCTTGCCAGAATATGGTCCAAAGATGATTCAGCTCATTGGTTCATCTATGTTGGATCCTGTGCAAGGTACAGAGAAATTGGGTTATGCAGAAGGTGGTATCAAAATTACCCTCCTGAAGATCAACGAGATGCAGCTCAATAACATTGATAATCTCAATGAGTATATCTTTAAGACTATGCACCATGAGTTTGCGCACATCTTGCACCAACAAAAGAACTACCCTACCGAGTTTGCACAAATCACTCCTGCTAACTACGACCCTATCAAATGGCAAGAGCGTACTTATAAAGAAGCTTGGCAGTTGGGCTGTGTAAGTAACTACGGAAGTAGCGAGGCACGCGAGGACTTTGTAGAGGTGATTGCTAACTACATCGTGAAGCCAGATGCATGGTGGGATAACATGCTCAAGGAGGCAGGCACAGAAGGTGCTGCAATTATCAACCAGAAATGGGATATTTGCAACACATGGCTCAAAGAGAAATGGGAGATAGATCTTGATGAACTCCGTAATGAGGTACAAAAGCGTCAAAAGAACTTGGATTGGAATATGATTATGAACTTAGAGTTCTTGAATGGTAAATAAGTTTTTCACAACGCATAAATTAAGAAAAAGATATGAAAGCAAAATATTTAGTATTGATTGGATTGTTTGCAGCTACAATGGTTGCATGCAGTCGCGACGAAGAAAGCTTATTTGATAAGCCAGCTGCGCAACGTGCACAAGAAGCTATCACAAATGCATTTGATGTGCTTACTTCTAATGAGACGGGCTGGGAGATGGCATATTTCCCTAACTTGGAGGCCGATGCCAAGGGTTACAATATGGTGCTGAAGTTCAACAAGAATGGCAATGTCAGCGTGACTGCAAAGAATGGCACTACCACGATGAATAAGATTAAGACTGATACTGCCAGCACATGGGCAGTAAAGAGCGACTACGGACCAATCTTGACCTTTGATACCTATAACGAAGTCTTCCACGCATTCTCCGATCCAAAGAATGACGGTGCTGGTCTCCTCGGTGACTATGAGTTCTTGATTTTGAAGGCGACTCCAGAGTTGGTACTCCTCAAAGGTAAGAAGCACAGTGCATACACCGTAATGCGCCCTATGAAGAACGCTAATCTGGAAGACTATTTTTCAGCTTGCGAGAAGATGCAGAGCAAACTCTTTGGTAATAACAATATCGTAACGTTGACCCAAGGTGATGAGAAAATGTATTTATATAAAGGTGCTGAAGGTCAGTTCCAAAGTGCTGCATATGGTTCTCCTTTGGTAGCAGAAGCTGCTACTTATCACCCAGTATGCGCTACTGAGGATGGTATCATCGTTTCTACTGGTTTTGGTGAAGATGTACACGACCATATTTTCTACTACGATAGCATCAAGGGCGAGCTCAAGAGCGAGCAAGGTGCCGTGATGAATGCAGGTAACTTGAATGTGCTTTTCGGTGCTTACTTTACCGACAATGCGAAAGGTTGGGCAATTGATCCTACTGGTCTAGAGGCTGTAGATGCTTTGCTCGCTGATGTGAATAAGGCAATGAAGAATACCTCTGCGAAAATGAAAGTAATGGGTTATGGCTACAAGCAATCATTGAATATGTATGAGGGTGGTCACTTCTTGTTTGTTAACTTTTCATATAAGCAAGGATCTAAAAACCAAGAGAAAAAACTCGTTTGGACAGTTGATTTAACAGTTGATGAGAATGGTATCAACGTTACAAATGCTGTTCCTTACGATGAGAATACTTCTAAGTTCCTCACCCAAATCCCTTCTGCACAAGCAGTAGCAGACTTGATGGTCGGATCTTATACTTGCAAACCTTCTGAGAATACTCTCTTTAACGCGGCAGCAGGTATGTATCTTGAGGGAGACAAGAAGATGCTTATTAGTGGAGCTAATAATATAAAAATGTAATTATATTTTCAATGAGGAAACTCTAATGTTTAACAATTAAATTTTTAAAGGTATGAAAAAGATTACTCTTTTGTGTGCTTTGGTAGTTGCTGCTATGGCCAGCGCTCAAGTTGCTCAACTTGCACCTGAGCAATTGAAACTTCAAAAAATGGAGCCTCAATCAATTCAAATGAACAAAGAGGTAACATTGGATGCTTGGACTGGTGATTTCAAGAAAGCTGCAAGTGCTAGTTACGATGTTGCAGATTATTATGTTGTTGATGGTATGCTCTATGGCGGTATCGACGCTGAATGGGGTGGTTATAACTTGGGTATGATTATGGTACCTGCTTACCAGAATGTAGTATTTGAGAACTTGTATGGCCCTACAACTTGGTTAGTGGATGGAACAACAGAAGCAGAGAATAGTGTGTCGATGGAATATGGTTTGATGCCTGCTACTATGTCTTCTTTGCCACAAACAAATGATCATATGTGGCAATATGATGATACTACAGTATTGAGCGTTAAGGGCTATTTGTATGGCTCTACAGCATCAAATCAATATTTGATTGCTGGTGCAAACCATTTGGTTGCTGATGAAATTATTCCAATGACACAATGCGAAAAATATTGCGACCCTCTCTATAACGAAAGTGGTAGCGACTTCTATATTGTTAATGCACAATCTTTGGGTTGCCCTTATGCTTATGGTACAGACTTAGTTTATAAAGGTAAGAGCCTTGATACAATCATTAGTACTGTTCGCAATGTTAGTCCATTGAAAATTAACCAAATAAATATGCCTATTTATAATGGTGATGGTGCTACTCTCGAGCAAATCATTCCAGCAGATGCACAAGTAAAAGTTGAGATTTTTGCTGCTGATTTGGAGCAAGGAATTATCTATTCTGACTCTATTTATGCTTCTACTATCATTAATCCTGCTGATTGCCAAGCTTTTGATGGTGGTCCTGCTTCGTTGGTAGCTAAGTTCTGGGAGGAAGATCCTTTTGGTGGTATCATGGACGTTTCTATTGTTTGCCCTGGTGATTTCTGTGTTCAAATTACGGGTTATAATGAAGGTAACTGTAACTTCGGTTTCATGACTGACTTCTATGCTCCTAAAGGTTCTACTCTCTTTGTAGTTAATGGTGAATATACAGAGTTCTGGCAAGGTGGTAGTAACTTGGCAATCAGTTACGATGCATATTGGCCAGGTGCTATGATGTATAGTTCTACTGAGGTGTTGGTAGCTCCAGTTGAGGGTGGTGTAGCAATGGATGGCGAATATTCAGCAGTTGCTCTTTACACCAACGTTTATGATCTTGACTTATGGATGATTGATGAAGAAGCATCTTCTGAGTGGCTTCAGATTGCGTTTGATGATTCAGCTTTTGATGCTGAAGGTTATCTCATTGCACAACTTACCGCAGATGCTCTTCCAGCTGGTATGACTGGCCGTAAGGGTGCTGTTGTAATTGATGTTGATGGCTTCAAACTCTCTATCCCAGTTCTCCAAGGTGAGACTACTGGCGTTGAGAACGTAGTTATTCCTACTATTAACGACAACAAGCGTTACAACCTCCTCGGTATGGAAGTTGATGAGAACTACAATGGCGTAGTTATCATGAACGGCCAAAAGTTCATCCAATAATTTAGAATTATACAAATCTAGATCATATAGTTCATCTATATCCTCTAGATAATCTAGCAAAAGTAAGAGCTTGCCAATCGGCAAGCTCTTTTTTTGTATTAGTCTTTTAAGCAACCAATAGGTATAACATACACGCTATCTTCTGGGCGGCGATATGCATGTTGCCCCGTTGCCGTTAGTACCATTTTGAAGGCTGGCGACTTCATGCGGGTGTTATCAATTAGGCCCTCTAATTGGTTGAGCGTTTTTGCTCCATCGCTAATCAATGATTCACCACCTAACTTAATCTCAACCAATCCGTATCTGCCATCTCGCAGATGAACTACTGCATCACATTCTAACTCGTTTTTATCACGGTAGTGATACACCTTACCATTTAGAGCTTCTGCGTAAACACGCAAATCTCTTACACACAATGCCTCAAAGAAGAATCCCATCGTGTTGAGGTCATTGAGCAAATCGTTAGGACCTAAACCCAATGCTGCTGTCGCAATACTTGGATCAACAAAATAGCGCGTATCAGCAGTACGAATAGCGGTCTTGCTTCGTAAATTAGGATTCCATGCGGGCATATCCTCAACTACAAAGATTTTTCGTAAAGCATCAAGATACGAGTTGATAGTGTTCTCATCTAATGTAGTGACATCATTATTTTTAAGGTCATCTTTTAGAGTGGATATAGATGCTTGCGTTCCTTGATGGCGGGCGTATGATTTCATTAAGCGCTGTACTCGTTCAGATGATCGTTTGATGCCATCTACGCGCGTGATATCTTCTTTTGTGACGGCTTCGTAGTAATCAAACGCTTGCTCCAACGCAGCTTCTTCTGTTAAGTCTATCGCAATCGGCCAACCACCACGACAAATTAAAAATGCAATGTCAGTCAGTTTTAATTCATTCGTTTCAAGCAATTTATCGGGTGCTTCAAATAAGCTGTTTAGACTAACTTTGCCATTAGACTCTCCCGATTCAAATAATGTCATAGGGCGCATAGTTAGCCATGCGAATCGTCCTGTTCCAGAGTGCTCGCGTGCATTTTCAGCTTCTCGGTCGGGTACTGCCGAACCTGTTAAGATAAATTGTCCCATCTGCCGACGATGATCTACTGTATAGCGAACAGCATCCCACAATTTTGGGACCGTTTGCCATTCATCAATTAGCATCGGCGTGGCACCAGTTAAGGCTGCATCGATATCTATTTCCAAAAGATTTTTGAAATGATCCTTTACGTCAGCACGCGCTAACATTACTTTACTGGCAGAAAACTCTTCTGCTGTAGTGGTCTTTCCACACCACTTAGGACCTTCAATTAGTACAGCACCTTTTGCTTCGAGTTTCTTGGATAATTGATGCTCAATAATCCTTTTTTTATAGTTGTGCATAATATATTGGTAATTAGCGAGATATGGTAAAATTCAGTAATTTGGCGCGATTTTATTCAGTAATTTGGCGCGATTTTATTCAGTAATTTGGCGCAAAGGTAGTGTTTTTTTTTCAAATAGACAAGAAAATTACATATAAATGTGTTGATTTTTCAAATACACTTGAAAAATATGCTAACTTCCACCACCTCCTCGGTGTTGAAGTTGACGAGAATTACAAGGGTATCGTTATCAAGAACGGTCAAAAGTTCATCCAATAATTTCCCCTTACGAACATCCTAAATCGTAAGATAAAAGGATAAAACAAACAAAACGCGACTCCATCGGGGTCGCGTTTTTTGTTTGCATATGTTTTGCATCTATGGGTGTTCTGTATAGGTAACGAATAGTGCGGTTATTGTCCGGTTATTGTGCGGTTATTGTGCGGTGCGAGTGGGGAATTTTGTGTGTTTAGTCGTAGAGTAGTGTGTAGATCTTTTCTGGGGCGAGGACTTCGTTGGCGACGTCTTGGAGTTGGGTAGGAGTGATCTGTTGCACCTTGGCGAAAGTCTCTTGCCATGCGGGAGCATGGTGGTGATAAAGCATCTGCTTGGCCATAGCTAGCGCATTATTCTCTTGATTTTCTGCAGAAATAGCCATCTGGCCCTCCAACTGGCGCAGGGCTCGTTGGAGTTGCGCTGATGTGAGCGTCGTGTCGCGCAGTTGCTTGAGTTCCTTGTGACAGAGTTCGAGGCATTGCTCCTTATGCTGTGGCTCACACGCCAGGTAGATATTCCAATAGCCCATATCACTCAGGGGCACTGCCTGCGAGTCAATATTATACACCAGTCCATGTTTTTCGCGAAGGCTCAGATACAGTCGGCTGGACATGCTGCCACCGCCGAGAATGTTGTTGAGCAAGTACATGGTCAATTGCTTAGGATGCCCGATAGGGTAGGCATGCGACCCCAGCATGATATGCGTCTGGTGGGTGTGGCGTTTGTATGTTCGGCTATAGGCGATAGGCGATTGGTTACAGGACGCTTCGCTATAGGACGCTTCGCTATAGGAAATAGGCGATGAGGCGAGGAGTTCTTTTTCTGCGGCAGAGATGACTTGTTGGGTTGTGACGTTGCCCAGTACGAAGAGCACCATGCGCTCAGGGCGATAGTGCTGCTGCATCCAATCTAAAGCTATATCGGGCGACTTAGATATACGGCGGAGGGTCTTCTTGCTTCCTAAAATAGGCATCGCCAATGAACTGCCTTCAAAAATCATATTCTCAAAGTCATCATAGATGAGCTCGCTGGGCGAATCATTATAACTCTCTATCTCGTCGAGGATGACGGTGACTTCTTTGTCAGTTTCTTTCTTGTTGAAAGTGGGATGAAGCACCATCTCTGCGAGCAGGTGGAGGGTGGTGCGGAAGTGGTTGCGCAGGGTGGCTGCGTAGAAGGTGGTCTCTTCCTTGGTGGTATAGGCATTGATTTCGCCACCGATACCCTCGATATGATTGATGATTTGACGGGCAGTGTAATGTTCAGTCCCCTTGAAGACGCAATGCTCTATGTAGTGTGCCATGCCGTTCTCATTGGGGAGTTCGTGGCGAGTGCCTGCACCAATCATGATGCCTACATAAACGACGGGAGAAGTGGTCTTGCGGTGGACAATTTGCACACCGTTGGGTAAATTATGATAAAAAGTATCGCTCATTTGTTAATAAAAGCAAAGTTTTTGCTATTTTTCTTGCGTATGTGTAATTTTTTTACTAATTTTGCACCCGATTTCTGCGGCATTGGCGGAATTGGTAGACGCGCTAGACTTAGGATCTAGTTTCGAGAGGAGTGAAGGTTCGAGTCCTTTATGCCGCACAACGGGTTGCAAAACCCGTTTTTTGTATCAAAATGCAAATCGATAACAAATATTAATTATTAACTAGTAATTGTTAAATATATTATGCGTAAGTTGTTTATATTTTTGGTCTTAGTTGTTGTTGCTGGTGCAATGACCAGTTGCTTGGAGTATAAAGAGCCTCAATACAGTCCTCAAATTTATAGTTCATTATTTTATGTGAATCCTCAGTTTAAGGGTGATTCTGTGGTTGGTGCTAAAGATACATTGGATATTATCTATGATGCAGATGATGATTCGTATGAATTGGATACTGTGTATTTGGGTGATACTGTGATGTTTGCTAGTACATACTATACTGTGGCCAATAATCTTGTAGCTGTGGAAATGAAATGGGATACTACGGCAATGAACTTGTGGTATGTAACAACGGCTGATATTGATAAAGCACTATTGAAAACGGATACTGTGGGTCACTATACATGTACGATGCGTTTCAAACCAGGTTACAACCGCGTGACTTTCCCAGTCTATTTCACACCTAAGGAACGAGGCGGTATGAAACTGAAGTTGTCGGTTGAGAGTGATTCGGATTTCCCGATGCATTCCGTGTTGATCTATATCCCAGCAATAGAAGCACCTATAGCCAAAGAGGATTAATCATTCCAATGTCTTGGCTTCTTGCCAGAGTGCTTCCATATCATCTAGGGTCATCTCTTTGAGAGATAGACCCTTTTCTTTTGCCTTCTGCTCAACGTAGTTGAAACGGCGGATGAACTTGGCATTGGTTTTCTCCAGTGCGTTGTCAGGGCGAACATTATATAGGCGAGCCGCGTTGACGAGCGCAAAGAATAGGTCACCCATCTCCTCGGTGGCTTTCTCCTCGTCCATATTCTCAACTTCTGCCTCAAACTCAGCGATCTCTTCTTTGACCTTTGCCCATACGTCTTCGCGCTTCTCCCAATCGAAGCCTACATTGGCTACTTTGTCTTGTATGCGATATGCCTTGACGAGGGCAGGAAGCGCCTCTGGAATGCCTGCGAGGACGGTTTTGTTGCCGCCCTTCTCTTTGAGTTTGACTTGCTCCCACATCTCGCATACTTCTTTCGCGTTGTTGGCTGCAAACTCGCCATATACATGTGGGTGGCGGAAGATGAGCTTGTCGCAGATCTTGTTGCAGACATCAGCCATATCAAAGGCACCCAATTCGCTGCCGATCTTGGCGTAGAAAACTACATGGAGCAGGACATCGCCGAGTTCCTTGCTGATTTCATTCATATCATTTTGGAGCAGGGCAGTGGCTAACTCGTAGGTTTCTTCGATGGTGTTCTGACGGAGGGATTCGAACGTTTGTTTTCTATCCCAAGGACATTTCTCTCGGAGTTCGTCCATCACCGTCAAGAGACGGTCAAAAGCTTTCAATTGTTCTTCTCGTGTATGTGCCATAATTGATTATACCTAAAATTCTTATCTTGCCCAAAGGGCTCGAACGATTTTTATAATTCAAAATTCATAATTCTTAATTCATAATTATCCATCTGGGCGTAGGTAAACTGCTGCCAGCAGTCGCCGAGAATCATGATTCGGCTGTCACGGCTGAGCATTAAGTCGAGCTCAATGTGGCGATGACCAAAAATGTAATAATCGTGGTGATTGCCCAACTGCTCTTGTTCTTTGGCAAAGAGTACCAATTCTTCCTTGTCCTCGCCTTTGTAGGGACATGGGTGGGCTAACTCTTTTAGACGACTATTTTTTGCCCACTCATAGCCAAACTCATTGGCCCATGCGGGCGGCAGTAGCCGAAAGAGGAATTGCAAAATGGGGTTGTGGAAGACACGGCGTAGGAAAATGAATTGCTTGATTTTCTTCTGAATGACTTTGGGCATTTGCTGCAAGTAGTTGCTGGGTACCAATCCGTCGCCGTGGGCCAAGAAAAGGCGTTTGCCGTTGATGGTTAGTTCTTCGGGACGGCGGTGCACCGTGATGCCCGTCTCCTTGGCGAGCCAACCGAATGTCCAGATATCGTGGTTGCCAATAAAGAAGTGTATGTCAATACCCTTGTCTGTGAGCTCTTTGAGCGTTTGCAGGAAAGGATGGTACTGCTCCTTGCTCTTATCGCGCCAGAAGTACTCGCACCAGAAGTCAAATATATCTCCGAGCAAGTAGATGGCAGTAGCATCCTTAGCCATGCTCTGCAGCATGTCAATCAAGGTTTGCTGATGGGCTTGTGGGTTATCAATCGCCCTCGAACCAAGATGTGCGTCGGAGAGGAAGTAAATCATTCGTTTCGTGTTTAGTGAACGCGCCTATGGCGCTACTGTTTAGTGGCTAAGCTAAGGACTAAAGGAAGCCTAATTCCAATTTTGCTTCTTCAGACATCATGTCTTTGGTCCATTCAGGTTCGAAGACGATATTCACGTTAACCGTGCTGATGCCGTCCACAGAACCAACTTTCTGCTTAATATCCTCAACGAGGAAATCAGCCGCTGGGCAGTTGGGTGCGGTGAGGGTCATATCGATGTTGCAAATGCCGTCCCCCGGTAGATCGATCTTGTAGATCAATCCTAATTCATATACGTTGACAGGTATCTCAGGGTCGTAAACCGTTTTGATCATGCGGAGTACCTGCTCTTCGAGTTCTAAAAATTCGTTCATTTATCTAAATGCTTCATAAAACAAGCCGCAAAGGTACTACTTTTTTTTGAATTGCGCAAGATACATTGTGAAATCTCATCAACTTCGTGGGCTTCTCTGTGGTCTAATTTCAATGAATATAGGATAAATGTATGAAAAAAAACAAAATATTTGGCTATATGAAAAAAAAGTAGTACCTTTGCGGGCTTAAAATTTTGTAAAATAAAAAACGTGAGATATATGCTTAAGAAACAATTTTTGTATGTGTTGCCTTTGGTTGCACTGATGTGTTCTTGTGTAGCCCGCAAAGAGTTGACTGCTTTTCGCACAGTAACTGCTGAAACTGCTGAAGAAGTAAATAAAACGTTAAAACCTCAGCCAGAGCCTCGTGTGAAGATCAATGATGCATTGATTATCACCGTGTCGGGCTTGGATCCAGAAGCAGTTGTACCATATAATTTGCCAACGGTGTCTTATGAGTCGCCTGCAAGTAGTACAGTGCCTACGACTTCGTCGTTCCAATATTATACAGTGGATGAGCAAGGGTATATCGATTTTCCTGTTTTGGGAAAGTTGTATGTGGTAGGTCTGCGGCAATCAGAAGTGATAAGCTTGATAGAAGGTAAGTTGCAGGGTCAGGTTGTGAATCCGATAGTGACAATGCGTTTTCTGAATGCTCGTGTGACGGTGCTAGGTGAGGTGAAGAATCCTGGTACTTATACGTTGAATAATGGTCGTATGACATTATTAGAGGCTTTGGGTATAGCAGGTGATTTGACGCAATACGCATCTCGTCGCAATGTACTGGTGACTCGTGAAAATAATGGTAAGGTGGAATTTGCTCGTTTGGACTTGCGTTCGGATGAGATATTTACATCGCCATACTTTTATTTGCAGCAAAACGATGTGGTATATGTAGAGCCAAACTCTGCAAGAACGACAAGCAATCAGTCGATTAGTTTGTGGCTGAGTATGGTGGGAACAGTAGCGAGTGCAGCGACGGTAGTAGTATCGGTGTTGTCGATTACTAAATAAAATTAATAATTCGGTAAGTAAAGATAGAATTAAATTTAGTAGAGTATTATATATTTAGGATATGGCACAAGAAAATCAAAATCAAGAAATAGATATCCGTGCATGGGTAATGCGCATTTTGAAAAACTGGTATTGGTTTGCGCTGAGTTGTATGGTTTTTGGAGGATTAGGCGTTTTTACCTATTTGTCCAAAACCTATAAATATACCGTAGATTCTCAAATTATGTTGCGAAGCAATGAAAATGAGAATAGTTTTATGCCACAGTCGGATTTGATGGGTATGATGGGTGTAAGTGGCATGAAAAATACAGAAGATGAGATTGAAGTATTGACATCTCGCGATAAAATTGCAGAGATTATTAGAACGTTAGACTTGCAGACGGAGTATCGTAAGAAAGATAAACTGCGTTGGGTGGGACAATATCCTCGTCGAGATGTGTCTATTAATTATGCTCCAATGTTGTTAGATACCACTAACAGAGGTATTAAAGTCACAGTGAAGGTGCGTAAGAAAGATTATCATGTTCAGGTGAAATTTGGTAAGTATCTCAAGAGTAAGCATGTTGTAACGGATTTGACTATGCCTTTTAACACTTGCATCGGTCCGATGTCGTTTACAATTCATCGCCCCGAAGAGGTGGAGGTTGGTGATAAGTTTGTAATTAGTACGTTGCCGATGTTGTTGAGGGTTAACGAGTATAAAAAAGAAATTGCTGCTGCGTTAGTAAAGAAAGAGTCTAACGTAATCAGTATATCTACGGTCACTGATATGCCAGGAAGGGCTAAAGATTTTATTTTGATGGAAATAGATCTCTATAACCAAGATGCGGCTGACGATAAAAATATGATGGCAAGTAGTACTGCAATATTCTTGGATGAACGTATCGCATTGCTGAAGAAAGATTTGTTGGATTCGGAGACGGAGATTGCGCGTTATCAAGAGGAACAAGATATTGTAGATTTTGGTATGGAATCGGAACTTTCGATTCAAGAGGGCACAGAATATCGCAAGCGTTTAGCAGAAGTAGAAACCCAGTTGCACTTGGTGCAATTTGTTGAAGAATTTTTAGCGGATACCTCTAAGACCTCTAATATTATACCAGCCAATTTAGGATTGTATGATGAGTCACTTGTGAAGACGATAGAGCAGTATAATGCTCTTGTAATGAAAAAATCACGTGTTGTTCGTACTGCAGGAGTAGAAAACCCTATGCTGAAACAGATAGATATGCAGTTGGCTATGGTTTGCGGGAATTTGGAAGTTACTCTGAATAATGTTCGCCAAACATTGTCTATCAAGAAGGCTGACTTGCAAGAACGTTATGATATAGCTAAATTAGGCTTGGGTAGTACACCAGGAGTACGAATGAAGTATGTGGAGATGGTGCGCGAGAAAAGAATAAAGGAGCAGTTGTATCTGTTTTTGTCTCGTCAGCGTGAAGAAAATTCATTGACATTAGCTTCAGCTATTGTACCAGTAAAAGTAATTGCAGCACCACAGGTTAATCCGATACCTGTATCACCCAAGTTGAAGATATATGGATTGTTTTTCCTTGTTTTAGGATTGGGATTCCCTCTGGGAATAATGATTCTATATGATGTGATGAATAATCGTATATCGAACGATTACAAAGAACTTGAAAAGAAACTGAAAATCTCTTTTGGTGGTATGTTGGTTAAGAACCATCGCGGTGAGCATATCGCAGTGCGCGAAGGTGAGAATTCTGTATCTGCTGAGTTGTTCCGTACATTGCGAACAAATATTAGTTTTATGCAACCAGTATCTAAGGAATGTCCTGTAATGTTGGTAACATCAAGTGTCAATGGCGAAGGAAAGTCATATGTGGCAACCAACTTGGCTATATCTATGGCATTGCTTGGAAAAAAAGTGGCCTTGGTGGGATTAGATATTCGTAAACCAATGTTGGCGAATTATTTGAATCTGCCAAGCCAAGGTTGCTTAACAAGCTATTTGTCGGATGACTCCTATACATTAGAAGATACCATTGTTACTTCTTCTATAAAGAATTTGGATATTTTACCAGCAGGTGTGATTCCTCCAAATCCAAGTGAGTTATTACAGAGTGAGAGACTGGATATGCTATTTACGGAATTGCGCAAACGATATGATTGCGTTGTGATAGACTCTGCTCCTGTGGCCTTGGTAAGTGATACTTTCTTGCTTAATCGTGTAGCAGATATGACAATCTATGTAACTCGTGCAAATTATACCACATTCGATTTGATCGATTTCTTGAACCAAACACATGAGCAACAACGCTTGCCAAAGATGGTTGCTGTATTGAATGGTGTAGATGCGAAGAAGATAGGCTATGGTTACGGTTATGGCTATGGTCATCAAACAACAAAGAAGAAATGGTGGCAGCTAAAGAAAGCCTAATTTGATTCAACAGAATGATTGTTTGTGTTGCAGAGAAACCGTCCGTAGGACGAGATATAGCGCGCGTGCTGGGAGCTAATACCCAGCACGACGGTTTTATGGAGGGCAATGGTTACTGTGTGACTTGGACCTTTGGTCATCTCTGCGCATTGCTTGATCCGCACGAATACAACGAACAATGGAAGGGGTGGAACCTTTCCTCCCTGCCGATGGTGCCTCTGCGTTTTGGTATTAAAGTGAGTGAGGATAAGGGGGTGCAGAAACAATTTAATACCATTAAGAATCTTATTGCAAGGGCCGATGAGGTGATTAACTGTGGTGATGCTGGGCAAGAGGGAGAGTTAATACAACGATGGGTGTATCAGAAGGCAGGGTGTAAAGTGCCTGTGAAGCGACTATGGATCTCTTCGCTGACGGAAGAGGCAATACGAGAGGGCTTTCAGAAATTGAAAGATCAAAGTGAGTATCAACGCCTCTATGAGGCAGGCATGATGCGTGCTATTGGCGATTGGCTATTGGGAATGAACGCTACGCGCGCGTACACGTTGCGTTTTGCAAGAGGTGTGGGCAAGGATAGGCAGGTGTTGAGTATTGGGCGTGTGCAGACACCTACACTGGCATTGATTGTCAAACGACAACACGAGATAGAGAACTTTGTTCCTCGCACTTATTGGGAACTCAAAACCATTTATCGCGACACTACTTTTTCTGCGCTGTTGCCAGTAGAAGAGGATGATTATGCAATTACATCGTTGGAGAAGGGGCAGGTATTGGTAGATTCAATCAAAAATCTGCCATTGGAGCTTACTTCTGTGGAGAAGAAAAAAGGCGTAGAATATGCACCTCGACTCTTTGACCTTACTTCCTTACAAGTGGAATGCAATAAGAAGTTTGGTCTTTCGGCAGATGATACACTGAAGATTATTCAAAGTCTCTACGAGAAGCATGTGACTACCTATCCACGTGTGGACACCACCTATTTGAGTGATGATATCTATCCCAAAGTTCCCGCTACATTGCAGGGAATTGAGGATTATTTTCCACAAGTAACGCCGTTGTTGCCATTGCAGGCAGATGGTAAGAAGGGTGCGGGTACTTTGCCTAAATCAAAGAAAGTATTCGACAATAAGAAGGTTACCGACCACCATGCCATCATCCCTACTGGACAGCGACCAGACAATCTGTCAGAATTGGAGCGCAAGGTGTATAACCTAGTAGCATTGCGTTTTATAGCGGCTTTCTATCCTGATTGCGAGGTATCGAATACAACTGTACTTGCTAAAGCAGGTGATGTTGATTTCAAAGTGACTGGTCGTCAAATTCTTAAGATGGGTTGGCGTGAGGTATTTGCCAAAGAAAAGCAAGAAGATGAATCACAAGAGGAGCAAAAGAGTTTGCCAGCATTTGTAAAAGGAGAATCAGGACCTCATGAACCACAGTTGCAAGAGAAAACTACCACTCCGCCTAAATACTACACCGAGGCTACTTTATTGCGTGCTATGGAAACAGCGGGCAAGACGGTGGAAGATGAGGAGCTGCGCGATGCAATGAAGGAGAATGGTATAGGTCGCCCAAGTACGCGAGCTGCTATCATTGAGAAGCTTTTCCAACGTAAGTATATCGTGCGCGAGAAAAAGAATATCCACGCTACTCCATTGGGTATTAATTTGATACAAACAATCATTTCGCCATTGCTGAAGTCGGCAGAACTCACAGGATTATGGGAGAAGAAATTGCGTGAAATAGAACGCGGCACGTTTACTGCGCAACAATTTTTAGATGAACTCAAGCAGATGACTTCAGAGGTTGTTCGTGATGTTAAAGCCGATAAGGCGGGTATGCGTTGCCCTGTTTGTGGAAAAGGCACAATTATTCGTGGAAAAACACGCTATGGGTGCTCTCGTTGGCGTGAGGGGTGTACCTATGCAGAGCAATTCTAATGTCTTTTTAATGGATCCCGAATGTTTGCCGAATGGACCGATTTATGGGAAATAGTCTGTGTGGCTGTCATTTTGTCATGTTGAAAACTAATGTTTTGTGTGCATCATTCCAACTGTTTTAAAGTGAATTGCTAGTATAAGTGTTTGTTTGATAGTGAGTTAGGCGGTTCAATACGTGATTTTTAATTGTTGTAGTCTATAGGGTATGGCACGGAGATTGTAAGAAGAGTATTACAGAGTAATAAATTTTGATTATGACAAAGAATAAAGATAAAAAACAAGTAGAGCAACCTATTGAAAATCAGGTTGAAAAGGAAATTGTGGAAACAGTAAACAACAGTGAGGCGGTAAATGACGGTGAAGCGACTGCTGCTGAGGAAGTGGCAGAGACTGACCCATTGCAAGCCAAAGTGGCAGAACTAGAGGCACGCGTGGCAGAGTTGGAAGACTTGAAACTACGCCAAATGGCAGAGTTTGATAACTTCCGTCGTCGTACCAACAAAGAGAAGCTCGAACTCATGACTACTGCTGGCGAGCGTATATTCAAAGATATGCTCCCACTCGTGGATGATTTTGAGCGCGCAAAAGTAGCGATGGAGAAAACAGATGACATCGAGGCCGTGCGTCAAGGTGTTGAACTCATCTATAGCAAGTTCGTAGGTTTCTTGGCAGCCAATGATGTGAAGGCAATTGACACAACTGACGCTGATTTCAATACCGACTTGCATGAGGCAATTACCACCTTTGCTGCGGGCGAAGACAAGAAAGGTAAAGTGATTGATTGCACACAAAAAGGTTACACTTTGGGCGAGAAAGTGATTCGATTTGCGAAGGTCGTTGTGGGCGAATAAATTAGACCGTCCTGCGGACTGTTAGAAGTTAGACCGTGCATAGCGCTGTTAGAAGTTAGACTCTTGAATCTAGCAACAACGTGGTCTAACAGCAAAGCGGTCAAACAACGGAGTGGTCTAACAATGAAATGATCAAATATAATTATGGCAGAGAAAAGAGATTATTACGAGGTGCTGGACGTGGGTAAGACCGCGACAGCAGACGAGATAAAGAAGGCTTACCGCAAGATGGCGGTAAAGTATCACCCTGACAAGAACCCAGGTGACAAAGCAGCTGAGGAGAAATTCAAAGAGGCTGCGGAAGCATACGAGGTGTTGTCTGACCCACAGAAGCGCCAACGCTATGACCAGTTTGGTCATGCAGGAATGGGTGGCGCAGGCGGCTTCGGCGGTTTCAATGGCGGCGGCATGAGCATGGAAGATATCTTCTCGCAGTTTGGTGACCTGTTCTCTGAATGGGGCATGGGCGGCGGAGGCTTCTCCAGTTTCTTTGGCGGCGGCAGTCGTGGAGGCGGTCAGCGTGTGCGTCGAGGTAGCGACTTGCGCGTGCGTGTGCGCGTTACCTTAGAAGAAATAGCCACGGGCGTAGAAAAGAAGATCAAGGTGAAGAAGCTCGTGAACTGCTCGCATTGTAACGGTTCGGGTAGTGCAGATGGTAATGTAGAGACATGTCCAAACTGTCATGGAACGGGTCGTGTGGTGAGTGCACAACGTGGTATCTTCGGTATGATGCAGGTGCAGAGCGAATGTCCAACCTGCCATGGCGAGGGTAAAATTATCAAGAATAAGTGTACACATTGCCACGGCGAAGGTGTGGTTCGTGAAGAGGAGATCATCGAGATTCATATCCCTGCAGGCGTGGCAGGTGGCATGCAGATCCCTGTGCAAGGCAAGGGTAATGCGGCTCCTCATGGTGGCGTGAACGGCGATTTGCTAGTACTGATAGAGGAAGAAGAGCACAAGGATTTCTTGCGCGACGGTAGCGACTTGGTATATAACCTGCTGCTAGATATGCCTACAGCTATTTTAGGTGGTCAGGTGCAGATACCTACCTTGCAAGGAGAGGCGAAGATCACCATCAGTCCGGGTACGCAACCAGGTAAAGTGTTGCGCATGAGAGGCAAAGGTCTGCCTATGATTGACCAATATGCTCGTCAGTATGGCACAGGTGATATGCTTATCAACGTGGGTGTATATATTCCAGAAGCACTCAACAAAGAGGAAAAGAAAATGATCGAAAAACTCAAGGAGAGCGAGAACGTACGTCCTGGAGCAAGTGACAAGAAGAATTTCTTTAAGAATCTATTTGGATAGACCTCTGTGCTGAAGGATGTTAGAATTTAGATTATGAAAAAGACTATTTTATTGATAATGACTATTTGCCTCAGTACGTTAGTGCGTGCTGAGGTTTTTCCATATTTTGGAGTGGATAGTGTGGGCAGTGATTTCTTTCGCGAGTGGTATGTAACCAATGATTTGGTGCATTATTTGGACAATGGCTCGGATAATGTGTTTTACGAGGCAGAGACCACGGGCGAGTGGAATATGCCTGACCAAAAACTGTTTTCTATTGCAGGTAATCCCTACAAATGGAACAAGTATTACCTCAATGGTTTTCGCATTGACAATCGTTTTCAGGTAGGCAGTATGCTCTATCATGCCGACATGAACGACCATACACTATTGGTGGATTATCATAATGGTACACTAGCTTTGCAGACTGATTCAGTACGTAGAAATTTAGCGCAACTGACTTATAACCTAGGGCGTGTTGGCAATGAAGTATCTGCAGGAACCAAGTGGCTAATCAACCTATTTCATAAGTCCGCTTCCGAACGCAATATGCCAGGCAATGACCTTACTCGCCGTGCCTTCATGCGCGGAGCAGGCGAGCTCGAAGCAGGATATGGTATATCGGCTTTTGGTAAGCAATTTTACCAACACGTTTATGCTAATCTAGGTGCACGTAGCGTGGTGTATTTCAACCCAAAAGGCACTGCCGGCATGTATGATGCCGGATTCTATCAAGTGCAAGTGGATGGCGAACTGCCTATGCCAAAAAACAAGGCAATAGATCATCTCTATTACCTATTTAATGCCAATTCGCGTGAAGATTGGGGCTCGGAGTTCGTATACAATGACAACGAAGTGGCTCATCTAGAGGCATATAGTTTGTCAATATATGGAAACAAGGATTTTCATGAGCGTGGTAAACTGACTACGGGTTTGACATGGGGCTTATCGGATATCGCCAAGCAAAACCCTGCGTTTGCACGCAATCTAATAGATCAAGATGGTGAAGGTTTCGAACCATATTATGCGGATGGTGCATTAAACGAACTAAACTGGGCCGTAAACTATCAATATGATATCTTACCTTGGCTGCAGCTGAAAGTAGATGCGTATAACTCGCTATTGCATTGGTCACCATCCAAAGAGCATTGGACAACAAGCACTTACTACCAACGCTACAACGACTCCTTGCCTACGCAGTTGTACACCTATCAATGGGAATCACAAGCATTTAGCAGCGGACTATTGGAAAATGCTGTTACTGTGGAAGCAAAAAAATGGGTAAAACCATGGTTGCAAGTACAAGGTTTGCTGGGCGTGTCGTTGGATGGCATATTGTTAGGTAATGGAAAAAGTATCGTTTCACCCAACTGGCTCATGCAAGCGGCGGTGTATATGAAACCTAAAAAGTGGTTTGAGATGACCATCTCGCTAAGCAAACACCGCTCTACATATACATGGGATGATATTCGATTTATGTCGGATGATTATATGAATGCACAAGTCCACTATAGTCAAACAGACAAGTTGTTTTCAACCACAGGCGGTCGTTATCACCATTGGGAGAAATACCTGCGCCAACCATCCTACGTAGTATTGGACTTGCCATTTAAGTTTACAATCGGACGACACGAAATCAGTATGCTGCAAAGTTTACGTTTCTACTACGATCTTTGGATGACACAATATGATCAGACTCCAGAAAACTATGGTTTTTATCAAGAGCACGCCACATTGGTTACTGACAAAGGAGAAGCTTGGACTGTCACCAATCCGATATTCTTTGAGAATGCTGGCGAGAAACACTATGTAGTTGGATATGAAAATAAGGACTTGTTGGGTAATAACTTTTTTACCAACAAACCATTATATTTATCGAATGTAGTAAAATATGCTTATAATGGACGCAAAGTGTTCTTCAGTATCAGTTGGCAATCCTATCTGATGAGTGGACTTTCAGCATTAGGCAATGGCGTTCAAAGCAATAATATCGGCATTTTATCCGAATCCACAGCCAATCCCAACACTTTCCTCAACGAGAAGAATACAGATGGTGCATTTCGTGCCTCAGGACGTGTGGATCAGGACAGATCATTTATTGCACGTATTCAATTGGGGTACAACATTACGCCTAATTGGGGCATTCATTTGAATGGAAAATTCAAAGATGGAACACCAATCACCAATTTCCGTACATTGGCTCATACAGATGTGAACGGAAATACCCAATTGGCAGTATGGAATGCAGATACCAAAGGTATCAACCTATCTGCATATCATTTTGGTAAGCGTAAGGATGCTTTCTTCAATATTGACGTACGTTTGCGATATCGTGGGCATATCCGCCAAGTGCCCTTGGAAGCGGAGGTGATGTGCTACAATATCTATGATTTTGGCACAGAATTATTTGAATTTAATTTTGATGAAGATATGGGTCGTGCTCGCCGTGCAATGGTACTGAATATCCCTCGTGGAATGATGTTTACTTTGCGTGTTGGGCTCGGGAAAGAATAGAGATAATCAACAATACAGCACACGTAATAATCACTCCGTCAATACGATCTAACATATTTTCGGTCAGCATGTTCAGTCCAAGGACGAGAATGGATAACGTAGCAAACTGTCGCACTCTACCTTTGTACCAATACGGATACAGCAGGTAGATTAATAAGAAAAATACAGCCCCAAAGACACCTAAATTGATTAACATGCCCAAATATTGATTATGGGCATTGTATTGTCGTTCATAGAATCGTTGCCAATTTAGGGATGCATAGACTGGTTTCAAATATTCTGTATTGCCTCCTACGCCGACCCCATGCCACCAATAATCTTCTGGTGTCTGCAATGCACTATACCAAATATTAATGCGTGGTTCTATCTCGCTGATTGAGTATGTTTCACGTTCTGTGATATGTTCTATCTGTAGTTTTTCAAATCTAGGATGTAGTGTGAATAACAATGAGCAAAACATGATAGTCATCACGCAAACCAAAGAAGCCACTAAATAGCGTATTCGTCCTCTAAGTGGAAGGATGATTGCAGCGGCTGAGACAACCAGCAATGTGAGCATGTTTGCTCGCGAACCTGTCCAAATGATACCGATTACTAGAGTTGCTAAAGACAGAATAAATAGCAGTCTTCTCCAAACATTTTTATGATTTGTACGAGGACTATAATGTTTGATTTGTAATAACACTACGATGGCTATATTTAAAATAGTTCCGTAATATAAACGATGTTTGAAATAGGAAATCTGATCACCAAAATAACGCCAAGTGCTGAAATAATCTGGCCAATGTTGGTGTTGATCAATATATGACCAATGCTGAAGGATATGAATATATAGCGAATAGCATGCTAAGGACAATATACAACTTGCGATAAAGCATTTAGCTGCCATGAGCCAATTATAACGGCCATTTACTCCCCACAATGCAAGTGGCACAATACCGATAAATGATATGTGTCGTATCAACATGTTTGCAGCATCTAATTTGTTGATAGCCCAAATATAAGATATACTTTCCCAAATAACCCATATGACAAATAGGATGACTGGCAGTAACCCCAAATGCCATTTCAAATTTTCCCTGCGAAGAAAGCGCCCTTCAAGTAACCAACTAAGGAGCCATATCACCCACGCATAAAGGGATATGCGTGTAGGAAATGGTAACATACATATTGCCACTACAAATAGGTAGTAGTTCAGATTTTCTACCAAAGACAAATACTTATTTCGAATTGACTCCATTTAAATCCATTTATTTCTTATGTTTTCTCCATCTCATTTTTAGCACTAAACGCACACACTCATCTGAATCATATCCACGTGCTTCTGCATATGCTTGTGCTATGATAGTCAGAGCATGTGTATCAGTGTCAATACGCTCAAAGTTTTGACAACCTTTTTTGCAATTAATGCGCTGACCAAAATGCATTCGGTTGAGGTCAACTAATTGGAATTCTGCTCCTTGATCTGTTGGCTCAAATAGTACATTTCCCATAGAGTAGTCGGCATGCAAGATACCATGATCATGCAATTGAGCTGTGAAGCGTCCAAAAGCAGCAAATATTTCGTCGCGATTAGGGAAGTTACGGTCCTTGATTACTTCCTTTAAGACGTGCGTGCAAGGAGATAAACGACTGATATAATAACTCTCGTGCAATAATCCTCCTTTATGTGTTTCTACGTATGTCACAGGTTTAGGTGTCATATTCCCCAAACGTTGTGCATAGATAAACGAGCGTCTTGCTTTGCTTGGAAATATCGTATATATCAGTCGCTTAAAGAATGAGGGAACAGCAAATGACTTCACCACAAATTCCTCTTCTACCACTTTAATTGTATTCCGCTTTTGGTAAAGTATATCTGTGGATTGTGCAAATAGTTGGGGTAAATATTGGAGCAGTTTCGTTTGTTGTTCTAACAGCTGATTGCTCCATAGGTAATCTGTCCAATCATTGCCATTCTCGTGCAAAAACGAACCGCACCCATCCTTCTTCGCTTGTTGACGCGTCATGAAACGCTTTTTCATTTGCTGAGGACTGCGATATTGGTAGTGATCTACTGCTATGCATGCCTTGGCGGTTCGTCCTATTGGCTGGGGATAACGCCATTTCTCGCACCAAACGAGCCACGGACTATGCCGCATAAAACGGCGTTCTTTACGCTTCTCTGGTAGATAATGCGTAATATATTGGCGGTCATGGGAGAAATTGCCAGTAAAGGCATAAGTTTCAATATCCTCTTTGGTGAGGATATAATCCGTACTTAATTTCTTGACCGTATTATATCTCTTTGGAAGCTTTGCAAGAAACGCACGAGGGTCTTCACTATACAACTCATCGGCATCCAAACGAACACACCACCAATCGTTGCTTGTCATCTCATGCCTATAGGCCTTAAATGCTTGGGCACGCAAACCGATACGGAACCCGCCCGTATATTGCATAAACGCCACTATACGTGGATCTTGTGCGGCCATTTCTTGTACAATTTCCCATGTGCCATCCAAACTGCCATTGTCCATTACAATCACCTTGTCGCTCCATTGAATTGCAGCCATAAGTGACTCACGAATAATATCCGCTTCGTTCTTTACTAATAGCAAACTATATATCTTAAATGGCTTCATATCTTGTCTAAACGTTGGGTTATCTTGCGCCAATAATAACGCAAAGGATGAGTGTATTTCAATCGCTTCCAAGGACGCGAAGAATGTGGAAGGTGTAAAACTGGATTCCCCAACATAAGTAGATTGCGTAACCCCAAGGCAATTGACCAATGTGAGATGGTAACATCGTACCAATTCTTGGTTGGGTCAAGTTGTTGAAAATCAGCCTTTTTTAGCAGTTCGTTAGTCAACAAAGTACAACAAAAAGAGAAGCGTTTTTTAGTGTCAATAGTCTTCTTACTCAAGAAACGATAACGCAAGCGGTGTAAATAGTGATATGGGAAATTATATTCGCCTTGTTCATCCACAGTCACGGCAGCCACCATACCCACTCCTTCTTGCACTTCCTCCAGCATTCTATTCGGCGTATTCGCCTTAATAATCACATCGCTTTCCACGATAAGCAAATGTTTGTTTTCTATCAACGCCTGCTGCTGCGATTGTTGCAATACTAGTCGGTAATTAGGCGAAGGGTGGTCAGTAAGGGAAGATATATGTACCACTTGAATATGTTTGTCATTAGCAATCTCATCCAAACGTTGTGCATTTTCTGGCAGTGAGTTGTCGTCATATACACACAATGTGTATCCACAGTCCACTATCGCATGAATGGCTCTCTCTGCTATCGCGATAGAGTCTTTAACGGGCATAATGATATGTAGTTGATCATTTACCATTGTGTGATAAGTCCTCGTTTACGAACAGTAAGCATTGCACCAAACTGATTTCCATATTGTGTTCCGATATCTCCTGCTAAAGCTACACTAAACTCCAATCCCCATGCCTTTTCAATATATTTGGACACCTCTAACATCAATGCAGTAGATGTACTGTAACTAGGTTGTTGATAGGTTCCATAATTATTAACATGTGATGCCATTAATCGGTAGTTATATCCATATATGTCACCTCCTAACCCCACAAAATGGGCCCGAACGCGACTATTATTAACCTGTATATAAGGGTTTCCGATAATAGAACCAAAATAGCTCCATCCATGTGGATAAGCAGAGTTATGATAATATGTATCACGCCCTGCAAATACCAAACCATCCTTATCATGCATAGGCCCCGATTGACTGGTCGTATTTAGAAATTCGTATGTCAATTCGTTGATATATGGCCATTGGCTTTGTTGGATATTAATTCCCCACAATCCATCTGCAACATTCATGCCAAATCCAATAAATGCGGCACTCATGTCTTCAAAAATAGATTGCCAATATACTTTTGCCACCCAATCATCTGATTTATACGAAAGGGCCAATTCTTGAAAACCAATATGATTGCCTTGGGCATTTAATTGATCACTCGTTGTGATTCCGCCCGATTGAAATAGAAATACATTCCAGAAATCAAAAAAAGTATTTCCATAATCAACAGATCCTCTATATCCTCCCCATTGCGCCGCATGGTGCATCTCATATGCCAAATTTACAGGCAATTTTCCTCCCACTCGCAATCCAATAAATTTATGGTGCAATTTCGTCTTTTGCACTTCACTTGCATCATTCAACCACCCATGGCTCAATCCACCTTTGATCTCTAGATACCCAAACAAGCCAGGAAATGCTATATACTCATCTATTCCAATAGACAATCGAGGAATTGGGTGGGCATTACCAGAGAACAACATCCCTCCCATGCTCAATGTTCGTGATTGTGAACCATATATCATAGGTTGAATACCCGCTGTCAAGTCCACCACATATAGCCTTGCATGAGCATAGAGTTGTTCAAAATATCCAGTAATGTCGTTGCGCTCAAATCTACCAGTCAATTGTACACCAAAATCATAATCCCACCAACGAGATGGACATGTAGGTCTTTTATGGATTCCAGCACTGATATTGCCGCTATAAGGCGAACGAGAGATATTCCCCCGCCGATTTGCACGCAAAAGAAACGGAACCTCTTGGCCTGAAGATGCTATCCCAGAAGCATACGCCATGTACTCTATCGTGTCTGCACACGCTATTGTGTCATTGATGACCAATGGCCACCAATTCCAACCTTGAGCCGAAACAAACTCGCTACCTAGGCACAATAACGCTATCAGTATGTATTTATTCTTCAATCTTGTACCAATAATTTTGAATGATTCCTTTCGGATTTTCTCCCATACCAACATATATAGTCCCCCCTACACATTCCACTACCATATTTTCCGCTTCGTAAGGCATATCCCCAACATATTCCCATTTGTCCTCCTGTGGAGTATAGCGCTGTATACTGCTATAGAAAAAACCAGTAGTTAATGTGTCGCCATAATGACGTCCTCCAATCAAATACACGTATTCATCTGTCGCGCAGCAACTCGCTGCATTGCGTCCCATACCTAATATCTGTTTACGTGGCAGAAATTGCTGCTTTTCGGGACTCCATTCTGCCCAAAAACGCAAACTACCATGATTGAAACCTGTTCCTATAAAATGCCTTCCTTGACAACTCGCACCTACCACATCCATTGCCCGAGGCACACTCGCGGGAGCATATACATCCATCTTATCCCACTGATCTTTTTCTATATCATATCGATATACATCTTGCGTGAATTGTCGGTTAAAGCCATAGAGTGCATAAATACACCCATCTCCTTTGACAAAACAGTTTTTTACAGTTGTATTAGCGGGATAATCTGCCAAACGTTTCCACTCATGTGTGATGAGATTATATTTCCAAAAATCACATAGATATGAGCTATCACGATGAATGTATCCAGAATATCCTAATCCTATATATACACACTCGTCCACTACACATGCACTACACGATACACGTGCTTTCAACGGAGCAGACTCTAACTTCGTCCATGTATCGGATTGGGGCGTATATCTCCAATGCTGATTTGTATGCTTACCATCCAAAAGACGACCGCCAAAGATGTATATTTCATTATTATAGGTATAGCTACAACCAGCAGCTACCGCATTTGGCATCGGCTCACATTTTTGGAGGGAAATGGGAGGTAACTCTACATCATGGCGACAGGAGATAAATAGCACCAACAGCCAGAAAAAATATATGTATTTACTTTTCAACACGTGTCTTCTTCTTCAACTCAAAATCTCTACCCAAGTAATTCTTTCTCACCACTGGGTTGGCTGCCAACTCTTCTGGTGTCCCGTGGAAGAGAATCTTACCCTCGAACAACAAATATGCTCTATCGGTAATCATCAGCGTCTCATCCACATTATGGTCTGTAATCAAGATGCCGATATTCTTATCCTTCAATCGCCAAACCACATCCTGAATCTCTTGTACGGCAATCGGATCCACACCCGCAAATGGCTCATCCAACATCACAAACTTAGGCTCAATCGCCAAGCAACGTGCAATCTCTGTCCGACGACGTTCTCCACCCGATAAACGGTCGCCTAAGTTCTTACGCACATGTCCAAGGTTAAACTCCTTGATAAGTTGCTCCAACTTTTCTTTTTGATATTCTTTTGTGAAGTTGGTCATCTCCAATACCGACAAGATATTATCTTCCACACTCATCTTACGGAACACACTTGCCTCTTGTGGTAGGTAACCTATTCCCATCTTTGCGCGTGTGTACATCGGCATGTTTGTGATATCCAGATCATTGAGGAATATCTTTCCGCTATTGGCGGTCACCAGTCCTGTAGTCATATAGAAGGTCGTTGTCTTACCAGCGCCATTCGGTCCTAATAAACCCACAATCTCCCCTTGCTCAAGGTAGATACTTACATCATTCACCACAGTACGCTTGCCGTACTTCTTATACAAATGTTCAGTTCTCAGTTTATCCATCTCTCTAAACACTAAACTCTAAACACTCAACTCTATACTAACCGGACAATGATCCGAATGTACCACCTCCGCGAGAATTTTCGCATCATTCACGCGCTCTTTCAATGGCTCACTTACCCAATGGTAATCAATTCGCCAACCTACATTTCTTGCTCTAGATGCCGCTCTGAAACTCCACCAACTATACCTCTCGCCGCTTTGGTCAAACATACGGAAGGTGTCCACCATACCGCTTGCTTCCCATTTGTCCAACCACGCACGCTCTTCAGGTAAGAAACCACTCACGCCCACTTGACGTTCAGGGTGATTGATATCAATTGGTTTGTGGGCAATATTATAGTCCCCACATACCACGATATTTGGTCTTTCTTTGCGCAGTTCATTAATCCACACCAAGAAATCTTCCAAAAAATCCATCTTGTATTCGTATTTTGGTCCCTCCGCTTCGCCCGATGGAATATATACACACACCACGGTCACATCGCCATAATCCGCACGAATCACACGGCCTTGGCAGTCGTATTTGGGATTACTCATGCCGACAACCACGCGGTCAGGCTGAATGCGCGTGAAGATAGCCACTCCCGAATAACCTTTCTTCTCTGCCGAGTGGATATAGCTTTGATAACCCAATTCTTGCATGGTCATCACATCTATTTGCTCAGGCTGTGCCTTGCTTTCTTGTATGCAAAACACGTCGGGTTGCTCTTCCGCAAGCCAATCAAACAGCCCTTTGCTGATTGCGCTGCGGATACCATTCAAATTATAAGAGATAATCTTCATCTTAACGTACAATTTTCTTGCTACCTGCCGTAGTTACCACCACGTAAGTCCCGCGTGGCAATGATTCAATATTTACCGCCGCTTGTTTTTGCCCTAAAATATTGTAAATGGCAACAATGGTTTCTTCTGTTTGCACTTGCTCTGCGGAAGTCGCTATACCACCTCTATATTTGAAGTATATTATGCCATCTTGCTCACTCACATCTTCGATACTATGATTCGTGATTCCTAGATATTCCGTCGCACCTGCAGGAAATAGGTCGCCTGCTTTGCCGGTATATCCATTACTACTGCTACTTGGCTTCTTTCCATCTGCCTCTATCAAATCCACACCCATACGATTGGATGAGTTGTTCACGGTATTATTTGTCCATTTGTTATAATCATACTGCACCTTAGTAAGCATCAGTCCATGTCCAGGCAGATACTCATCCCAACCTACTTGTTGGCGATTCTCCAACAGATAGAAGGTCGTTGGCTTAGGATCGTTACCAATCAAGTTGTGTTGGTCCGAACTCGAAATCAGCAAGGCACTATTGCTCTCCTGCAACTCTTCCAATTCCACATTCTCTGCATCTACGATTAATCTTGGCATCAGCCATCCCATAAAAAACTGTTCGTATGCTGAATATGCTGGGGGTGTGTTGCCGTCATTGTTGTACGGACCATAATCCAAGATGGACCACGCACCGATAGTTTTGTGGGTGCCATATCCTGTAGTTTCGTACAAGTCTGGCAGTCCTAATACATGGCTAAATTCATGGCAGAAGGTGCCAATACCTGTGTGATAATTGGTGCGAGAGTCCATTTCGTTGCCACATGCGTATAAATCGACATACTTACCATCCAATTTACAGGTGATGCCAGCTTCTAACAGCCAATACGAATGAGGCCAGATGGTATTTTTATCTCCACCATCAGCTTCGCCATAGCCAGCGTAGATTACATACACGAAATCTACGTATCCATCATTATTATTGTCGTACTGTTTGAAGTCCACACTATCGTCCACCAATTGACATGCCTCTTTCACCATTGTCCATGGGGCAGCATCAAAGTCACTTACGTTCTTGCCGTAGTATGCCATATTCTTGCTCACCGTTACAGGACCTATGACGTCAAACTGTGGATCATAATGCCCATTCGATGAATCGTAGAAATACTGCCAAGCTGATCCTTTTGATGTGATAGACTGCTTTTTGCCTCTGTAGAAATACGAATAATCTCTCGTATAGTTTTTGCCTGTCAGCATGCTATCCATCTCTGCCTTGTCCGTTTCAAACGCCACATCAGTAAAGTTCACCAATATCACTAGTCCGCGAGGAGCAATGTTCAGCGGTGTCGCAGCTTGTGCTGCGCGACTAGGTGCAGCCATTCGCTTTGCCTCTATTTGCTCTGCACTCAATGCCTCTGTCACGCGGTAGAAGCCGTCAACATCCATCTTCAGCCATTCGCCCTTCTCGTTGGTCATCCAATGAAAATGTTCATCACCATGTTGATACACAACAATCTGAGTACCATCAGGTTGTGTTTTTACGATTTCTCCTCTGCGTGCAGGTACTGCCCAAGCAGAGCATACCATCACACTTAATACTGCGATTAATCCAATTTTTTTCATATTTATCTTTTTCTTTAATCTCTAAACCCTAAACTACAATCGCTTTTGCGATTGTTTCACCTTCTTACAAGTCGCTACGATTTGTCCATTTTTTTTCTTCTTCGCGTAGCAGATATATCCTTTTTTATTTTCTTTTACCAACGTCTTGCCATCCTCCAGTGTCATCCAATGCCTTCTCTCGTCGCCATGCAATCGCACATACACCGTATCACCATTGGGCTGAACCCGCTCAATCACGCCCTGATACGCAGGTACTCGCGCTGGCTTCTGCTGCGCCCAAACGCACAATGCACTACCAATTGCCAATATCAATAATAGTCGTTTCATTTCTCTTGCCTCTAAACGCTAAACTGTAGCCCAAAGGGCGTCCTCTAAACGGAGCGAGCAGCGCTCTTTACCTTCTTAAACAACTCACTCGCAAACACAAAATCATTCAGCGCCTCATTATCTGCCTCAAATATCTCATGCCTACTTCCCTGCCACTCTTTCACACCATTGCGCAAGAATACGATATTATCGCCAATCTCCATAATCGAGTTCATATCGTGACTATTCACAATCGTACAAATATTATACTCTCGCGTAATATCTTGTATCAATTGGTCTATCACCAAACTTGTCCTTGGGTCCAATCCCGAGTTCGGTTCGTCGCAGAACAAATACTTCGGATTCAATGCTATCGCTCTCGCAATCGCCACGCGCTTTTGCATACCGCCACTAATCTCGCTTGGCATCAGACCAAATGCTCGCTCTGGCATATTCACACGCTCCAAACAGAAACGTGCTCTTTCCACCTTCTCCTCATCCGTCATGTCCGAGAACATCTCCAGCGGATACATCACATTCTCCTGCACGGTCATGCTGTCAAACAATGCCGCACCTTGAAACAGCATTCCTACTTCCCTGTGCAACATCCTTACCTCTTTTTCCGTCATCCCCGCCAAGTTCTGTTGCCCAGCGCGAGTATCAAACACGATCTCTCCGCCATCTATTTGGTGCAAACCAATCATCGATTTCATCAAAACAGTTTTTCCTGATCCCGACTGACCAATGATCATATTTACCTTACCATCCTCAAAGTTCGCAGAAACATGGTTCAGCACCACATTCCCATCAAAACTCTTCACTACATCCTTTACCTGTATCATAATCTCTCGCCTCTAAACACTAAACTAATTAAGCATCAAATTCGTCAGCACCACATCCATCAGCAGCACCACAATACTACTATTCACCACCGCCTTCGTGCTCGCTTTACCTACCTCCAGCGCACCGCCTCTCGCGTAATACCCGTAATACGACGCCATGCTCGCTATGATAAACGCAAACACCACCGTCTTGATAAACGAATACCACACATAGAACGGTATAAACGCATACTGAATACCCAACAGATACTCCGACACAGGCAACACATTCGTAATCGCACTAATGCCATAACCGCCCAGCAAACCCGTGAACATAGACAATGTCACCAACAATGGCATCATCACCATAAACGCCACTATCTTAGGCAATATCAGGTAGTTAGCCGAGTTCACACCCATGATCTCCATCGCATCAATCTGCTCCGTGATACGCATCGTACCGATCTCCGAAGCCATGTTACTGCCCACCTTACCCGCGAGCAACAAACACAAGATCGTACTCGAAAACTCCAGCAAGATACAGTCACGCGTCACCAAACCCGTCGAATACGCTGGCAATAGCGGATTCTCCGTATTCAACTTTGTCTGCAAGGTCATGATCGCACCCATAAACACGCTCACAATCAGCGTGATCAGTATCGACTCCAATCCTTGCTTACCCATCTCCTTACTCATCTGACGCCAAAACATACGCCCTTTGTCGGGCATGCGAAACACCTTACCCATCAGAAGGCAGTATTCGCCAATATGATAAAAAAACTTCAACATCTTTCTTTTTCTCTTTTTTTGTTGTGCACTTTATACAAAGTATAAATCGTGCAAAGGTACGCTTTTTTTTTTACATATGCAAATCACGATGTTTTTTTGTGCATAAATTTCAAATATTTAACATTTTTTCTCTCCTATAATTCTTAATTCAAAATTCATAATTACTACCTATCAATCCCTTATCTTTCCGCTGTCAATTACGTACCATATACGTAGGATATACGTAGGATATACGTAACATATACGTAAGATAAACGTATGATTACCCTATCTTTATCGAAGGAACAAGCGCACACCACCGCTTCTCTACAAGCTGTAATCTCAATATTGCAGATTCCATTTCCCACTTGCTTAAGTCACGATTATTTATTACCTTTGCACCCAAATTGGCGAAGTGTGCGCACTTGGCATAGATTATATCATTCATGGATTGGTTAAATAGTTTGTTTTTTGGTACAGGAGTACCTCACTCCATTTTCATTCTTACATTGGCAATTGCTGGTGGTATTTCGTTGAGCCACCACCTCAAATTCAAGGGTATCACATTGGGCATTACATGGATACTCTTCTGTGCGATTGCCATGTCGCATTTTGGCATGCATCTCGACCCGATGGTCGAAACATTTGCCAAGGATTTCGGACTGATATTATTCGTCTATTCCATTGGTTTACAGGTTGGTCCAAGTTTCTTTTCGTCCTTCGGAAAAGGTGGTGTCAAGCTCAATATGCTAGCCTTGTCCATCGTCCTGCTCGGCTGTGTCACTGCCTATGTCATTTCGCTACTCTCAGGCGTGGATATTGCTACCATGACGGGCGTACTTTTTGGTGCCGTAACCAACACGCCTGGCTTGGGTGCGGCGCAACAAGCTTTTGCTGACATCACGGGCAATGCCAACCCGAACATCGCCAGCGGATATGCCATGGCATACCCTTTGGGTGTGGTAGGTATTATCACGGTGATATTGGCAATGCGATGGTTCTTCCGAATCAAATTGGATAAGGAAGAAGCGCGCGTAGCGGCTGAAAGCGAAGTGCAAAAAGAAGTTCAGTATATGGACGTCCTGCTCACCAATCCACAAGTGGAGGGTGCGCATATCCGCGACTTGAGCCAACTCGTACACATGAATCTCATCGTATCACGACTTGTTCGCCCTGATGGTGAGGACGAGTTGCCAGATGTGGAAACTGTCCTGCATGTAGGCGATCGCATTCGTGTGGTAGTGGACAAGGAAAACGAAAAATCCGTACTGCTGTTAGGTATGGAAACTTCATTACCAACCGACCATAAAGCCCATGCACACTTGGTTTCGCGCCATATTGTGGTCACCAAAAACGAACTAAACGGCAAGCGCATTGGCGACCTCAACGTCCGCGCGACCTACCATGTATCCATCACGCGCATTCGCCGTGCGGGCGTCGAACTGCTAGCTACGCGCGACCTCTATCTGCAATTGGGCGACCGTATCACAGTCGTGGGCGAAGAACGTGCTGTGGACAAGGTAGAGCAACTCTTTGGTAACTCCACCAAGCGACTGGACGTCCCCAATCTAGCTTCTATCTTCTTGGGTATTGCCTTGGGCGTACTTGCTGGAGTAGTGCCAATCATGTTGCCTGGCCTTGCACAACCATTCAAACTCGGTATTGCTGGTGGCTCGCTCATCATAGCGATTCTCATGAGTTGCTTCGGACCAAAACTGCACATCATCACTTATACTACCAGCAGTGCCAACCTCATGATCCGCGAGATTGGTATTGCCATGTTCTTGGCTGCGGTTGGTTTTGGCGCAGGCAAAACCTTCATCCCTACCTTGCTGGATGGTGGATATATGTGGATTGGTTATGGTGTGATTATCACCCTATTACCATTGTTGATTGTCGGTACGATTGCTCGCTTATGGCTCAAACTCGACTATTTCACCCTCATGGGCTTGATTGCTGGTAGCACTACCGACCCACCTGCTTTGGCATATGCCACTACCGTTTCATCTGCCAACGACCGCGCTGCGGTGGCTTACTCCACGGTCTATCCATTGACCATGTTCCTCCGTGTACTGACAGGACAATTGATGATACTGCTATTCCTATAATATATAGTGATAATGAAACGATTATTCTTATTCATATTGGTTGCATATTCGCTTATTGCTTCGGCAGAAGTGATTACAATGGATTTGACTACGGCTACAGACTTACTTGCTAATCCTGTCACCTATAGCACATCGTATGGCGATGGCTATTATGATTGCACCGACGTATGGGACAGTACATACAACGATAGCGGTTTTTGTCAGTTCATCTATACCAACGATGCACGCTTCATGCTCTCGCATATGCCAAGTATGATGTCGTATGGCGGTATGAGTTGGGAGGGGTTTACGCTATCCAAAGTATCACAAGATACGGCCAATGTCTTTGGTTGTGTAGCCAATGGCGGCTTGGCTGGAGTAGCCACACCTTATATTATAGGCTACTACTCCGAATGGGTGACAGAGTCGCAAGGTTTCTCTTCCAACATCATCCTGTTCGACCAAGAGTGTTATCCCGAGTATGTGTATGTTTGCCAAAATAGCAACACCATGGAGGCCATCGTTCACGGCAATGTCTTCAACGCACGTCCATTTGCTGAGAATGATACGCTTGCTTTGATTATCAGTGCATTAAATGTTAGTTTGGAAGAGACGCAATCCCTCACCTACTACCTTGCTGTAGATGGTAAAAAGAATAATGGTTGGGTAAAAGTGCCTTTGACAGCTTTGGGTAAAACATCGGGTTTAAGTTTCCGTATGACGACTACGGATACGGGTGATTTTGGTTCCAACACCCCGCTATACTTCGCCCTCGATGCCCTTACCATCAACACCGCCCAACCCACCGCATTACTTGATGTGCCTTCCGCATCATCGTCTCAAGTCAGAAAAGAGATTGTCAATGGACAATTGTGGATATATTGTCACGATAAGTGGTATAATCCTTTAGGTTTAAATTATCAATAATCACTTAACTTGTAAATAAAACGTATGAAAAAGAGCATTTTTTTGTATCTTGTTGCAGCACTATTAGTAGCTTGTAATAATGATGATTTTAAATTAGAAAAAGGTTTTGAATTGGTTGCCATGGAAGAGCGCGCAATCACTTCAGTACAACCTATGACTGGTTTGGTAATGTGGACAACCCATTCACAACGAGGCAAGTATGCACCAGTTATATCATTGGAGTATCAGTATTGTTTGCCATGTCGTGTGGTGACTGGTAAGGTAGATGGCAAGTTGCAATATGATTGGACATATTTCGAAAAGATTCTCAATGATATGCAATCGAGAAATCACCAAGGTGTCATTCGCTTCCGTTATGAATATCCTGGTAATAAAGAGGTGGATGGTGTCGCTGGTAGTACTGCCGTGCCTCAGTATATCAAAGATATGGAGGGATACAACGAGACATTCAAAAAGAATGAAGATGGTCCTACCTATTATGCTGACTGGACCAATGCTGAGTTGCAATGGTTTACCAAGCAATTCTATACCGATTTTGCAGCACGTTATAACGATGATCCACGTATTGCGTTCGTGGAATTAGGCTTCGGTCACTGGTCAGAATACCACATTTACGGCACACGTTTGCAATTGGGGGTTAACTTCCCGTCGAAAGCGTATCAAAAGGAGTTTTTGCAACATGTGAGTCAAGTATTGGATATTCCATGGGCTATTTCTATTGATGCAGCCGACGAAGGCTATACACCAATTGTGGGTGACGAAGACTTGATGGCACTGCATTTTGGTTTGTTCGACGACTCTTTTATGCACTCGCAACACGAGCGTAATCAAGGTGATGGCTATAACGAGAGTTGTTGGTTAGCTATCGGTCGCGATACACGTTGGCAAACGGGAGTATGTGGCGGAGAGATTAGCTACTATACCAGTGCCGACCAACGTAACTTCCTCAATCCAGAGGGTATGTATGGCTGGACATGGGAGAATGCTGCTGCCAAATACCATATCAGTTTTATGATTGCTAATGATGCCCCAGGTGGAATATATGGTACGGTGGACCGTTTCCGCGAAGCGGGTATGGCTGTAGGCTATCAGTTCGAGGTGCTGAATTGCCGAACCAATGGTCAGGAGACGCGTCTCACTGTAACCAACAAGGGTATTGCTCCTATTTATAGAGATGCATATTTTGCATTAGCAGATGTGCAATCCGAGACCTCCCTGCGTGGCTTATTACCTAATGAGACGATGGAAATTGTCCTGCCTAAAGGATTCGGAGAGGGTGACCAATTGCGAATTGTATCCCCATACATCTTGCCAACGCAGCAGATAGAATATTGTGTGAAAACTTTGACAAAGTAAAACAATCTAATCATATGAAACGAATTGTAATTATTCTTGGCATTTTTGCCTGTGTAGGTAGTGCAATGGCAGTACCTAGTCTGGTAGTTAAACCTTTGGTTGGTACAGAGTGTATCTCGGCATTGAGTACGGTAGGTAAATTAGTTTATTCGGGTGACTCGCTCTATGTGTATGATAAGTCACAAACAATCGTGTTCAAGGACTTGCTGTTGAATGTAAAGCATATCCGCTTTTCAGATGAGCAACCATCTAATCCTACTGACGTGGAGAATACTCCAAGTGACAACACCCTGAAAGTGAAAGCATATCCTAACCCTACGCAAGATATCTTGATGGTGGAGAATGCCCAAGGTGATATGCTTCGCCTTTACACCATGGATGGTCGCTTGCTGGAAACACAACCATTGACCAACGGCTCTGCACAAGTGAATATGGCCAATTTACCAACAGGTAACTACTTGCTGCTCAGCGGTAATCAATCTTTCCAGGTAATCAAACAATAACGCCTGCTACCTTTAGAACTTTTAGAACCCTTAAAACTTTTTCAACCAAAAATTTGCAAATGCGCAAATTTTGTCGTAACTTTGCACCCGATAAACTATGCAAACTTTAAAAATACAAGCAATATGAAAAACGAAGAACTCGAAAAAGTATTAGCCATTGCCGAGCAATGGACCAAAGCGCCTTACGATGCTGAGACACAAGCTGCTGTCAAAGCTATGATCGAGGCGGAAGACAAAACCGAACTCATCGATAGCTTCTATCGCACCCTCGAATTTGGTACAGGTGGTCTCCGTGGCCTTATGGGTCCTGGTACCAACCGTATGAACAAATACATTGTAGCACAAGCTACCCAAGGCTATGCCAACTACCTGCTGAAAGTACAACGCGAAGGTGGTTTCACCACCCTCAAGGGCGACACCGTTAGCGTTGTAGTAGGTCACGACTGCCGCAACAACGGCCGCCTCTTTGCCGAGACCGTAGCTGCGGTATTTGCTGCCAACGGTATCAAGGTATATCTCTTCGAGAGCCTCCGCCCAACACCAGAGGTTAGCTTTGCTATCCGTCATCTTTCTGCACAAGGTGGTGTCAACGTAACCGCCAGCCACAACCCTAAAGAGTACAACGGCTACAAGGCTTATTGGGAGGACGGTAGCCAAGTGCTCCAACCGCACGACCAAGGTATCATTGATGAGGTGAACAAAGTGACCCTCGCTGATGTGAAGATGACTGGCAATGAGCATCTTATCGAGATTATCGGCGGCGAGATGGACTACGACTACATGCAAGCTGTGAAGACCGTCATGATCGACCAAGAGACCATCCTTCGTCAAAAAGACCTCAATATCGTTTATACCCCTCTCCACGGCGCAGGACGCCAAATCATCCCAATGTGCCTTCGCTCTTGGGGCTTCGAGAATATCCATGTAGTACCTGAGCAAATGGTCATCGATGGCAATTTCTCTACCGTGCAAAGTCCTAACCCAGAGAACGCAGAGGCAATGACCATGGGTATGAACCTTGGTACCCAACTCAATGCCGACCTCGTGATCGCTTCTGACCCTGATGCCGACCGTATCGCTATCGTTTGCCGCAACGACAAGGGCGAGTGGACCATCATCAACGGCAACCAAACCTGCATGATGTATTGCTATTACATCATCAACAATATGAAGAAACTTGGCAAACTCCGTCCAGAGCACTACCTCGTTAAGACCATCGTTACTAGCGAGTTAATCCGTAAGATGGCAGACGCACAAGGCGTGACTTTGACCGACGAATATACAGGCTTCAAGTGGATTGCTAACCGTATCCGCGAGTGGGAAGGTACCCACAAATACATTGGCGGTGGCGAAGAGAGCTTCGGCTTCTTGGCTTTCGACGGCGTGCGCGATAAATGTTCTCCTTCTGCTATCTGCCTCATCTGCGAGATTGCAGCTTATGCCAAGGACAACGGCATGACCCTCTACGATTATCTCCTTAATATGTATATGGAGTACGGCTTCCAACGCGAGACGACTATCAATGTCGTTCGCCCTGGTAAGTCAGGCGCGGAGGAGATTCAAGCTATGATGGTTAACTACCGTCAAAATCCTCCTGTAGAAATCGCTGGCGAGAAAGTGGTTAAGTCCAAAGACTTCAAGACCCTCGTTCAACGCGAACTCGTGAACGGCGAGTGGGTAGAGACACCTATCGTGATGGCACTCAATGCTACTAGCAACGTGCTCCAATACTTTACCGAAGGTGGCATGAAGATCTCTGTTCGCCCAAGTGGTACAGAGCCAAAGATCAAGTTCTACTTCGAGATCCCTGCCGAGATGCCAACTCCAGCAGACTACGACAAAGCCGTAGCCGAAGCCGAAGCCAAAGTGCCTGCTATCAAAGCAAGTTTAGGAATCTAATTAGATATTTTGCTTTTGGTTTATGGAAATTGTTCCCAAATACGATACAACTAATATATTAGCAGAACGCATCGAGAAACTAATCAATGACGCTCGAAAGCGAACTATAGCAGCGGTAAACACTACTATGGTTTATACCTATTATGAGATTGGTCGTATGATTGTGGAAGACGAACAACGAGGAGAGCAACGTGCTGAATATGGCATAGCCTTACTCAAGCATCTGTCTGAAAAATTATCAGATAAATTTGGAAAGGGATTTTCAATGCAGAATTTGGCGAATATGCGCCAATTTTACATCACTTATTCCACGGATAAGATTTTCCAGACAGTGTCTAGAGAATCTCAAAACGTATTCACGCTTAGTTGGTCGCATTATCTTAAATTGATGCGAATTACTAACCCCGATGAACGTCATTTCTATGAAATAGAGGCTCGAGAAAACAATTGGAGTTTGCGAGAGTTACAACGCCAATTTGATAGTTCATTGTACGAACGTTTAGCTTTGAGTCGAAATAAAGCAGGTGTTCAGGCGCTTGCTTACGAAGGACAGGTGATAGATTCTCCAAGAGATATTGTCAAAGATCCATACGTATTGGAATTTATCGGATTGCCAGAACTGCCTCAATACAACGAAAGTGAATTAGAGCAACGATTGATTGATAATCTACAAACCTTTTTATTGGAATTAGGAAAAGGATTTACATTTGTAGGGCGACAAGTTCGCTTTACATTTGACGAGCAACATTTTCGTGTAGATTTGGTGTTTTATAATCGTTTGTTGCGTGCTTTTGTGTTGATAGACTTAAAACGTGGAACACTCAAACACCAAGATTTAGGGCAAATGTTGATGTACGTGAACTATTATGATCGCTTTGTCAAAGAGGCGGATGAAAATCCTACGATTGGTATTCTGCTTTGTACGGATAAAAGCGATGCGATGGTTGAAATCACTCTGCCTGAAAATAACAATCAAATTTTTGCAAGTAAATATCAAACGATATTGCCAAGTAAAGAGGAGTTGAAAAAACTGATAGAAAAAAATATGTGATATTAAAATAATTTGCCTATGAAACAGTAGTGTGTAGTTGATACGCACATCGTAAAATAGAAAAAGCGTTTTAGCATTATTCTTTGCTCAAAAAGTTTGGCGACTAGATGGCAAAAAAAGAATGATAGTTAAAATGCTCGTGTGTAAGCACGGGCTTTTAGTTATTCTTTTTGTCGGGTTACGCCAAACACCTTTGAGCAGGATACTAAAAGTACCGTGCTTTTTTATGTGCGTATTTTTCAGTCGTGCTGATAAAAGGTACAACGGAGTAACCCGAAAAGCCGAAAGTGAGTAGGGGATAAATGTATAATATAAAATGATTATGAAAAAGATTTTACTTGGTTTAGTTATGCTGCTAACCACAGCAACAATGAATGCGCAAATTGAGTTGGAGCATGTGTTTGATGGAGATATTATGTTAAACGAATCGGCTTGGGATAGCTATTTAATTGGTGCTGATGATATGTTTGTTATTAGAAATAATGATAAAATGTATATCTACAGAAGCGATTTTACTTTGTATGGAATATTTGATTCTTTTGATTTACTGACAAGAAATATATTTACTATGGATAACAAACTATGCTTTGTTACTATTATAACTGAGGGAGATTGGCCTAATTGTAAGACCAAGATTACTATCTCTAATGAAGATAATGAAACTATAAAAGAGATTCAACTAGATGGATATACTGAAGGTAGTATTTGTCTTATTAAATTTGATAATAAGTATAAATTTGTTATTGTAGAATATTTGCCAGAAAATGATTCTTTAACGGGAGAACATGTAGGTACATTATATAAAACCCACGTTTACTCCTGCCCTGGCAATGGAGAGAGTGCAACCAGTGTGCAGAATGTAGTGGCAAAGCCAAAACGCAATGCGTATCCTAATCCTGCAAGTGAATTCGTGACATTGCCTTACGACGCGAATGGTGCAACATCTATGAAGATTTACGACATGCAAGGCAAGTTGGTTGAGCGTAAGTTCTTGGATAAGAGCAAACAAGAACTCCAACTCAATGTAAAAAACTACCCAAGTGGCATGTACTTCTTTGAAGTAAACGGCGAAAGCAATTCCTTTATTGTTGAGTAACTCACTCCATATCCGTTCATCTAGATAAAAAATCGTTCTCTTAAAGGAACGATTTTTGTTTTCTTATAACTCAATATGAGTGGCTTCAATGGGTTCCGAGAGAAATAATGAAGCCGATTCAGCAAACTTCGTAGCAGATTCTGTGGTGAAATACCTGCAACTTCCGTTCCTAATATCTTGCTTTATCTCCGTGTGTCGTTGCAGATAATCCTGCAAACTATTCGCAACAATCTCTCCCTGAGATACAACCGATATATGGCGGTTGGTTTGCAACAAATATGCTTCAATCTTGTCTTGAATAAGTGGATAGTGGGTGCAACCAAGGATGATGGTGTCGATGAGAGGGTCTTGTTCGAGCAATTCGTTCAAGTATTTCTCAACGAAATAGTCGGCACCTTCGCTCAAATGTTCGCCTGCCTCAATCAACGGCACCCACATAGGGCATGCCTGTTGGGTGACAACTAGGGTAGGGTCTTGCTTGAGCAACTCGATGACGTAACTCTCAGAAGCCACGGTACCAGGAGTAGCAAGCACACCTATATGTTTTGTGCGCGTACGCGCGGGTACGACTTCCACGGTAGGGCGAATCACACCCAACACGCGAACTTCGTCGGGATTGATATCGCGCTGCTGAATCGTTCTGAGTGCCTTCGCACTGGCAGTATTACATGCCAAAATAATGAGGTTACAGCCCTGCTTATGAAGGTAGTTGACAGCTTGCAGTGTGTACTCGTAAATCACATCAAATGAACGAGTTCCGTATGGCGCACGAGCATTATCACCCAAGTAAAGATAGTCGTACTCGGGAAGCAATTGGCGAATCTTATTTAAGATCGTCAGACCGCCATAACCGCTATCAAAAATACCAATCATTTTTTTGTTTAGTGTTTAGAGTTTCGTGTTTAGGGCACATATTTTGGGTGCAAAGGTAAGAAAAATAAATAATTTATGCAAATTATTTGTATAATTCGTTATTTTTTTGTAACTTTGCCGGCTGAAAAGATTGATAACAAATTAAAATTAAACGAATATGAAATTTAATGTATCCAGCAAGGAATTGTTTGCACAATTGCAAGCTGCAAGTCGCGTGATTGCGGCTAAGAATAGTTTACAGATTTTGGAGTGCGTGTTGTTTGACTTGAAAGGTAATGAGTTGACTTTGACTGCATCTGATGGTGAGACCACTTTGCGTACTACCATGCCAGTAGATGGCGCACAGGGTGAAGGAAAAGTGGCTGTGGCTGCGAAGATTTTGTTGGAAACCCTCAAGGAGTTCTCAGAGCAACCATTGACATTCCATATTGATGACCAAAACTTTGGCTTGAATATCACCAGTGCGAATGGTACGTATAGCTTTGTTGGCGCGAATGGTAATGAGTACCCAGAGATGCCAGTAGAGGCGGGTGAGAATAGCTTTGAGATTGCTGCCGATGTGCTATTGGATGCTGTGAATAAGACAATCTTCTGTACAGCTGATGACGAGTTGCGTCCTGTGATGAATGGTATTTATTTTGACCTCGCAGAGGACAAGATTACCATGGTGGCTACAGATGCCCATCGCTTGGTACGTTACACCAACTCTACTGTTGCAAGTGCACAACCTGTTAGTTTTATCCTGCCAAAGAAACCTGCTCAGTTGCTTCGTCAAGTACTGAAGGGTAATGATACTGTGTCAGTTAACTTTGGTGCGAAGAATGCTACCTTTGCATTTGGTAAGACGGTGGTTGTTTGCCGTCAAATAGAGGGTCGTTTCCCTAACTACAATGCGGTGATCCCACAAAATAATACTAACAAAGTGATTGTGGATCGTCAAACAATCGTGAATGCTTGTAAGCGTGTGGCTGTGTTTGCTAACACAGGTACCAGCTTGATTAAGTTGGCGTTGACCGAGAACCAAATCAAGATTTCTGCTCAAGATATCGACTTCTCTACTTCAGCAGAAGAGACCATCGCATGCGATTACGCTGGTATGCCAATGGCAATCGGCTTTAAGGCGCCTTTCTTGATTGAGATCTTGTCTTCAATCGCTTCTCAAGATGTAATCTTGGCGTTGGCAGATCCTGCACGCGCAGGTTTGATTTTGCCTTCTGAGAACGAGGCAAACCAAGAGTTGCTCATATTGTTGATGCCAATGCTTTTGAACGACTAATGAAGTTGAAATTGACACGCCCGCTGGTTTTCTTTGACTTGGAGACTACGGGTTTGAATATAGCTCAAGATAGAATCGTAGAATTGAGTTACTACAAGGTCTTCCCTAATGGCTGTGCCGAGGGGAAGACTTTCCGCGTTAAACCTACGCAGATGATGCTTGGGCAAGAAATACAAATGCATATCTCGGATGAGGCTACTGCTGTGCACGGCATACATGATGAGGATTTGGTGGATTGCCCTACCTTCAAAGAGATTGCGCCTGAATTGGTTAAGGTGCTGGAAGATAGCGACTTGGCAGGTTATAACTCCAATCATTTTGACGTGCCATTGCTGGCGGAAGAGCTGTTGCGTGTAGGACAAAATGTGGATCTGAAACGCATGCGCATGGTGGATGTGTTTACCATTTTCCAACGTCAAGAGCCACGTAACTTGGTAGCTGCGTATAAGTTCTATTGCGGCAAGGATCTGACCAATGCCCATGCTGCGGATGCAGATACCATGGCGACTTACGAAGTGCTGAAGGCACAGTTGGAGAAATACGAATTGCCTGATACTGTAGAGGAATTGGCAGATTATACCACGGGTGCAGTGCGCTTTGCGGACTTTGCGGGACGTGTGGCATATGACGCAGAGGGTAAAGAGATATTCAATTTTGGTAAGTATAAGGGGCAACGTGTGGCGGATGTCTTCCGTCGTGATCCTGGTTATCATGGTTGGATTCAGCAAGGCGACTTCCCTCAATACACCAAAGCGGTGTTCATGCGCGTGTATCTGAGTCTTCGTGGCTAAACCTTTAGAACGCTTAAAACTTTTAGAATTCTTTTGAATAACGAAGTAACCATATTAGGTTGTGGCAGTGCGATGCCTACATTCCAGAATTCGCCTACAGGGCAGATTGTGGAGTTGTGCGACAAGTCGTTTCTTGTGGACTGCGGAGAAGGAACTCAACTGAAAATGAGGCAGTTGGGTGTGAAGACTGCACGGCTATATACGGTGCTGATCTCGCATTTGCATGGCGATCATTGCTTTGGACTGATAGGATTGATCTCTACTTTGGGAATGATGGGGCGAACCCAACCCTTGCATATCTATGCGCATGCTGATTTGGAGAAACTGCTTCGTCCGTTGTTGGATTATCATTGCCAAGACTTGCCATATGAGGTGGAGTTTCATGCCATCAATCCGCGCAAGAAAGAGGTGATTTTTGAGGATCGTACACTGACCATAGAAACGATTCCGTTGAAACACAAAGTACCTACTTGTGGTTTCTTGTTCACCGAACATCATCGCGATAAAGAACCTCGTAAACGCTATGCCTACTGTTCGGATACGGCGTATCGCGAGCAGATAGTTGAGCAGATTGCAGGAGTAGAGGTGCTCTTCCATGAGGCAACGTACACCGAAAAGGATGCTGATAAGTGTAAAAAGCATACGCATTCAACTGCTAAACAAGCAGCGCAGATTGCGAAATTAGCAGGGGCAGGAAAATTGATAATTGGGCATTTTAGTGCTCGCGAAGACGATCATACGGTATTTTTGAACGAAGCGAAAGAGGTTTTTGAAAATACGGTATTAGCGGTAGAAAAAGAGAAAATCGAACTATAATGGCAAAAACGTCCACGAAATATGTATGCTCCAATTGTGGTGCCCAATCTCCTCAGATGATAGGTCGCTGCCCTGTTTGTGGTGAATGGGGAACATACGAAGAAGAGGTTACTGCTACCATCTCCACCAAGAAAGGCGGAGCTACTTTGCGCCGTGGTGCACAAGCGCAGCGCTTGCATGAGGTGGAGGCAAAAGAGGAAATGCGATTGGATATGCAATCCTCGGAATTGAACCGTGTGTTGGGAGGTGGATTAGTGCCTGGCAGTTTGGTGCTATTGGGCGGTGAGCCAGGTATCGGAAAATCAACACTTGCCCTGCAAGTGCTGATGAAAATGGGCAACAGAAAAACGCTGTATGCTAGTGGCGAGGAAAGCGCTAAGCAGCTGAAACTCAGAGCAGAGCGTTTATCTGGCAATGCAGAGAATCTATATATCCTGGCAGAGACTTCATTGGAGCGAATATTGGATAATGTAACCGAAATTCAGCCCGAAATAGTGGTAGTGGATAGTATTCAAACGATAGGTACAGAGTCCATTGAGGCAAGTATCGGAAGTTTGAGTCAAGTGAAGGAATGTGCAGCACGAATCTTGCAGTATGCGAAAGAAAAAAATGTGCCTTTCATTATCGTGGGGCATATCAATAAAGAGGGTTCGCTGGCTGGACCAAAAGTGCTGGAGCATATAGTAGATACCGTGCTTCAATTTGAAGGTGACCAACACTATGTCTATCGTATTCTGCGAGCACAAAAGAATCGTTTTGGTAGTACGAGCGAATTAGGAATCTTCGAAATGCAGCAAGATGGCTTGCGCGAGGTGTTGAATCCGAGCGAACTGCTATTGTCAGGTAATCGTGATGGATTGTCAGGAGTGGCAATTGCTGCCGCTGTGGAGGGTGTGCGCCCATTACTAATTGAAGTTCAAGCCCTTGTCGCGAGTGCAGCCTATGGCACGCCGCAGCGTAGTAGCACGGGCTTTGACGGTAGACGATTGAATATGCTCTTGGCTGTTTTGGAGAAAAGGGTAGGATTCAAACTTCTCCAAAAGGACGTATTCGTGAATATTGCAGGTGGTATCAAGGTGAATGACCCTGCTATCGATTTGCCAGTATTAGCAGCAGTATTATCGTCCAATATGGATATTGCTTTGGATGCTAAAATTTGTTTAACAGGCGAAGTGGGATTGGCTGGAGAAATACGTCCTGTAAACCGTATTGATCAACGCATTCGAGAGGCGGAAAAGCTTGGTTTTGAGCAGATTATAATCCCTTCAGGACAGAAGTATAACGCATTGGGATTGAAGATAAAAGTGGTAGAGGTGAGTCGTGTTGTAGATGCTTTTCGTATTTTAATTCAAAAATAATTTGCATATATCAAAAAAAAGTAGTACCTTTGCGGGCTAATTATGGTATAGTAACAAAAAAGACGAGATATCGCTTTATGAACAAAGTTAAAGTATTGATGGTATTTTTGCTTGTGGCTATTTGCGCACAAGGTTTGTTTGCAGCACCAAGACGGTCTGCTGCTCTAGGAAAAGGTGTGTCAGCAGCGCGCGGTGAGCACTTTGAGCTAGGTCTCCAAGTGGGAATTGGCTTGCACTGTGGTATGACGGAGCCTGCGGATGGAATTACGCGCGTTTATCAAAATGCAGTAACACCGTTGGCGGATAAGTTTCCTGTGATGGAGACCTTTGGTGCAGTGGCGAGATATAGTCTTGACTATCATTGGGCTTTTCAAGCACAAGCGATGCGCCAGCGTATTTATTTCAAAGATGGCGGTTCGCATTTCTACAATGCGATGTGGGATGTTGATGTTACAGCGGAGTACAATATCTTGAACTATGGTACACGTTTCCACCGCCCAAAAAGTTCTCGCTGGCTACGTTCGCGTGCTTATCCTATAACACCATATGTCTTCTTTGGTGTGGGTGTGGCTATTTCAAACAAGTACGCACCAGTTCGCGGAAAGGGTGCTCCAGTACATGAGTGGACTCCAGAGGATCTTGATAAGATGTATACGATGATAGGTCCTTCTAATCTTGCTGCGAATTTTTATTTGCCAGTGGGTGTTGGTGTGAAGTGGCGTATGGCATACAATTGGCAGTTGAAGGCAGCTTGTCAATATAATTTAGGTATCGGTAAAGACCCTTCGGGAGGTACTGTTGCAACTAAAGCAGGGGATGAGATCCGGACAAGTTACGACGATTTACGTATAGGTGTTTGGAATAATGTGGTGTTGAACTTAGGTGTGATTTATAGTTTTGGTGAGCGTAAACGCATGCTTGTAAATTATTAAATCGTAGGTGCTCCTAAAAAGAATGTCAAATCGTTTAAGCCAATTAGGAATCCTTACTTTAATTGCTTGGTGCTATACTGGTGTTAGTTTTGCGGACAATCGCATGTATCATTGCGAGATAGGCGTGCAAGGAGGCATGGGGTATTATGTTGGTGAATTGGCTCCGCATGTGTTTCAAAGCGTGAGTGGAGCTTATGGCGCGCAATTCCGATATAAGTTTGACCAGCGTTGGGCTTTGCAGGCAAAAATTCAACACCAGCGTGCGTGTGGCAATCCACTATGGGCTTTGGATGCGAATGCAGAGTACAATTTCTTTCGTTTTGGCAGTCAATCACATGACTATCGCGTAAAGCAGATCACACCATATATATCAATAGGTGTAGGAGTGGGCGCGTATAATGATTGGAAGGTCGGTGTTTATTTGCCAGTGGGTGTTGGATTGAAGTGGAAATTCGCTGATAGATGGCAGTTGCAGGCTGCATGGCAGCACAATGTGTATGTGTACAACGGTGATAGCCTGGAGGGACTTCCTGAATATAATAACACGCACAACCTAAACGGAAGCAACATAATGAATAATGATGTAACCTCTACGATAATGTTGGGCATCGTCTTTGAATTTGGAAAAGGAGCAAAGATATGTTCGTTTTGTAGGAATGATTAAGAATTAGATGGGATACAAAGAGCAAATACAACAAGATAGAATACCTCGCCACATTGCCATTATCATGGACGGCAATGGTCGTTGGGCAAAACGCCAAGGTATGGCACGTATGTTTGGACACCGTCAGGGTGTAGAGACTGTGCACCGTATCACAGAGGCTGCGGCAGAACTGGGGATTGAGTATTTGACATTGTATGCCTTTTCTACTGAGAATTGGAATCGACCAAAGGAGGAGGTGGATGCTTTGATGGCGTTGCTGGTAGATACCATTGCCAAGGAAACACCTACTTTGATGAAGAATAATATTCGTCTTCAAACAATTGGTGATATAAGTCGTTTGCCAAAGGCTACGCATGACAAATTTGTTGCGTGTATAGAGCAAACGAATCAAAATACAGGTCTAACGCTGGTAATAGCTCTCAGCTACAGCGCACGTTGGGAGATTATTCAATCAGTGCGCCAAATTGCTCAGGCAGTAAAAGATAATTCGATGCTGCTTGAGGATATCAATGAGGAGACTATTTCTGCAAATCTCACGACCTGTGATATGCCCGATCCAGACTTGTTAATTCGTACTAGTGGCGAACTCCGCATTAGTAATTTCTTATTGTGGCAGTTGGCTTACGCTGAGCTATATTTCACGGATTGTCTGTGGCCAGAGTTTACCAATGAAGAATTTTATCGTGCGATAGTGGATTATCAACATCGTGAACGTAGATTTGGAAAAACCAGTGAGCAGATTCGTTAACATATTGTTCGCTTTGTTACTTGCACTGCCTATGGCAGCGCAAGTAGATTCGTTGTCTGTATCTGCGGATACAGTCGTAGTTTCAACTCCTGTTCCTACGATTGAGTACACCATGCAACGCAAGACCTATGAGATTGCAGATATTGCAGTTACAGGTGCTGATAGCTATGAGGATTTTGTGTTGATTGGATTCTCGGGCTTGGCTGTCGGAGATAGAATAGAAATACCTGGTGACCAAATTACCAAGTCGCTCAAACGTTTCTGGAAGCAAGGCTTGTTTTCGGATGTTAAATTCAAGGCAACTAAAATCGAAGGCGATAAGATTTGGATTGAAATAGCGCTTACTCAACGTCCACGTGTTTCGGATATTGTGTATAACGGATTGCGTAAGAGCGAACAAGAAGACGTAGAGGTCAAGGTGGGTATTAAAAAGGGAGGTCAAATGACACCTGACTTGGCAGATAGGGCAAAGAAAGTGGTCAAGAAATACTTGGATGAAAAGGGCTTCTATAACGCAGAAATCACTGTTCATCAGTTCAACGATCATGATCATCCAGGCTATGTAAAGGTAGCGGTTAATATTGATAAGAAAGATAAAATTCGTGTAGGACATATCTATATCACTGGTAATGAGGCATTAAATCATAACCAGATCAACCGTGCAATGAAAAAGACCAATGACAACCATATCGTTAATCTTTTTCAGACTAAAAAATTTGTCGCAGACGAATTTGAGAATGACAAAAAGTTGATCATTGAGAAGTATAATGAGATAGGTTATCGCGATGCTATGATTGTTGCAGATAGCGTCGTTCGCTCTAAGGAGGATTCTACGCGTGTAGATGTATATATGACTGTAGATGAAGGTAATAAGTATTTCTTCCGTGACATTACGTGGGTCGGAAATACGGTGTATCCTTATGACTATCTCAATGCCATCTTAGGAATCAAACATGGTGATACCTACAACCTCAAAGAACTCAACAAGCGCCTCAATGAGGATGATGATGCAGTGGCGAAACTGTATACGGATCAAGGATATCTCTTCTTTAGTGTTGACCCAGTGGAGGTTCGAATTGAGAATGATTCGATTGACTTCGAGATGCGTATGTATGAGGGTAAGCCTGCTACCATCAACGAGATTAATATAGTAGGTAACACGCGCGTGTACGAGCACGTAGTGCGTCGCGAACTTTATACCAAGCCTGGTCAGCTCTATAGTCAATCCGATATCATGCGTTCGCTTCGTGAGTTGGCGCAAATGGGTCACTTCGATCAGGAGAAATTGGTGCCAGATATTCAGCCTAACCCAGAAGATGGTACGGTAGATATTACCTATCAACTGGAGACCAAGTCAAGCGACCAAATTGAGTTCTCACTCGGTTGGGGTGCTACTGGTCTTGTTGGTTCGTTGGGTTTGAAATTTACCAACTTCGCCATTCAGAACCTCTTTAATCCAAAGAGCTATCGCATCGTGCCACAAGGTGAAGGCCAAACTTTCAGCATCAACGCACGCACCAATGGTGTGTACTATACCTCGGCATCCATCAGCTTCTTAGAGCCATGGCTTGGTGGAAAACGACCTAACTCGCTGAGTGCGAGCATCTTCTTCGCTTCGCAAACAGGTTATTCCGACCGCTATTACAAGGCATACGAGAATCTCTATAACAACTACTACTACAACTACAACTACTACGGTCAATCCGATTATTACCAACAGTTGCAGGAGTCTGAGGCCGATCCCGATAAGTATCTCCGTACGTTTGGTGTGAGTTTGGGTTATGGTAAACGTTTGAGTTGGCCTGATGACTATTTCTCTTTCTACGGAGAGTTGAGTTATCAACTATATATGCTCAAAGATTGGCCATATATGATCCTTACCGATGGTAATAGCCATAACTTTGCGCTCAATTTGCAACTTTCACGCTCTAGTATCGACAACCCAATCTATACTCGTCGTGGTTCGCAATTCACTTTAGGACTGAAGATTACGCCACCATATTCACTCATCAAGGGCACTACCGATGCGCAATATGCTCAAATGACGCCTTCGGAGAAGTACCACCTGCTTGAGTACCACAAATGGCGTTTCTCTGGTAAAGTGTTTACACCACTTACGCCCGATTCCAAACTTATTCTCATGACTCGTGCAGAGTTTGGCTATCTTGGACATTATAATAAGAATGCTAAGTCCCCATTCGAAACCTTCTATATGGGTGGCGATGGTATGTCTAGCTATTCCAGCTACTCTACAGAGTATATTTCTATGCGTGGTTACCAATCGGGTTCACTCACGCCTTACGATCCAGCGGTTGGACGTAACATGGGATATGTGTACAACAAGTTCACAATGGAGCTCCGTTATCCAATTTCCCTTGAGCAGAATGCCACTATTTGGGCATTGGCATTTGTGGAGGCGGGTAACTGCTTCGCAGATATCAAAGATTATAACCCATTCAACCTCAAGCGTTCTGCCGGTGTAGGTGTACGCCTCTTCTTGCCTATGTTCGGACTCATGGGTATCGACTGGGGATGGGGCTTTGACAACCATGACGGAAATGGTGGCAGCCAGTTCCATTTCGTCATCGGACAGCAGTTCTAGGATGCTATTGAAAATTTTAAAGTAAAGATAAATTATGAAAAAAATCATTTTGATCGCAGCTATGGCAGTAATGTCAATCGCTGCAAGCGCGCAGGACCTTAAGTTTGCTTATGTTGATTTCAACGAGGTGATCATGCTTATGCCGGAGATGGATGAGGCAAGAGCTACCCTCGAGGAGAATCAGAAGACAAACGAGGAGATCCTCATGGCTATGTATGAGGAGTACCAGACCAAGACTCAGCAGTATCAGCAGAAGGCTTCTACATGGACTCCTGCAATCCGTGAGAGCAAGGAAAGAGAGATTATGGATATCCAGACAAGACTCGAGCA
>CALCGX010000056.1 GCA_937901225.1 uncultured Bacteroidales bacterium | reverse complement strand
CTGACCGCTTCCGCTTCTGGTGCTCATTGGATTATACCCAATTGTTGCAAGATGGTACACCTGACCAAGCAATTGCTTATCTGGAGAAATGCCACGCTATGGGTGCTGTAGGTGTAGGTGAGATGGGCGACAAAGGTTTGGGCGAGTTGTATGCACGTCCTACTGAGGGCAAAGATTTGCATATCGACGATCCACGCCTGGTGCCGGTTTTGGCTAAGTGTGCAGAACTCAAGATGCCTATCTCTATTCACATTGCTGAGCCATATTGGATGTACTTGCCACAAGATGCTACCAACGATGGTCTGCCTAATGGCGCCGTTTGGCATGTGGACACCACCGCGGCAGATTGCCTTGGTTATGAGGGTCTTATGGCTACCTTTGAGAATGCGCTTCGCGAGAACCCTGCTACCATCTTCATCGCGTGCCACTACCTCAATATGAACCAAGACCTCCCACGTCTGGGTGCAATGTTGGATAAATATCCTAATATGTATATCGACATCTCTGCACGCGTAGCAGAGTCTGCACATACCCCACGCGCGACGCGCGAGTTCCTTATTAAGTACCAAGACCGCGTGCTCTTTGGTACCGACAACGGTATGGCAGCAGATATGTATCGCAATATCTTCCGTATTTTGGAGACGGAGGACGAGCATATCTATATTCACGATTACAACTATCATTGGCCATTGTCAGCTTTTTACTTGCCTGACACCGTGCTCGAGAAACTCTACAACAAGAATGCAAAACGCATCCTAACCGAATATAAATAATGGTTTTATATACTTGTTGACTCTACTTGTCCTTCATTTTGTTTTGGGTGGTCAGCGACGAGTCGCTCATTCCAACCCAAACAAAATATACCCTAGAATTGACAATAATTGACAACCCAATTGACACAAATTGTCTTCTTAAAATAAAATCAGTGTCAACTCGTATATAGTTCCTTAAATAATTCAAAATTCTTAATTCAAAATTCATAATTATGAGAAAATCAATCAATTGGTTGTTCATTACAGTTTGTATTGCAGCACTCTTCGCTGGCTGTTCAGCTAAGCCTGCTACCGACTTGCTGGAGTGTGATGCCGCTACGATGACCCAATTCCCTTACAACGAGAATGGTGTGATCGTAGAGAAATACCAAACTACTACCCCTGTAGCTGAGCATCCTGGAATGGTGAAAATCGAGACTTACTACGTCAACAAGGGCAAACCTATCACCGTGCGTGCATACGAGATGTGCCGCACCGAGGTAGAGGCCGCTGATTCTGTAGTATGGTCACTCCAACCATCTTCCACCAATGGTCGTCTCGACTGGGTATTGCCTGTTACCGAGGGCTTCAAGAAAGAGAACTATTTGGGTATGAACAACTCCGACTACGGAGGTGGTATCCCAATGCTGGACTTGTGGCAACGCGATGGCGGTGTCGCTATTGGTCTCATCGAGCCAGTGCTCCGCATGATCTCTATGCCAGTAGAGTGGAAGCGCTATGAGAACAAGGTGAGCATGGCTCTCCGCTACGAGTTTGAGTGGCCTGTAGAACTCAACACAGGTGATACACTCCATACCTTCACTGCGTTCCGCTATGACCACAAGGGCGACTACTTCAATGCCCTCCGCACTTTCTCTGAAGTAATGCAAGCTCAAGCAGGCATCGAGTTGCCAGCTTCAGAGCCAGAGGCCTTTGAGCCAGTATGGTGCGCATGGGGTTACGAGCGTACCTTCACCATCAAAGAGGTAATCGGTACGCTTGATAAGGTAGCTGAACTCGGCTTCAAGTGGGTGGACGTAGATGATGGCTTCCAAATCGCGGAAGGCGACTGGGAGACCAACGACCGCTTCCCTGGTGGCGATCGTGATATGCGCCGCATGACCGACGAGATTCACCGTCGTGGTATGTTAGCGAAGCTCTGGTGGGCTCCTCTCGCTGCTGACCCTGGTACCAACCTGCTGAAGAAACACCCAGAAATGATGTTGCTCACCGATGAGTGGACACCTGAGTATATATCTTGGTGGGATAGCTACTACCTCTCTCCTGTCAATCCTCATACTACCGAGCATACCAATATGTTGCTTGACCGCTTCCTTAATAAGTGGAATTTCGATGGACTCAAGATTGATGGTCAACACCTCAATTGCTGTGAACCAGACTACAACGAGCATTCTTGCCTCGAGTATGCTGCACAATCAGTAGAGTTGTTACCTTCTTATTTCCAAAACGTATTTGAGAAATCTCGTGCTATTCACCCACACGCAGTGGTGCAAATCTGCCCATGCGGTTGTGCGATGAACTACTACCTCTTGCCATATTTCAACCAAGCAGTGGCTTCTGACCCTACTTCTTCTAAGCAAGTACGTATGAAGCGCAAAGCCTACGCAGCTATGGCGCCTCAATTGGCATACTATGGCGACCACGTAGAGCTCACCGATGGTGGCACCGACTTCGCTTCGCAAATCGGTACGGGTTCGGTGATTGGTACCAAGTTCACTTATCCAAAGGATAACCCTAACGTACAAACCAGTTTCTTGCTTACTCCTGAGAAAGAGGCGCTTATCCGCCACTGGATGAAGATCTTCAAGGAGAAGAACTTAGCTCGTGGTGAGTACCTCAACCTCTATTCATGGGGCTACGACTACCCAGAGGCACACGTCATTCGCCAAAACGATGCGCTCTATTACGCATTCTACACCGATGCAGAGGCATTCAAGGGTCAAATCGAATTGCGCGGTTTGGAGAAGGGCAAGACCTATACCGCTACTACCTACACCGCTGAGAATCCTGTTTCCTTCCAAGTGGATGGTAACAATCCTGTGATTGAAGCTGATTTTGTAGGCAACTACCTGTTAGAAGTTAAAGCAAACAACTAATTTATAAACAATTAAAAACATGAAAACATTTTCTGTAATTTGCATGAGTCTTCTTTTAGCAATTGCTCCTGCGTTTGCGCAAACAGTTGTTAAGGGAACCGTTACCTCTGCGGATGACGACATGCCATTGATTGGCGTGAGCGTTGTGGAGCAAGGTACTACAAATGGTACGGTTACCGATTTTGATGGTAACTACGAACTCGAAGTGACTTCAGGTGCGATGATTCAATTCTCGTACATTGGTTACAAGACCCAAACTAAGAAAGCAGCTGCTGTTCTCAACATCATCATGGAGTCAGACGCCATCATGATGGAGGAAGTTGTTTCTTTGGGTTACTCTTCTCTGAAGAAAGCTGAGCTGTCTTCAGCTGTCGTAACTGTGAATAGCGAAGCATTGACCGACGTGACGACATCTGACGTTGGTAATATGCTTCAAGGTAAAGTAGCGGGTGTGCAAATCACCAACGCAGGTGGCCAACCTGGTGATGCTGCTCAAATCCGTATCCGTGGTACGGGATCTATCACCGCTGCCAGCGACCCTGTTTACGTGGTTGACGGTGTGATGGGTGGTTCATTCAGCCCACAAGACGTAGAGTCCATCTCAGTCCTCAAGGACGCAGGTGCTACTGGTATCTATGGTGCTGCCGCTGCGGGTGGTGTTATCGTTGTAACTACCAAGTCTGGTAAGAAAAACGAGAAAATCACTGTGGACGTTAAAGCTACTGCAGGTGCTAAGCAAGCGCTCTACAAGAACTATCGCATGATGGATTCTGAGGAACTCTATAACTTCCACAAATCACTCTATTCTAAGGGTGTGTTCGGCTCTGTATATTCAAAGGATCTGCTCGAGCGCGATTACAATTGGCGCGATGAGTTCTTCCGCACAGGTGTGATCCAAGACTACTACGTATCAGTAAAAGGTGGTTCTGAGAAAGTAGGTTACTACGCAAGTTTGAACTACTACGATGAGCAAGGAACACTGATTACTACTGGTATGAACAAGTTCAATGCAAACCTCAATTTGAATGCACAAATCACCAAGTGGCTCGATATGAAGGCGCGCGTTAACTTCTCTAAATCTTCTGTAGAATATCCTGCTTCTTGGACTATGCTTGATGACGCTTTCAACAAAATGCCATGGGATAACCCATACGCATACGATGCTGAAGGCAACCAACTCGGCCAATATGTTCAAATCACTGGTGATACTCGTTCTGATAACGGTGAGAAATGGTGGTCACAAAACAAGTGGAACTCACTCTATGACACCCAATATAATTACAGCCGTTCGAACAACTTCGACCTCAATGCCAACATCCAACTCAACGTGCATTTCACCGATTGGTTGTCATTCTCTACTACCAATACTTTCAGTACTGGCTACTACAAATCTAAATATTACGTAGATCCTAAGACTGCAAGTCAAGGTTCTCTCGAGGAGTCTATTGGTCTTAGCCAAAGTTTTGGTACTACCAATATCTTGAAAGCATCTTACCAATGGGGTGACCACAGTGTAAATGGTATGCTCGGTTGGGAGTGGGGTACATGGAAATCTGAGTACACTACCGCTTCAGGTATCGGTATGCCTCCTGGAGTTGACGCGCTCAACGCTACTTCTCCTGCTGGTGTGAGTGGTTACCTCATTCCAGGTGCAAGCTGGGCTGCATTTGCACAAGCGCAATACGATTATGCAAAACGCTACTTTGTAACAGCTACTTTCCGTGCTGAGGCAAGCTCTATCTTTGCTCCTGAGCACCGCATAGGTTACTTCCCATCAGTAGCTGCTTCTTGGTTGATTAGCAACGAAGACTTCATGAAGGATCAAGACATCGTTTCTTTCTTAAAACTCCGCGCAAGCTACGGTATCACAGGTAACAACAATATCCCTGCTTATAAGTACCTCTCTACCTACTCACTTTCTGCACTCTACCAAAATCAAGTGGCTGCTTTGCCAAGTCGTTTGGCTAACCCATTGCTCCACTGGGAGACTGCTAACATGGCTGCTGTAGGTATTGACCTCACACTCATCAACCGCATTGACATGTCTCTTGATGTATATAACACCGACAACACAGGTCTTCTTCTCAACGTGCCTGTAGCTCCATCTACTGGTTTCTATGAGGTTACTAAGAACGCAGGTTCTGTTCGCAACCAAGGTATTGAGTATCGTCTCGATGCTAACATCATCAACAAGGGCAAATGGTCTTGGGATCTTGGCTTCAACATCGGTTTCAACAAGAACCGCGTGACCGAGCTTCCTAACCACGAGGCATTCCTCCAAACTGCTAGCTCTGTTAGCCAACAAGTAAAAGAGGGTCAAGACATCTACTCTTGGTATATGAAAGAGTGGGCTGGTGTAGATCCTGCTAACGGTGATCCATTGTGGTATATGGTGGATGCTGAGGGTGAGTATGTACTTGATGCAGAAGGCAACAAGACTGTTACCAACGACTACAATGCAACTAACGCTAAGGTGGTAGGTAAAGCTACTCCTCTCTTCTCTGGTGGTTTGAACACCCAAGTTTCTTGGAATGGTATCTTCCTCAACGTGAATACCAACTTTATGGTTGGCAACAAGATCTACAACTACACTCGTCAATCTTCTGATGCTGATGGTGCTTACGTAGGTTACAACCAACTCTCTATCGAGAACTCTGTTCAAGGTTGGAGTCGTTGGGAGAAAGAGGGCGACATCGCTACTCACCCAAAACCAATGCTCAACGGTAACAAGAGCGCTAACTCTATCAGCTCACGCTACCTCGAGGATGGTTCTTACTTCCGTATCAAGAACCTCACCGTAGGTTACGAGTTGCCTAAGAACCTCATCAAGAAAGCGCACATGACTCGCTGCCGCATATATCTCTCTGCTGACAACCTCTGGACAGCTACTAAGTTCTCAGGTATGGATCCAGAGATCACTCTCACCACTTCTACCTATGACTTGGCTGGTATGTATTCTAACACCTATCCTGTGGGTCGTACCTATCAAGCAGGTGTAGAAATCAGTTTCTAATATTTCTAAAATACCTTTAGAACTTTTAGAACTACTAAAACTTTTTAAACTTTAAAAATTATCAGAATATGAAAAAGATATTTTTAGCTTTGATGGCAGTTGCGACGCTCGCTTCGTGCAATCTTAGTTACTTCCCATCAGACGAGCTCAACTCCGATGCGTTGCTCCAAGACGAAGCTGGTGCAGAGTACATAATGGACGGCTGCTACTCCCTCTTGAAAGATGAGGTAGAGTTCCTAGGCTATTCTTCTGGTAACACCTTCGTGCGTCACTATTTCCAACTCTCTGAGTTCCCAGCAGACAACTGCAACCTCTCATCTCACACCACTGACCCTCTCTACGAGGCTACAGCGCTTAAGATGACCGATAACCTCAAGAACGTAGGTACCCTTTGGATGGTGGCTTACAAGGTGATTTATATGACCAACACCATCATTGAGACTCTCGTAGAAGGCGAGTCTGCTGCGTCTGACCACCTCCTCGGTGAGGCTTACTTCATGCGTGGTTGGATGCACCTCAACCTCGCTCACCTCTACGCTCGTCCATATTCTCATGGTCGCGACAATTTGGGTATTCCACTTCACATCTCTACCAACAACGCTGTAGTTACACGCGCTAAGGTAGGTGATGTGTATGACCAAATCGTAAAAGACCTTACTAAGGCTTCTGAGCTCATGGGTGCTTCTCGTGGTAACAAGGGTTATCCTTCTAAGGAAACCGCTCTCGGTATTCTCTCTCGCGTTCACCTCTATATGGAGAACTGGCAAGAGTGCGTAAACACCGTTAACACCATGCTCGCGGGTGCTGCTCCTGCTTCTAAATTGGATGCTGACTTGGCTAACCTCTTCATCAATGCCAAGACTTCTTCTGAGGTTCTCTTCTGCATTGCACACGAGACTGTTACCGATGATATGGGTCAATCTTCTATAGGTTCTATGTATTTGCACAGCGATGAGGAAGGTATTGGTTGGGGTGAGATCTATCCTTCTAACCCTCTCCTCTATCTCTACGAGCGTTATCCTAAGGATCTCCGCTACACAGCATTTATCCACCCACAATATCCTGGTTTGGATTCATACACTGTGTACTTCCCAGATCCTGAGACTACAGATAATACATCTGGTCGTTTGAACCTTACTTTTACTGCTACTCCTGATGGTGACAACTATACCTTCACTGATGGTGGTACCAAATATACTGTAGAGAAAACTTTGGTTAATGGCGAGTACTATGAGTACTATGTGACTTACAAAGGAGAGAAATGCCTTGCTCGCGTTCACAAGACCATGAAGAACCGTTACAACAACCCTATCTACTACATCTCTAAGTTCTCTTACCAAGATGGCAAGGCGATGATTTCTTCACCTGTTGTTTGCCGTTGGGCTGAGGTTATCCTTAACCGCGCAGAGGCTTATGCTCATCTCGGACAAGATGCTAAAGCATACGAGGATGTTAACGTCATCCGTACTCGTGCTGGTATCCCTGCTGAAGGTATGTTCACTGCGGGCAACTTGCATGGTTATACTTCAGCATTGGATGTAGTACTTGATGAGCGTCGTCTTGAGCTAGCTTTCGAGGGATTCCGTACACACGACCTCACTCGTAACAAACTCAATATCGACCGTCAATATCCAGGTGCACAACCTTGGGAGATTGTTCCTTATACCCACGACCACTTGATCTATCCAATCCCTAACAACGAGTGGACAGTTAGTGGTATCCAACAAAACCCTGGTTATTAATTAATCTAATCTCTAAGATACCCTTAAACTTCTGCTTTGGGGTATCCTAGAGATATTAATTATTAACTATTAATTATTAACTGAATTAAATTCAATCAACATATTTTATTAATATTTTAATAATCGATTATTAGTATGAAAACTTTTAAATTCGCGCTTATGTGCGCTGCCGCTTTGGCAATGATCGCTTGCGAACCAAAAAACAACCCAGAGAATGAGGGAAACAAAGAGGATGAGCAAGAGTATGTTCAAATTATTAAGGTAGACGACAACTCTTTGGCTGATTGGAATAATGTTCCAGCAGAGTACTTGGCTACTACTACCCACGTTGAGGGTGCTTCTATGGACGGTTTGAAGAGCGTTAAGGTTTATGCTGACGAATTGTACATCAACCTCCTCGTTGAGGTAAATGACGATGTAGTTGTTGACCGCGCTTGGACTCCTTTCCACGTTTATATCAACGCTGACAACAACGCTGCTACTGGTGGCTTCGGTGACCAATGGATCACTGCTGACGTTGACGTTATGCTTGAGACCGCTATCTTCGCTGATGGTGCTGCTCAATACAATCCTGCAGTATTCAAATGGTGGGGTGCTGACGGCGAGAGCGGCTGGTTGTGGGAAGATCCAGAGAATCCAGGTACTGCTGAGAACGGCTATGGCGCTGTGGTTCCAGAGGGCTCTATGCCAATCGGTGTAGCTCAAATGGTTGACGGTAAGATCGAGATCCAACTTTTGTGGGAGCTCATCCCAGCTAACTGGGCTGACAAATTCACCGTTGGTTTCGATATCCAACAATCTTGGACCTCTTGCGGTATCCTTCCTAACGCAGCTGATGCTGAGGATGGTTCAGAGGTTCTCGCTGAGAAATTGGAAGTTACTTTCAATAAGTAATTCTTACTTCAATTTTTCTTAGCAATTAATTCGTTTGAATTAGAAAAATTATTCCATCTGTCATCTTGGGGTACCTCAGGATGACAGATAAACAACCAAAACATTTGTTGATTGAACCATGGGTGCGGTGGTGCACCACTGCACCCATATTTTTTAATCTTCGACCAGATCACCTATAAATCACCTGTGTATTACGCACTATTCACGCACAATACACGCACAATACACGGACAATAGACGCACTATTCCAATAGGATACAGGACCTATACCTAACACAAGCAAATACCATTATGAAACGATATAAATTTCCTTTGTTAATTCTTTCTTTTATCTTCGCTGCCTGCACCAACCCTTGCGCAGTTTGTGGAGAAGACCCATGTCAGTGCCCTGCACCTGACCCTGCTAACACCATCTATTATACTGAATCGGATGAAATTTTCGCCAACCCTGAGCGTGGTTTCTTAGTTCAAGTATATTACGAATCTAGCGATTTGAATTCAAAAGCTAATCCTAAATCGATTGAGAATAATCGTACTTCTTCTCAAAAGATTACATTATATTTGCACTCATATTATCTTACTGAATATATGGAGAGCGATATTTCCCCAGAATTCCTTGACCGCATGGAGGCTAACTTCAAAGCTCTCCGCGAAGGAGGTGGTAAAGCCGTACTCCGCTATTCATACAAACACGATGATAGCAACAAGGCAAAACCTTGGGATACTTCATTGGATTGGATGAAGCGCCATATCGACCAATTGGCTCCTTATTGGAAAGAATATACCGACGTCATCCTGCTCGTACAAGCCGGCTTCATCGGCGTTTGGGGCGAGTGGTACTACACCTCTAACTTCAAGATGAATCCTCGAACCGACGAAGATTATGCACCTCGTTGGGAATTAGTAAATCATATCTTGAAGAATCTTCCTGAAGACCGTCAATTGGGTCTCCGTACACCAACCTTCAAAATGCGCTATCTGCAAATGAATGGTGGCGATGTGACTCCTCTCACCGAATACGAAGCTTATACATCTACAGCGAAAGCACGCCTTTGTGCATTCAATGACTGCTTCCTCGCATCAACTAACGATGTGGGTACCTACAGTAATACCGAAATTGAACGTCCATTCTGGGCAGAAGATACAAAATACACGTTCATGGGTGGCGAGACCTGTGGCGAATGTGGTAATCGTTCTAAAGGCGAAAACGCCGTAAAGGAAATGGAGGAATACCACTGGACATATATCAACCGCGATTACCATAAAGATGTACTCAACTCTTGGTTTGATGGTGGCTATATGAACGAGATCAAACGTCGCCTCGGCTATCGTTTCGTATTGGATAAAACCATTCCATTGGAGAACCCAAAAGCAGGCGAGGAGTATTCTTTGATTCTGCATATCCGCAATGTAGGTTTTGCTTCATTGCACAACCCTCGTAACGTGGAATTGGTATTGGTAAGCAAGAACGACCCATCACAAAAGTTCACTTACAAACAACAAATCGATCCTCGCTTCTGGATGCCAGGTGAAACCTCCATCGTTACTCTTCGTGCAAAATTGGATAAGCAAATGACTGGCGAATATAACGTATATCTCAATTTGCCTGATGCATATGATGTCCTCCATGACAATCCTGCATTCTCTATCCGCTTGGCCAACGAAGATATGTGGGACGAGAAGACGGGCTACAACTACCTCACTGACCTCATTCTCGAATAATAACCCAATTGGTCCAATTCGCCTAATTAGTCCAATTACTCTAATTACTCTAATTCGACCAATTAGCCTAATTTGACTAATTCCCCAATACCCCAATACCCCGCGACATGAAACCCTTCTACACGACCCTCCTTTTGCTTGCCATGGCTACCACAGCCATGGCACAAAGCCACTGGTGGGGAGCGTCGGTTGGATTAGGGCACAATCAACCATATGTGGAGCAATCACACTTCAACCTCCATGTGCAAGACGAGAACAACCAACTCGTTCCGCTCTTCCTCAATAGCGATGGACGCTACCGTTGGTCAGACTCGGCTTTCATATTCTCTGTTGAGAATGGTGAACTCACTACCTCCATCCCGATGACGGAGGTACAAGCAGGTGCTACCCTTCGCGAAGCCTACATGGCAGCGCAAGCCAAGTATTTCCCTGCTACAGGCACCTTGCCTGACACCCTCTTCTTCACCATGCCGCAGTACAACACATGGATCGAACTCATGTACAACCAGAATCAAGCCGATATCCTTCGCTATGCGCATGCTATCATTGATAACGGTTTCCCTCCTGGTGTACTTATGATTGACGACAACTGGCAACGCTACTACGGTAACTTCGATTTCAAAGCCGAGCGTTTCCCAGACCCTAAAGCCATGGTGGACGAACTCCATGCATTGGGTTTCAAAGTCATGCTGTGGATCTGCCCATTCGTGTCGCCCGACTCTCCAGAGTTCCGTGACCTCGAGGCAAAGGGCTATCTGCTGAAGAATCCTCATGGCGGTACTGCCGTGCTCAACTGGTGGAATGGCTATTCCGCTTGCTACGACCTCACCAACCCTGATGCTGCAACGCACTTCATCGCTGTCCTCAAAAAGGTACAAGCCGACTATAGCATTGACGGCTATAAGTTCGACGCGGGCGACAACAACTGCTATGCTTCGGCTCCTATCCTCGCATACGACAAGACCGCTACCACAGTCGATCATACTACCTCTTGGGCAAAGATTGGCTTGGAGTTCCCATTCAACGAATACCGTGCTTGCTGGAAGATGGGTGGTCAACCTCTCGTACAACGCCTTGGCGATAAGGACTATAGTTGGGAGGCAGTACAATCTCTTATCCCATGTATGACCGCTGCGGGCTTGCTGGGCTATGCCTATGTTTGCCCTGATATGATTGGTGGCGGACAATGGACATCCTTCCTCGGCATTGACTCCGATGAGTTCGACCAAACGCTCATTGTGCGTTCCGCACAAGTGCATGCCCTCATGCCAATGATGCAATTCTCTGTAGCGCCTTGGCGCGTGCTCTCCGCAGAGAACTTGGAGATTGTCAAGCAAATGGCTATCTTGCACGCTAAGTTTGCACCATATATCATGCAATACGCGCACCATGCGGCTAAGACGGGCGAACCTATCGTGCGTTGCATGGAGTATCAATACCCACACCAAGGCATGGAGATGATCAAAGACCAATTCATGCTGGGCGACAAGTACCTCGTAGCGCCTATGACTACCCCTGGCACCGAGCGCACCGTCACCTTGCCCAAAGGCACTTGGCGCGACGAACAAGGCAAACGCTACCGCGGTGGCAAGACATACACCCTCTCCGTCCCCCTCGCCCGTCTGCCCTACTTCGAACTCGTGAAATAAAAAAGATATCATTTTGTTTTGCATACTTAAGCAGTTAACTGCTTCTTATATGCAAAAACAAAATTGAGATACTAGATTTTGTATATTTTTATAGCGAGTCTAACGAAGCGTATTTTTGTTATAAAATGGAATTTATATGTCCTTGAATTGACGATAATTGACGTTCAAGTTGACAATAATTGTCTTAAAAATAAAATACTAACTATTAATTATAAACAACAATGAAGAACAAACTTTGGTTACTTTTCATCCTCATTACCGTCGTTACTTGGGGTATTTGGGGAGCATTCTCAGGTTATCAAATCAGTCATGGTATTCCTGACACAGTCGTTTACATCGCATGGGCACTCTCTATGTTGCCTTGCGCATTGGTGGCACTCATCATCAACAAAGGCAAGCTCACCTTCAGTTGGCGCGGCATTGGCTTAGGCGCTATCGTAGGTCTGCTTGGTGCTGGTGGTCAATTGGTGCTTTTTAAGGCCCTCACCCTTGGCCCAAGCTATATCATCTATCCATTCATCTCCATGTCACCAGTAGTGGTAATCACTTTGGCATCTATCTTCCTCAAGGAGCGTGCTAACAAGTGGCAAATGGCAGGTATCGTAGTGGCTTTGGCTGCTATCCTTCTCCTCTCGCTCGAGACTGGCAACGAAGGTAGCCCTGTTACGGGTTGGTTGTGGATCGTCTTGGCAGTGCTCGTGCTCCTCGCTTGGGGTATCCAAGGCTTCTTCATGAAGTTTGCTAACGAGAGCATGGACGCTGAGTCACTCTTCGTATATATGGCTCTCTTCGCTGTGGTATTGGCACCAGTAGCATATTTCATGACCCCTGATGCAGCTGAGTTCTTTGCACGTGAGGCAGTAGCTGGCACATTCTGGTCTTCTTTCGGTATCCAAATCCTCAACTCAATTGGTGCATTGACCCTCGTTTATGCTTACCGCCATGGTAAAGCAGTCGTGGTTTCTCCTATGGAAGGTTTGGCTCCTATGGTGACTGTATTGCTCTCCCTCGTGATCTTGCATGTAATTCCAAACCCATTGCAAATCGCAGGTCTCGTATGCGCCGGCTTCGCAATGTACGCGTTGTCTAAGTAAAGATAAAGGTTAGAGATTATTAGGTTAGAGGCAGGTAGTACAGCTACGCTGTATCCCCCGCCTTTAACCTTTAACCTATAATCTCAAGAAAATATGAAAAAGATATTTATTTTATTCTCTGCTCTTGCGTTCACAGCTACCATGATGGCAAGCTGCGAACCCATTAATGGTGGTGTCACACCAGAAGAGCCAAAGGATTCTATTCCTGCCCAGTTAGAACCTCTTAAGCAATCTGTACCTGTTACCGATAATTGGGTATTTGATAGCAAACCTACCATCACTATCCATCTGGAGAACCCTAATGCGGTGGCTGTAGATGCAGCTATCACCGTGATGGTAACTAAAGATATAAAGGGATCAGTAGAAACCATTGAGCAAACGGTTAGTGTACCAGCGAATACTGCTCAGGATATTACAATAACTACTACTGATGCCCTCGCACCAGGTTTCTATCGCGCTAACTGTATTGTCAATAACAAGAGCGCTCGTGCTTTCAACTTCGGTATCAATCCTACTGCCATCGTTTCTGCACCAGATAAGCAACCTGACTTCGACGAATATTGGGCTGCTGCTAAAGCGCAATTGGAGGCCATTGATATGAATGCTCAACTCACCGAGTTAGAGAATAAGAGTACCGACAAACGCAAAATCTACCTCGTAGAATTGCAATCTGTACCTGACTCGCCAGACGGCGACCCTGTCATTGTGCGTGGTTACTATGCAGAGCCACAAGATGGTCAGAAGCACCCTGTCATCATGCACTTCTATGGATATGACACACAAGGTGCTACCTCTTGGCCTCCATGCCCAGGTGGCAACGACAGCGAATACGCCGAGTTCTTCTTCTCTATCCGCGGACAAATGCTCAACAACCGTGGCGCAAGTCACCGTTATCCAGATGGCAAGGAAGACTTCAAGAATATCTATGGCGACTGGTTTGCATACAACTTTGGCGTAAAGGATGGTTACTACTATCGTGGTGCGTTTATGGACTGCGTACAAGCCGTTCGCTTTATGGCTACCCGTGAGAGCAGCGACATGACCCAACTCTTTGCAGAGGGCTCTAGCCAAGGTGGTGCACTATCTTATGCAGTAGCTGCACTCAGCGATTACCCATTCACCGCCATTGCGCCATGCGTAGCATTCCTCGGTGACTTCCCAGATTATTTCAATATCGTATCTTGGCCAGCACAGACTGCCAAAGCCAACAAGGGTAGTATGACCGACGAGGAGATGTATGCATTCCTCTCATACTTCGATACCAAGAACCTCGCTACCCGTATCGCTGCCTCTGTCATCGCATGTAGCGGTTTGCAAGATGTCACTTGCCCATCTCACACCAACCTCGCTCCATTCAACAACCTCCCTACCGAGGACAAGGTAATGTACTACTATCCAGAGATGGGACACGAGATCCCCGCTGGTTGGAATAAGAAAATCATGGACTTCTTCCGCGAACGCATGAAGTAATAAGATTCATTAACATAACTAAAAAATAATATTATGAAACAATTTTTCTCTATCGTTAGTGCATTGGTACTTTCAGGTACTATGTTTGCACAAACCATTGCTATTGATGGTGCTAATGCTGATTGGGCAGAAGTTCCTATGCTTACCGAGCCAGGCGTAGGTCCTGTAGTTAAAATGGTCGTTCCTCAAGATGACTTAGCCTTACCAGAGGGTGCTGCTTTCTGTGTGATGACAGAAGGCGAACATGAATTGATGTTGGCAAATTATCCTGTTATTTTCACAGACGCTGATAAGAGTACAACTACTGGTGAAGCTGCATGGTATTGTCCTTCTTTTGGCAAAGACTATGAGTTGGCAACATGGAACGAGGGTTCGTTGTTTGGTGCAAACGAGACTGGTAGCATTCGTGAGATGTCTGTTAATCAAGCTGCATTTACTACTGTTCCATTTACTGGAAGTGTATGGGCGTTTGTTGCTTTCGATTGGGGTAACTATATGATTCCTGCTACTCCGACAATGGATGGTTGGAAATGGTCTGAAACACAATACCATCCATTGAATGTGGCACCTTATACTTATGCTAATTTTGCCAGCACCCATACTGCTGCAGCAGCATACTCTACTCACCGAGCATTGCTTCCAGGTGAGACACTGCAATTGAGTAAAAATGAGCATGATACTGCATTTTGGGCATCATGGACGGTAGAGTTGAAAGAACCTGCTATATACAATGTAACTGTTGATCTCACGGCGACCAATACCACTAGTGCAGATTTCTATCTCGTAGATGTAGCGACCAACGAAGTTATTGCTACCTTCGAGTGCGCAGATCAAGCAGCTCCTACTGGTGCTACTTTATTTGGTACATGGGATCTTTCTGCAGTACCTATGGGTAAATATATGCTCAAACTCAAGAACCATGTACAATGGTCTGATGTAGTATTCCATTCTGTAACCTTCTCTACAGGTGAAACTACTGCGCTTGAGAATACACAAGTAGCTAACACCTCTAAGAAAGTAATCAAGAATGGTCAATTGTACATTATTCGCGATAATGTACAATACAACATCTTGGGTGCGCAAGAAAAATAAGTCACAGCATAATATCTCAAAAAAGGCTGCGCGTGCAGTCTTTTTTGAGATATAGCGATACTTAACTTCTATAAATATACTTTTATGGAAAAGATTATTCAGCAATTTCAATTAGACAACCCCGTCCTTTTGCCCGAGGCAATCAAAGTCGGTATTATCAATCAGTCCTTTTGCCTAAAGGCAGCAGTTGAGGGTGGTAAGTCCTACTTCCTCCAACGCATCAACCACAATATCTTCCAAGATGTAGAGGGCTTGCAAAACAATATCGAGCGCGTCACTTCCCATATTCGCCAACTCCTTACCGAAGCGGGCGAGACAGACGTGGAGCGCAAGGTACTGCGCGTAGTGCCTACCAAGGATGGTAAACTCTATTACAAGACTCCCGAAGGCGACTATTGGCGCATATATGTACTCATTGAGAATGCCCTCTCCTACGAGCGCATTGATGCACACTCAGCTTATTTAGCTGGTCAAGCATTCGGCAATTTCCAATGTCAACTGTCAACTCTCAACTCTCAACCATCAACTGACAACTGTCAACTGTCAACTGTCAACTGTCAACTGATAGAGACCATCCCCAACTTCCACAACTTGGCATTTCGCATTCAGCAACTCCACGAGGCACTTGCCAACGATGCAGCAGGTCGCAAGGCAGCTACCCAAGATATAGCCGACTACCTGCTTGAGCGCGCAGATGCAATGTGTATTGCAGAAAAGTTATACGCCGAAGGAAAACTGGTTAAACGCGTCAATCACTGCGATACCAAGGTCAACAATATGCTCTTTGACCAAAACGGTCAACCCATGTGTATCGTGGATCTCGATACCGTGATGCCAGGTTTCGTGTTGAGCGACTTTGGCGATTTCATTCGTACTGCTGCCAATACAGGTGCAGAGGATGATCCTAACTTAGAGAACATCCACGTGAATATGGAGATTTTCGAGGCCTATGCCAAAGGCTACTTATCCACAGCAACCTTCCTCACCGATTTAGAGAAGAGTTTGTTGCCTTATGGCTGCAAGCGCATGAGTTTTATGCAAGCAGTACGCTTCTATATCGACTACCTCAATGGCGATACCTATTATCAGATTGCTTATCCAGAGCACAACCTCGTGCGCACCAAAGCACAAATCCGCCTCTTTGAGGAGCAAGAAGCCGTAGAAGAACAAATGAACACAATTATCGCACAAGCAATATGATCAACGAAGCAAGTTTTAATCAAATAGTCCAAGGTAAGCAGGTGGGTTTATACACCCTCGCTACTCCCGATGGCATCACTGCTCAAATCACCAACTATGGTGCAAAAATCGTCTCACTCTTGGTGCCTAATACCGAGGGCGAAGTAGCAGACGTAGTATTAGGCTTCGCTACTTTGGACGAATGGCTAACCCAAGAGGTCTATTTCAATGGTATCAATGGTCGCACCGCAGGACGCATCCGCGGCGCACAGTTTGACATCGATGGTACTACCTACCATGTCACCCAAAATGCAGGTGAACATTGCTTACACGGTGGATATCATGGTTTTAATGACAAGGTGTGGGACGTCGTAGAAGTCAGCGATACCGCCATTCAATTACATTATCTCTCACCCGATGGTGAAGAGGGATTTCCTGGTAACTTGCACGTGTATGTGACCTATATGGTACAGGGCAAGGATTTGGTGATACAATATACGGCTACCACTGATGCACCTACAATCCTCAACCTTACCAACCATGCCTACTTCAACCTCAAGGGAGAAGGCAATGGTACTATCCATGACCATACCTTGCAAGTCATAGCAGATGAGTATATCCCTTACGATGACAAGGCTGTGCCATTAGGCAATGTAGCAACCGTAGAGCACACACCTATGGACATGCGAGAGCCTGTGCTGATAGCCGATCGTATTGATTTGCCATTCTTTGCTGCGGGATTGGGTATTGACAATGGTTGGGCACTGCCAGGGTGGAATCAGCCCAATGAGACACCAGCATTGCGACTTGCTGCCATATTAGAGGGTGGGGGACGCACCATGGAAACATGGACTACCTTCCCATGCATGCAAGTGTATTCAGGTAATTATGTGGAGAAGCATATGGGCAAATCCGGCCAGATGTATGATGTACAATGTGCGATATGCTTAGAGGCAGAGATGTTCCCTGATGCGATTCATTATGAGCAATTCCCCAATACGATACTTCGACCAGGCGAGAAGTGGGCGCATACCACGAAGTATCGTTTTGTGTGATGACTCAAGGACAATATAAGGCTCCATCATAATCAATAGTCTGCAAGAAACCAGAAGTGGTTTTTTGCTGACTTTTTAAGTAGGGTGTTGCATATCTCAAAAAAAAGTTGTAACTTTGCGGGCAAATTGAGTAATTACGAGAAAAATGAAACACAAAATAGCTATTATTGCAGGAGGAGATAGTTCAGAATATGGTGTTTCGTTGCGTAGCGCAGCGGGCATATATTCTTTTCTGGAGAAGGATCAATACGACATCACTATCGTGAAACTGCGTGGTACAGTATGGCAGGCGTTGGCGCAAACGGCATCTGTACTTGCGGAGAATAATGGCATCGTGCCTGAAGACACTGAGCAATGGGTGGAGATAGACAAGAATGACTTTTCATTTACCTACAAAGGCGAAAAGACGAATTTTGACTTCGCGTATATCACTATTCACGGTACACCAGGCGAGAATGGGGTGTTGCAAGGATACTTGGATATGGTAGGTGTACCTTATTCATGTTGTGGCGTGTTGGCTGCGGCTATGACGTTCAACAAGTTTACGTGTAATCACTATCTCAAAGGATTTGGCATACGCGTGGCAGAGAGTGTGTTGCTACGAAAATCGGAGTCCCATCTCCTGACCCCCGATACCATCATCGCCCAAGTAGGCTTGCCATGTTTTATAAAGACCAATGTGGGTGGTTCTTCATTTGGCGTGACTAAAGTTAAGACCATAGAAGAAGTTGTACCTGCTATAGAGAAAGCATTTGCTGAAGGTAGTGAGGTGATTTGTGAAGCGTTCATGAAAGGTGTGGAGATTACTTGTGGTGTGTATAAGACCAAAGATAAGGCGGTGGCTTTCCCAATCACCGAGGTGGTGACCAGCAATGAGTTCTTTGACTACGATGCGAAATATAATGGGCAAGTGGATGAGATCACTCCTGCTCGTATCCCTGATGAGGTGCGCGATGCTGTACAGGCAATGACGTTGAAGATATATGACATCTTAGGTTGCAAGGGTATTATTCGTGTGGATTATATCTTAACAGGTGATGGAGCGATAGGGCGAGATGCTAAAGGCGATTGGCAGATTAATCTGCTGGAGGTCAATACCACGCCAGGTATGACTGCTACATCGTTTATTCCGCAACAAGTGCGTGCCGCAGGATTGAATATTGGCGAGGTGCTGAGTGAGATCATTGAAGATAATTTCTCTAAACAGTAGCGAAGCGTCCACTAAACTCTAAACACTAAACTCTAAACACTAAACTACACACAATGGATATAAACCACGAAATAGCAAAACTAAACTGGGAACGTGAGCCCAAAGGCTTATATGCTCCTATTGCTTATACCATGGCAGCAGGCGGCAAGCGTGTGCGCCCTCAATTGGCCATGATTGCATGCGGTATCTTTGGCGGCAATGAGCAGGAAGTGGCACCTGCAGCTATGGCGCTGGAAGTGTTTCATAACTTCACATTGCTGCATGATGATGTGATGGACAAAGCAGAAGTGCGCAGAGGAAGACCGACTGTGCATATTCAATGGAATGAAAACACAGCCATACTCTCAGGCGACCAGATGATGATAGAGGCATACAAGTTGCTCGCTGAGGTGCCAGCTGATAAACTACACAAAGTGTTGCGCCTATTCAATAAAATGGCTACAGAGATTTGCGAGGGACAGCAATACGATGTCGATTTTGAGAGTCAAGATGATGTTTCCATAGAGGCATACTTACATATGATTCGTTTGAAAACCTCGGTACTACTGGCAACAGCATTGCAGATAGGTGCCTACATGGCAGGTGCGAATGAAGCCCAACAAGAGGCATTGTATCAGTTTGGTATCAATGTGGGATTGGCGTTCCAAATACAAGATGATATCTTAGACGTCTGGGGTGATCCTAAAACATTTGGAAAAGCAGTCGGAGGAGATATCTCGTGTAACAAAAAGACGTATGTATATCTTACTGCGCAGCAGCTGGCAGATGATGAACTTACAGAAGAATTGCATCAATGGTATGGAAGCTTATTAGATGATAATACGGAAAAAATTGCAGCAGTCAAAGGCATCTTTGAGCAACTGAATGTACGTGCGGCATGTGAAGCCGTAGTACAAGACTACACGCAAAAAGCCTTGCAAATATTGGACACATTGCCTCAAAATGCAGCGACTGAGCAATTACGTCAATTAGCCAACAAACTCAACACCCGAAAAGATTAAAACCTTTAAAATTTTTAGAACACTTTAATCCTCATAACATATGCCTTATCGTCGATTACCAAAAACAGATCAAGCACGTCTGCGTGCTTTGCAACGAGCTGTGCAACAAGCAGGTAATGCTGCATACAATGACCAAGCTGTCAATTATCGTACTATCACAGAGGCACAACGATTCTTGATGCAGTTTGAGAATCAAGTGGCACAATACCATGCTAATTTTGATAGCAAAGTAACTGCTAACAAGCAGTATCGCCATCGTGTGCGCAACGCGCGCATGTACATATCTCATTTTATACAAGTGCTAAACTTAGCAGTGATTCGTGGTGAGATCAAACGTAGCCAAAAAGAGTTATACAAACTTGACCCCAAGAGCGATTCTTTGCCAGACTTGAGTTCAGAAGAGGGCTTGATGGAATGGGGACAAAATATTATTGATGGCGAAAACCAACGTACAGCTGCAGGGGGATTTGCCATCTATAACCCAACTATCAATAAGGTGAAGGTACACTATGAGATGTTCAAAGAGGATTATACTAGCCACCAGTTGCACAAACGCACCCATAGTCGTGTGTTTGAAGATACCGAGACGCTTCGCAAACAAGCAGATGAGATTATCTTGGATATGTGGGATCAGATAGAAGCCTTTTACAAGGATGAGTTGCCTTATGCCAAGTTGCAAAAATGCCAGGCATACGGAATGATATATTACTATCGTACCGGCGAAGCCAAACTAACTCCTCAAACCGATCAGCAGATCATTGCACAGCGCGCACAGCAGACGAAGCTGGAGTTGTAATCAATAAAAAAAGGGATTCAATAATCAATCCCTTTTTATTTTGATAATGCCTTTGGCTGGCGAAACTACATAATTCATGTGCTTGTCAAAGAGGTTGGTCGGCACACTATCCACCATCTGAAAATCATATCCCACACCCACTAATAGCGACTGGGATTTGGTGGCGCTGATAAATCGATCGTAGTATCCTCCACCACGACCAAGACGATTGCCTTTGGCATCGAATGCTAAACCTGGTACAATCGTCAGATCGATTTTCCCTGTGTAAGGTGCAGTAGTAGGCTCTGGAATATTGTATTTGCCTCGATGCATATTCTCGTTGCCTTCATAAGGACATGCATCCATAGAGCGACCTTTCACAACAGGAAAGAGAAATGTCTTGGTTCGTTTGTATTTTTTTATCAGTGACAATACATTTATTTCGTTGCGTGTGGGATAATAAATCAGCACTGTTTGCGCAGCTTGAAAAGCTGGCAATTGCTCGAGCAGTGCTACCACTTGGTCGGAACTTTCACGCACCATCTCTACTGTTAGCATGCGACGTTTTTGAGATAGCAATTCGCGCATACGACTCTTCTCACGTTGTTTCCGACGGTAGGGAAGAATCTTTAATAAGTCTAAAATATTGGATTCAAAAAGCATAATTCTTCAAAAAAACATACAAAAGTACAACTTTTTTTGCATACGTGCAAAAAAAGCAGTATCTTTGTGCAAAATTTTATGATTATGAGGTATTTTATCCCTATATTAATGCTATTATCTGTTGTATTGATAGGATGCAACAAGACCGAGACGATGCTTACCTCGTCGGATGCGCGTGTCAATTCCTTTACATTTCAAGCCGATACTACCAACCCAGGCCTGACACGTGCGATATATAAAGTGGAGCATAGAGCAGATACAGGTTGGATATACAATATTGACTCGCTGGCATACGGTACACGTATTGATAGCGTTGTGCCTATGGTAACTTATAAGGCTACTCCTGGTTCAGCTACATTTATTCTGCCAGACATCTCCATTACAAGCACCGGGGCGGATACCATTGACTTTACCAAATCACCAGTATACCTATATGTGCGATCATCCGATTTGGAGCATGAGAAATGGTATCGTATTCATATCACGGTGCATCAAGTAGATCCTGATTTATACGTTTGGAAACAATTAACAGAGCAAATATTCGCTCCTCAATATTGTGAAACGCAAGCATTGTTGGTCAACGACGAATTGGTAGTATATGTCAACAATGGTTTTTCTACGGAGTTATATACATCTGCTACAGGCGAGAATTGGATCAAACAAACGTCGCTAACGGGCTTGCCAACGCCATGCTCAGTACGTGAGATTATGCAACATGAGAATACGTTGTATTATATTGCTAATGACCAATTGTATTGGTCACAAAACAATATCCATTGGACTGCAACCGATTATTCTTCAGCAGACTTTTCGCCACAAACGATGTTGATGAACTTCGATGGTAAAGCGTGGTGTGTGGTAGAGAATCGTGCTGACAATCAGCTATATTTGGCGACTGTGACGGATACACTTATTCAGCCATTTACGGATATGCAAGGACTAGTCGATGGTGCATTGCCCGCCCAATTCCCTATCAGCGATTTTGCAGCTTTGACATTCCAGAGCAGCAGCGAACGTCCACGCGCTATGGTGGTAGGTGGGCGCGCAAAAAATGGTCAAGCCGTTAATACGCGTTGGAATTTTGAATATGCAGCTAATTCAGGGTATCGATTGAAAGACTTCACCATTGAGCAACCTCAATTCAACTCGCTTACAGGTGTGTCGATTATTCAATATGCAGATCATTTGATGATGTTTGGTGGTATCGACAACGACCTAACATGGCGCAGCGATATGCTTATTTCGGATGACGAAGGTATGAATTGGCATATGCCCGATACGACGCATAATCAATTGCCAAAGACCTATACAACACGCCAGAAACAAAGCGTATTGGTGGACAAAGCGAATAATATCTATATTATTGGTGGGCAAAATCAAACGCAATCCTTTAGCGATGTCTATCGTGGATACTTAAATTCAATCAATTGGTAAACAATCCGATGAAAGCATTGCGTCAGCCTATACAAACCGAGTTTATGCAATTTGAGCAAGCGTTTAGTCAAGCGCTGGCAGCAGACAATACATTGATAAGTAATGTGTTGGATTATATCCATACCAAACGTGGCAAACAGTTGCGTCCTATCTTGGTATTGCTATCGGCTGCGATATGCAAAGGCGTGACGGATAAGACGATTCAGACGGCTGTGTCACTGGAGTTGCTGCATACGGCATCGTTGGTGCATGATGATGTGGTGGATAATTCTCCCATGCGCCGTGGGGTCAAAGCAATACAAGAGCAGTGGAGCAATAAGATTGCCATCTTGGTAGGCGATTACCTACTGGCAAAAGTGATAGGTCTATTGGCTGAATTGCGTAATACCACCATCCTTGGTATTGTTTCTGAGGTAGGATCAGCATTGTCTTCGGGTGAGTTGATTCAGTTGCATGATGGTGAATCCATGTGGATTAGCGAAGAGCAATACCTACGCGTGATTCAGCATAAGACAGCCCATCTGTTTGCTGCTTGCTGCGAAGCAGGTGCTGTTAGTTCGGGTGCCACAGCGCGTCAGAGCCATGCCCTGAAGCAGTTTGGTATGTACTTGGGATTATGTTTTCAGTTGAAAGATGATGTGTTTGATTTTTCAGACATAGAAGACTTGGGTAAACCAACTATGAATGATATCCGTGATGGTAAAGCCACCTTACCTATTATCAAATCACTACAACGTGCTACTAAGGAAGAGGCAAATCAAATAAAAGAATTAGCCGAGGCATTGGCCAATAAGTCTCCACATATTGATGTGTTTGAGGCGGAGCAGGAGATTCGCTCCTTTGTGCTTCGTTATGATGGTATTCGCTATGCACACCAGTTGATGGAGAAGTACCGCAAGAAAGCAACAGATTTGCTCGGTATTTTCCCTGAAAATAAATATAAAGAGAGTCTATTGTCGCTTTTGGATTACGCCATCAATCGCATGTACTAAGCGTACCTTATTTTCGTCCAAAATCGGCGGGTATCTCACCCCAATGTTCCGTATCCCACTTGTAGATAGGTGTAGTCCAGGTATGCTCGTGTAGCCACTTCTCTGCCGCACGTACAGCCAATAAGAGGTCTTGATTCTTTGTACTCCATGCTAATTTGGTTTTGCATTGTTTCTGCCTTACCCATGCGATGGCAGTTTTGCTATCTGAGTACAATGCCCAAGGTAAGTTTTGCTGCTGCAAATAGGCCAATCCCAATACGATGGCTAGAAACTCTCCAATATTATTGGTACCATCTATATATGGCCCACGATGGAATACTTGTGTGCCCGTATCGGCTATTACACCACGCAACTCCATCAGTCCTGGGTTGCCCGAGCACGCAGCATCTACTGCAAGGGCTGGGAGGTGAATCCCCTCTATCTCTCCTCTCAAAATGGGACTACTCTCCCTCCTCATAAGCGAACTACTCCCTCCCTTTGAAGGAAGGGCTGGGGAGGGCCTTTTGATATAATCCTCCGCATTGGCTTGGAATGCCACTTCGGCTTCTTCGCGGGTAGCAAAACCTTTGTATTTAGCAGCAACGCCCTTCACTTGGGCTTCGCATGCCGCCCACGAATCGTATATCCCTGCCTCGCGACCTTGCCATACAACATAAAATTTTGCTTTCATTGTCACCTATCGACTCTTAACTGTAAATTGTCAACTGTCAACTATCAACTGTCAACTATCAACATGTAGTCTCATCGGGAATCGAACCCGAATCTAAGTCTTAGGAGGACCTTATTCTATCCATTGAACTATGAGACCTAAAATCGGCTGCAAAGTTAGTTGTTTTTTTTGATATATGCAAAAAAAGTTGTACCTTTGCACAAATAAAAAGAATGAACATGAAAAATATGATGGCATTGTTGCTGACCTTATTACCTTTGGGTATAGGGTATGGGCAGATGATTCAAGCGAATTACAAGTCGCCGTTGCCTGCATTGCAGCAGCAGGGGTGGCAAATACACTCACATAGTTTGTCGTTTGACGAGCAAACGATAGTTTTCTCAGCAAAGGCACCTCAGCAAACGCATTATGACTTGTACACGGCAAGGAAGAATGCTAAAGTATGGGAGCATATTACTGCACTGACAGCACTGAATACGCCTGCCGATGAGTTGTATCCAACACTCTCTAGTAGCGAACAAGATATGATGTTTGTTAGACGTACTATCGAAGTTGGAAAAGGAAAGAAGACTCAAGAGCTGTTCTACCTCATGTGTTCTAACAAAGCGAGTGCGCAATGGTCGATGCCTGAAGTTGTGATTATTTCGTGTGGCCATGACATCTCGCCCGTCTTGCTACCTGATAATAAAACTGTAATTTTTGCCTCCAGTCGGACGGCAGATAATAAAAAGGATAATAATTTTGCACTGTTCTATACCCAGCGAATTGACCAACGCAATTGGTATGATCCCATGCTGATATTAGCACCAGAAAACAAAAATGAGCATTATTATGCTCCATACCTAAAGCATTTTGTGCGGCAAGGTAATGTGTGCAATGTTACAATTGGTTATACACATCAAATTTGTAATAATCGGGATACTTCTTATATCGCAGAGCAATTGGTATTGCCTGAACAATTCCACCCACAGCCTATTCTCACATTAGAAGGCAGAATACGAGATGTGAAAACCAAACGTATAGCACCTGCACAAATCAGTGTGTTTCATGCCATTAGCTTCAAACCGTTGGCACAAATTCAAAGTAGTTATTTGGGGATATATAAATTGGCTCTTCCTGCGGGAATTCCCTATTTTATTGATATAACTGGTGAGAATTATTCGCATCATTATTGTGAATACGATTGTACTCAATTAAAGGCAGATACTATAATAAAGGCGAATATTGAATTAGACAAACAGTTAAATATTCGCATCAATGCGTACGATGGTGATATATTATTGCCAATATCACCCGATAGTATTTTATTGAATGGGCAAGCAATAAAGAGAGCTACCTATCAAACGGATATTGAACTGAATATAGGTGGGGTTTATGATATTACATACAAGAAAAAGGGATATGAAGATACCACCCTGCATATTAACACTCAAAATAGTATCTTACTCACACGATCGGAATTAGACATTGAACTGTTACCATGCAAAAACCAAGTGACTCTTCGAGTTGTTGATGCAGATAGTTTGTGTCCTGTGCCTGCTGTGGTGGAGATGCGTAATAAAAACAAAGATGAGGTGTTAGCAAACTTAAGTAATGATTCTTTGCACCATATCACTATGGCAAGACAGGATAACACTTACCTCGTATATGTGCGAGCTAAGGGATATATCTATAAGGACACCCTCATTCATATTCCAAACGTAGCGGCAGAACTGACCTATACCATTCCTCTTACTGCTTTACGGAAGGAAATGGTGTTGCAACTGCGTAATATCCAATTTGATCATAATTCATCCGTATTGACACCATCATCGTACGCCGAATTGGATAAATTGGTTAAACTGATGCAAGATAATCCGTCAATGTGCATTGAATTGTCGGCACATACAGATGATGTGGGTAGTGAGCAGTATAACTTGCGATTGTCTCAACAACGCGGTGAATCGGCGAGAAAATACCTTATCAGAAAGGGAGTTGCTGCCAAGCGTATTATCGCCAAAGGATATGGCAAAAGCAAACCATTAGTCCCCAATGATAGCGATGAGAATCGTGCTATTAACCGACGTGTAGAATTTACTATTAATGAGATAGAATAATGAGAAATATTTTATTACGATATATCGCATGTGCTTTGATGTGCATGGTTATGACTTGCTTGTACGGACAAGAGAATTTTGATGAGCAATTGGTTGCCATTACTCAAATGACTAAAGAACAGGCTATCTACCAATTGGAGCAATACCAGTTGCAGCACCCACAGTTTGCTGGAGTGTATTACCATTTGGGCAAGCATAGCGAGGAGTTGATGGGTAGTATCCATCCTATTTTGAACTACGACTACCTGAGCCGCGTGCTATATAATGCGCGGGTATATTATGGGAATTGTATTCACTATGCGCAAAATAGCAGTCTAAAGGACGAGGATTTTGTAGGTATCCCTACACAGGGTAAGAAGATTGCATATGAGGATATTGTGCGATTTGCCCGTGAGAAACTGAATCGCGTAAAGCAGATTAAGACACAAGTAGATAACCTATATAATAACTACAATCGTATGGTGGAGCGTTATAGTGTATGTAGGCGTATGTTTACTGAATTTTGTGAACTCTATCCGAGTGAAAAACAAGCGCATTTGCGACTGCAACAGCAAGATGTTGCGCTTCTGAATCAATTGGCAATGCAGTTTGATTCGTTGCAGTTGGATATAAAGGCATTTGAGAATTCGTTGCAACAATATCCCATTGAAGGCTATCATCCTACTTTTATATATAATAAGATTCAATTATATCGTTTGGATGGACTGACACAAACGAACTTTATGGAATCAGCCATTCCGCTTTGGAATTATGGCGAATTTGCAAAGCAGTTTTTGACCAAACAAAGTGATGAATATGATACGTATTATCAAGCTATTGAACATGAATATAGATGTATTGATGATGCTATTCATAAGGTGAAGAATGGTAAGAAGCAAGCGATTAAGACAAATAAAATTCTCACGAATTATATCAACAAAATGGATTATGCGTCGTTTATGGAACCATTAACACAGATTCAACAAATGTGTGCAGAGTTAATCCAATGCCATGCACAAGGTTTGTTTTTACCAAACGATAGCATTATACAAGAAGATATAGAACTGGCATTGAATACGCTGTATGAGAAATACCAAAAAAAGAAAACTACTTGTGGTGCGTTGGAGGTGTTGCAATCAAGAGTAACTGATATTGAACTGGATAAATATAAACAGGTGCTGGGCTCTGATACTACGATTCAATCGATTCTTACTATGGCACAGCAACGCTTGGAAATGGCTGATAGCATGTATAGCGAGATTTCCAAGCAATTTTACGATGCGATAGATGAAACACTTGCACCTTTTGAGCAATATCGTGATGCACTAACTGATATGGTGATTTTTGCTCACCAACTGCCACAGGAGGAGGCAGATATAGTCAGTATCCTTCCTATAGGAGAAGATTACCTTTTGGTCTATGCAAATGGTGTATTCATTGTGATTAATCCACAGTTGGAATCTATTCGTCGATTCGAATGTAAGCAGCATCTACCAATCAAAGCTGCATATAAGATTAGTGGCGACAATATAGTATTGGTTAGTCCATCATGTGTATTTTTTGTTGATCAGCAAGGAAAGGAGAAATAATTTATGAAAGAGATACTGAATTTTTTAGCGGAATTGTCGTGCAATAACAACCGTGAGTGGTTTAATGAACACAAAGATTGGTACCGCGATTGCCAGCAACGTTTTGAGCTGTTTACTGCTGAATGGTTGGAGCGATTGAAGGAGATGGACCCCGATTTGGCGCCTTTACAGCCGAAGGATTGTATATGGCGTATTTATCGCGATGTGCGTTTCTCATCCGATAAACGTCCTTTCAAAGAATGGTTTGGCGTGTTTCCTGCTGTGCGAGGCGGCAGAAAGAGTGATCGAGGAGGGTATTATGTGCATATTCAGCCTGGTCAGTGTATGTTTGGCGGCGGTATATGGTGTCCCAATAAAGATTTGCTCAATGCACTACGCAAAGAGGTGTTAGCCAACTATGATGAGGTGGAAAGTATCTTTGCTAATCCTGTGACAAACAAGTATTTTCAGGATTTTGATAGCGAGTATATGCTCAAGAAGGTGCCACAGGGATTCCCTGCAGATTTTGAGCATGTTGATTGGTTAAAGCGAAAGTGCTATACCTTCTCTACACCTCTGACGGATGAGCAAGTGTGTGCACCCGATTTCGTGGATTTAGCAACTGAGATTGCTTATGCTGCTAAGCCCATCAATGACTTCTTGAATTATACGTTCGAGGAGTATGGAGAGTTTCCAGATAGACGGTAGTCAAAGATGATTTAGCCGATATATTCGTTGATCTTTTCTACGATGTCTTCTTGCATTTGCTCGTTAGGCAAAGTGCGCAACACGTCCTCAAAGAAAGCACAAAGCAGTAGTTTGCGTGCCGTTTCGCGGCTAATACAGCGTTGTTGCATATAGAAAAGCGCTGAATCGTCGAGTTGTCCTGTAGTAGCACCATGGCTTGCTTTGACATCATCAGCATAGATCTCGAGTTGCGGTTCGGTAGTCATCTCTGCTTGGCGCGAGAGTAATATATTGCGGTTGGTTTGGTATGCCTCTACTTGTTGCGCATCAGGCAATATCTTTAGTTCGCCCTTGAAAGAAGCCTTTGACTCATCATCCAAAACAAACTTGAAGAGTTGCGATGAATAGCCCCCGCCTACATTATGAAGCACGCGTGTGGTGAGATGATGTTGCTGCTGTGAGTGCAGAAGAGCAAGACCATACATCTCTGTCTTACAACCTGTTGCCTTATGTTCTACAGTGATTGAAGTATGCCATTGGGCTTCATCGTTGGGATGAGGCAATGCTATCACATGGAGCAAGAGGGTAGAACCAGCCTCTTGAATGATATGCCAATTGGTATCAGGCTCGTTGAGCAAGATGATCTCACGATGTTCGCCAGGATGTAGGATGATTTCGTTCAACATTGTTCAAGATGGTTCAAGGTTGTTCATTAAGAAAGGCATAGCCTTTGTCTTCGAGTTCGAGTGCAAGTTCTTTGCCGCCTGTACGAACAATCTTGCCGTCCGCTAAGACATGTACGAAATCAGGTACAATGTAATCGAGGAGACGTTGATAGTGGGTGATGACAATCGATGCTGTGTGAGGCGTTTTGAGTGCATTAACACCTTCTGCCACGATACGCAGCGCATCAATATCCAAGCCAGAATCTGTTTCGTCAAGAATGGAGAGGCAGGGTTCAAGCATTGCCATTTGGAAGATCTCATTGCGTTTCTTCTCACCTCCCGAAAAACCCTCATTAACAGAGCGTTTGGTAAGGCGATTGTCCATACCAACAAGCGCTTTCTTTTCGCGCATGAGCTTGAGGAAATCGGTGGCAGAGAGGGCAGGTTTGCCCTCGTGCTTGCGCTTCTCATTGACAGCAGTACGCATGAAATTGACCATTGATACACCTGGTATCTCCACTGGATATTGGAAAGATAAGAACATGCCTTCGCGCGCACGTTCCTCAGACGACATGGTTAGGAGGTTCTTGCCACGGAAGAAGACTTCGCCCGCTGTGACAGTATAGGCAGGATGACCCGTCAGCACATTAGATAGGGTAGATTTGCCTGCGCCATTGGGACCCATGATAGCATGTACCTCGCCCTCATTGACGGTGAGGTTAAGCCCCTTAAGTATTTCTTTGCCAGCAATAGTGGCGTGTAGATTCTTTATTTCGAGCATATCGTTGTTAATACAGTCTCTCCGACTGCCTGTAAGGTTTGTTTGTTGATATTTTGCATATTATCTTGACGAGTATGCCACCACTCGGCAAATCCCGTCTCTGTATTCGGCTTGTAATCAATAATATCCACGCATGGAATACCTGCGATAGTACTGACATAGTAGTGATCGTCGGTAATGGGATAGTAGGTAGATTGGTTGACAAAATAGCGGCTGTAGCCTAGTCTAGAAGCAGTGCGCCATAATTGCTCAACATAACTGCCAGCATACTGTTGTGAGAAATACTCGCGTGGGAAAGTGGCTGAAGGGTCGCCCACCATATCAAGAAGAATACCGTATTGGCAGTTGACAGTTGACAGTTGACAGTTGACAGTTGATTGTTTGTACTCTTTTGCCCAGTATTGGCTGCCAAGGCACCAAGTGTGTTCGCGCTGCGTTCCTGTATAGTGGTTAGGAGTGCCCATATCTTCACAATCGAAGAAGACGATTTGGATAGAAGGAATAGCCTCACCTTGTGCTTTGAGAATGGATAGCTGACGAATAATCTCAAGTATCACGCCCACACCACTTGCACCATCATTGGCACCAAGCACAGGGGTAAAACGATCATCATAGTGCTCTTCCTCATCGCTCCAAGGGCGCGAATCCCAGTGTGCACAGAGCAGAATGGTATTTGGAGTCGTCCCCTCGAAGTAAGCAACGATATTGCGCAGAGCTTGTGATTCACCTGCATAATTGGTCATAGTACCATACTGATTGTGCACCTGCGCACCAAACTGCGCCAGTTTACGTACCAGCCAGTCTCCACAAGCGGCATGTTCGTCAGAGCCAGGCACACGTGCGCCGAACGCCACTTGCTGGGCGATGTAAGTATATGCAGAGTCCGCTGAAAAAGCACAGCGGACATCTGTAGAAGTCTTGGTTTTAGTCTGGCAAGAGAACAAAACCAACGATAGGGCAATATATAATAATTGTCTATAAATCAAATTAGTGTATATTCAATTCACTAACAGAACGATGGTTTTGGATAGCAAGGATTGTCTCAGCGATAGGCTTTGCCATAGACACGATGCTTACCTTAGAACAACGCTCTCGATTAAACGGAATGGAATCGGTGTAAACGAGCTCTTCAAGTGCGGAATTGGTAACACGTTCGCAAGCAGGTCCTGACATCAAGCCGTGGCTTACCAATGCACGAACAGACTTAGCGCCATCTGCCTTCATCACTTCAGCTGCTTTGCAGAGTGTACCTGCAGTGTCTGCAATATCATCAATGATGACTACGTTTTTATCTTTCACATCACCAAGGACACGCATTTCGCCGATTTGATTGGCATTAGGGCGGTGCTTGTAGCAGATGACCATTGGAACATCTTGTTTGGTAAGAGCTGTAAGCTTCTTAGCGAATACTGAAGCACGTTTGGTACCACCTACGTCAGGAGATGCTACGATAAGATTGTCGAGATTGAGTGCTTGTACGTAGTCAGCCAACACATTTGCGCCATAGAGGTGATCAACAGGGATATCAAAGAACCCTTGAATTTGGTCAGCATGGAGATCAACTGTAATCACTCGGTCAACGCCTACACCTTGCAATAGGTTCGCACATACTTTTGCACCAATTGATACGCGTGGTTTGTCCTTGCGATCTTGACGTGCCCAACCGAAATATGGGATAACAGCAATCACTTTGTATGCACTTGCACGCTTCGCTGCGTCAATAGCGAGTAGCAACTCCATGATGTTATCGCTACTTGGGCAAGTGGATTGCACGATATACACCGATTGTCCACGAACGGATTCCTCAAAACTTACGGCAAACTCACCGTCAGAGAAACGAGCTACTTGGATGTTGCCTAATGTACATCCTAAATAGTCACAAATACGTTTAGCGAGCTCACCTCCTTGAGAAAGAGCAAAAACCTTGTACGGACTGGTTTCAACAATCATATCAGATAATTTTATAAGTTATTTTTGAATTGACGTGCAAAAGTACTACTTTTTTTTGAATTTTGCAAGTGTTATTTGGATATTTCGGCAAAAAATCGTAACTTTGCACGCAAATTGTATATTGGGTAATATGACCAACAAAGAATTATACCATGAATTTTGCTTGAAAAATAGCGAATTGCCACTATTTATGACTGATTGGTGGTTGGATGCAGTATGTGCGGGAAAGCATTGGGACGTGCTACTGAGCCACGATGAGCAAGGCACTATTCAAGCAGCTTTACCATATCTACTGCGCAAGCGCGCGTGGATGAAATACATCGTCATGCCGCAACAAACACAAATTGGCGGTATTTGGATGCGCGAAGATATAGCTAATGACACCGCTAAAACTGTTGCCGTTTGTCAGCAATTTGCACAACAGTTATCCGAATTAGGACTGCATTATTACTATCAACATTACGCTATCAATAGTGTGGCTATTGAGCAAATGCAGCAGTTAGGATTCAAGATCAAGGAGCGTGTGACATATCGTATCGAAGATTTATCGAACCTTGATAAGGTAATTGCTTCTTTCTCCAAAAACAAGAAACGTCAATTACAAAAAGCACTTTCTTTACATGCTGATACGAATCTGAATGTAGAAGATTTCTACCGTTTTCACGTTAAATGTCTACAAGAGCAAGGTAAGCAAATTAGTTATTCGCGCGAGTTTTTGTTGGTTTTAGAGCGTAAGGCTCGTCGTATGAATCAATGTCAAATTCTCTCCATTTGCAATGCAGATAATGAGATGTTGGCGGCGGCTTTTTTGGTTTGGGATAGACAAAGCATGTACTACCTTATACCTTGTTATAGTCCGAGCTACAAAGATTCAGGAGCGAGCGCTTTGCTTGTACTAGAGGCAATTAAATTAGCTCGCCAACATGGCGTGGCATTTGATTTTGAGGGCAGTATGATTAGAGGTGTCGCTAATCATTATAAACAATTCGGAAGTACGCGTACCTTATATTATAGTGTGGAGAAATATTATAAGTGGTATTTCTGGTTTGCCAATGCATACAACTGGTTGAAAGAGAGAAGAATGCGATAGATCATATGGGGCAAAGCAAACGTATCATATTTCTGCAATCCGCTCATACAGAGACAGATGAGCGTGTACTGTTTCATCAAGCACAGACGTTACGAGAAGCGGGGCATATTGTTGAGATTTATGGCATGGATTCTTTCCTTAATTATGTACCTAAGCAGGCAGATATTTATATAGTAGATACACCAAAATCCTTATGGAAAATACGTCATACATCTGCTAAAATTGTGTATGATATTACAGAATGGTATCCTTCAAAAAAAAATTTACGGAATATTCGAATGGGCAAACTGTTTAAGGCGCTTGTGCTCGCTATTGCGAACCTTTGGGCTGGGTGGAGAACAGATGCTCTCATTTTTGGAGAAGAAGATAAGGCTAAACCATTTCGTGTGTTGTATCCCAGGAAGAAAAATATCAATTTACCTTATTATCCCGACTTAGCTTATATCCAGCCACTACCGACGAATGAACTTACGCAAGTGTGTCGTGTGTTGTATGCTGGTGCATTGACCAAAGAAAAGGGGTGGGAGCGAGTAAAGAGCACGATGGAACGTATTGCGGAATTGTTACCAAAAACTCAATTTCAATTGGATGTGATTACCAAAGACCATTTACCCAATTTGAAAGCATATGATAATTTACATATTCGTCGATTAGAATTTATGCCTTTCGGACAGTTTTGCAAACAGATTGTCAAGTATGATCTATTCTTAGACTTACGAGATATTGATTTGGAAAACACTCATTGTTTGCCAATAAAATTGTTTTATTATATGGCATGTGGCAGGCCATCGATTTATTCCAATCTAATAGCTATTCGCAAAGGAGTAGCAGAAATAGATACATGCGCGTGTTTGGTGAAAGATGTAGAGCAAGCAACACAAGCTATGATACAATACATCAGGAATCAATCCCTATATAAAGAGCATTGCCAAGCTGCATTAGAAATGGCTCAGAAACAATACAATTGGCAGTCTATTAAATTAAGTTTAAGTCAACTAATAGATGAATTATAAACACATTATATTAACACGATTCAATCTGCAATACGACTTGCAGAGTAACATCCATATTCAAGATAGTTGGTTAGAAGAGCGATTTAGACTATTTGAGCAATATTGTTTTCCGTCAATTATAGCACAAACCAATCAACAATTTGATTGGGTTATTTTGGTTAGTGATCAAACACCAAAAAACTACCTATCACGGCTTGCGAAACATACCAACTCACACCTAAATATTTATATTGAACTATGCACATATTACGAAGATGTAAATGTTTTGTATAATAACATTGGAGAAAAATACGTACATGGTTACGATTACTTACTTTCGACACGTGTGGATAATGATGACATGTTGGCGAAAGATTTCGTGGAAACACTGCAAAAGCTACTTCCTGCCACTCATGCATCCGCAGTACTGACCTTTACGAATGGCATACAATGGTTTGAACATAAAGATATGGCCTTTGCGGTGGCATACGATAGGAATCATTTTCTGAGTTTTTGGGAAGAGAAGCAAAACATTCGAACGAGTTTAGGTATTGATCACACAAAAGTACAATCCAAAAATCTGATTAAATTGCATAAACCATTTATGTGGTGCGAGATTGTACACGAAAATAATATTAGTAACGGCTACGTTCCTAAATATCGTTATTCGTTGGAGGTTACAACAGATGCATATCCAATAGATATCGTAACTAACAAGATAAAGCAGTGTTGGTTTTTAATATGTGAACATATTCAATTCCGCCATCATCAGGCTTTGCATTTTCTCACGAAGTTGTCGTAGCGTCATATTTGCGAGCTAGCCCGAGTAGCCATGAGTATTGGGCTGCTACGGCGATGGCACTGCCTAGTGCATAGCCAATGATGGACAGCGTGAAGTCTGCAAACACAACTCCCAATACGACACCTATTGTGCGGAGACTAGCCGTTAATATCTCGAAACCTAGTCCGAGCTTTTGTTTGAAAAAGATATCTGCGAGGAAACCTGTACTTGAAGTTAATAGGCTACAAAGTAACCATGGTAACATCCAGCGCAGATATAAACCAGTTTCATTCCATCCTTCGCCCAAAAACAGCAAAGTCAAATCAGGCATGAAATAACACAAGATACTAAAAAAGGGTATTCCGACAGTTAGTACTAACAATGTAAACCGCTGAAAATAAGCATAGATAGGAAGGTGGTTGTTAACTCGTTCCGTAGTGTATTGGTACATGATTTGATAAATAGATCGCGTAATCACACTAATCGGGATAAAACCTAACAATAAGGCCATACTCCACCAGCCTACATGCTTTGATCCAAATACTGGTGTTAATAATAGAACAGGTAATTGCCCCGCTAACATGTTAATAAAACTACGAGGTAAGGAGTAAAATGGTAGATTACGATATTTACGTGCTGATTCAATTGCTTTGCTCCAAGAGAAAGTAGCAAACTTTGCGATTAGTTTTCGCGAGCGAAATATGCTAATACATAGGGATAAGGCCGGGGCGAGAACTATAGAGTAAATCATACCACCACTTAAATATCCTGCATAACCAAACCCCAACTTTCCACCAGCAGACAAGATGCTTTGACTTAACTGATATGCACTAACAAAATCATACCTGGCACAACGTATGTACCAATAATTCAATATATTCCATCCACCTAAGACAAAGACAAGAATCGGCATTATCCAGTAGTAATCGGCCAATCTTGGAGTCTTGAAAACTATTGCTATATCTTGCGAAAAGCATACCGAAATACCTATCAAACCTACAATCAATAGCAATAAAATCATGCATACATGTACTATGGAGATACTTTCCGATTCTTTTTTCGGTAATACAATCGCATTATAGTACTCCGCCGTAGCTAAAATAGTAAGAACCCCACTTATACTTAGGAACAAATTCAACAAACCAAAGTCTTCCGGAGAGTATATGCGCGTAAGAATGGGATATACAATCAAGCCAATGACTTGCGCCAGCACATTAGCAGAGAGCAATTTAGCAAAATTGCGGACTCCTGATGATTTTATCAAATTGACTATATCCATTTCGCTTGCAAAAGTACTACAATTATCCCAAAATCGCAACTATTTTGTGAAAAAAATGTAAAAAACGCAGGATATATTTGCTCATTTCAAAAAAAAGCAGTAAATTTGCACCCCGAAAGGATAAGTATGTCCAATTAAGAGACGATTGAAATCTTAAAATTATTAGTATATGCAACTGAAAAAATCACCAAAGGCAAGCTTAGAGGACAAGAAATTGACCTATGTACTCATGGGTCTTGTGCTTGTCTTGAGTATCTGCTATGTTGCTTTCGAATGGACAGAGAAGGAAGTGACAAAGTACGAAGTAAATGACACTGATTTCTTCTTTGAAGAGGAAATTGACATCCAGCAAACCTCTCAAGAAACTCCTCCTCCACCTCCACCACCAGCAGTGCAAGAAGTAGAAGTATTGAATGTGGTTGAAGATGACGTGGAAGTAGAAACTATCGAAATCAACACAGAGGACGATAAAGATGTGGAAGTGGTAATCGCACCTCCAGTAGAAGCACCTGTAGAGGAAGAAGAGGAAGAGGTTATCTTCATGGTTGTAGAGTCTATGCCAGAGTTCCCTGGTGGTCAGCAAGCACTCTTTAAGTACCTTGCAGAAAACGTTAAATACCCAGTTATCGCACAAGAGAATGGTATTCAAGGTCGTGTAATATGTCAATTTGTGGTAAACAAGGATGGTAGTATTGTAGATGTTGTTGCTGTACGTTCTTCTGGTGAGCCTTCATTAGACAAAGAGGCTATCCGCGTGATTAAGTCCATGCCAAAATGGAAACCAGGTAAACAACGTGGTAAGCCAGTACGCGTAAAATACACTGTACCTGTAAACTTCCGTTTGCAATAATTATTGCATGTTTCTTGCGATGGATTTTTCCATCCAAAATATAGAATTTTGTAAGGGTGTCGGCGCTAAGCGTGCCGACATTCTTCGTAAAGAGCTCGGGGTGAAATCCGCGCTTGATATGTTATACCAGTTTCCATACAAGTACATTGACCGAAGTCGTTTTTACTTTATCCATGAGATTGACGACGAAGACACTTATGTACAAATAATAGGTCATATTACCGAATGGCACACCATTGGCACTGGTGCTACAGCACGTTTATCTGCAACCTTTACAGATGGAAGACACACTATCGAACTCGTATGGTTTAAAGGGATTAAATATCTCAAACTAGAACGTAATGTTCAATATCTGCTTTTTGGAAAACCCTCACGCTTCAACCATCAATACAACTTCGTGCATCCAGAGTTAACACCTATGGCGAAGGTTAAACCTGAGATGACACAAGGGCTTGAGCCCTATTACAATACTTCAGAAGGGATGAAACGTGCAGGACTCAACTCCAAAGCCATTCGCAACATTACTGCCGAATTGATGCCGCTACTACGACAAAATGGTGTGCGTGAGACATTAGGCATTGACCTAATTGAGCAACAACACCTTATGCCACTCAGTGAGGCATTGGCAAATATTCATTTTCCGAAAGATTATATTGCCATGCAAAAGGCACGTGAACGGCTGAAGTTTGAAGAACTCTTTTATATTCAGTTGCAAATTCTGCGACAAATGAAACGTCGTGAACAGAATGAAGGTTTTCGTATGCCTATTGTTGGAAAAGCGTTTCATGAGCAATATAACTCACTCCCTTTCCCTTTGACTAATGCGCAAAAACGAGTTCTTCGTGAGATACAAACAGACTTGAAATCTGGTAAGCAGATGAATCGTTTGCTTCAAGGTGATGTAGGTAGTGGAAAGACTATCGTAGCGTTGCTGACAGCCCTGCTTGCTGTAGATAATGGCTATCAAGCATGTATCATGGCTCCCACAGAGATTCTTGCGAATCAACATTATGAAACTATTACCCAATTGCTTGGTGCGTTGGGTGTCAATTGCCAATTATTAACAGGATCTACCACGACTAAGCAACGCCAACCTCTGCATGACCAACTACGCAATGGCGAAATTGATATACTCATTGGTACACACGCACTCATCGAGAAAGACGTCCAGTTCGCAAATCTTGGATTGTGTATTATAGACGAGCAGCACCGTTTTGGTGTGGCACAGCGCGCTAAACTATGGGAGAAGAATGTCCGTCCTCCCCATGTGTTAGTTATGACTGCGACCCCTATACCACGCACTTTAGCGATGACCGTCTATGGTGATTTACACGTGAGTATCATTGATGAATTGCCACCAGGAAGGAAACCTGTACATACACTTCATTACAACATCGAACGGCGTACGACGATCAATCAGTTTATTACCCAGCAGATTGATCTTGGGCGTCAGGTGTATGTGGTTTATCCACTCATACAAGAGAACGAGAAACTTGATCTGCAAGACTTGCAAAATGGCTATAATCGTTTGTGTGAGAGTTTTCCAAACTATAGGATTTCTATGGTGCATGGACAGATGCGCACTAAGGATAAAGATGAGCAAATGCAACGCTTTGCTAAAGGTGAAACACAGATACTAGTCGCTACAACTGTGATAGAAGTAGGTGTAAATGTACCCAATGCCAGCGTGATGATTATAGAGAATGCAGAACGCTTCGGACTTAGTCAGCTACATCAACTACGTGGACGTGTAGGACGTAGTGCAGAGCAGAGTTATTGTTTGTTACTAACCAAGTTCGAGATTAGCAAGGATACCCGCAAGCGTATGGATATCATGGTGGCTACCAACGACGGATTCCGCATCGCAGAAGCAGACTTGCAATTGCGCGGTCCTGGCGACCTTGAGGGCACGCAGCAATCAGGCTTACCATTTGAATTGCATATTGCTAGCCTCACCCATGACGGACAAATTCTGGAAATAGCTCGCCAAGCAGCACTCGCTATCTTAGATGCCGACCCATTGCTAGACGAGATGCACAACCGCATCTACAAACAACGGCTTGACCTTCTTCGTCAAACCGTCGTCAACTGGGGAGAAATATCTTAATCTTATCCATTTATCCTATATGTACGTTATTGCGGGCAAAAAGGTAGATGTATATTGGGATAAACATCAGTGTTTTATAATATAGTATGGAATATTGAGAGTTTGAATTTCGCGCTCGTACCATGCAAACAAATACTCACGAATATTAGGATTCTCCCGTACAGGGTCTGGTTGCCAAGGCATATCAGGATAGCAAAGTAAGTATATGTCCATTGGATAGCGATGGAGTGCTTCGAGCACAAAATCAGGTACCATGCCATACTTATGCTCAAACCAAACTTTGGTAATAATCAATTCTGTATCGAAGAATACAATCGCATCTTTGGTTGAAAAAGTCAGATGTAGTTCCTCTAGTTTCTGTATTTGTTGTCGGGCTATTGCCACAATATCCTCATAGGTGTAGAAATAGTCAGGTGACAAATGCTCCATGTATTCGCGTGCATATTCTGGAATTAGCACACCGTTGTAGCGGTGTGCTAAATATGCAGAAAGAGTGGATTTTCCTGTGGACTCTGGTCCTATGATACCGACTTTATACATTAGCGAGTGAGCATCAGTTTGATATTGATACCTACGTTGTCAGCTTTGATAGGATATGATGAAGATATGAGTGGCGTAGTGCCTTGGTGATCATAGAAGAGTTGCAAATTAATCTTTTGCGACAATACATAATCAGCACTAATCTTAATACCAAAGACTTTATTACCTGAACTAGCTTGAGTGATACCCTCTTCTACTTTGCGGAGTAATGTCTTTATGTCTTTGTAACTTACATCCACATTGAGCTTGAGATCATTGCTTACTTTCTTCTGTCCGCCATCTCGATTCTTGGTAATAAAGTTCAAATCCTTGATAGTGTATCCTGCACCGATGACAAATTCATCGGTATGTCCTTCTGTGATTTGTACGGAATTGACATTCAAAGAGATATTTCTTTGTTTGCGATACTCAACTTTTGCTGACAAAGAGTTTTTCATAGTCATATTCAAACCAATGAGTGGGGAAAAATTCTCTGTCAATGTTACCGATGAGATGTCATATGCCGACGATGGGATAGGATTGTCTGTCGCGACATCACGTACAAAACCAACTTGCTTATTATCTAAATCTAAAGCAGGTACCCAAGTGGAGAAACTAGAGTAACTACCAATAGCATATTTACAAGTGTACGCATGAGTAAGGTTGACGGACTTAAAGTGATCGCGCATCCATGGCAGACGTCCTAATCCGTCGAAAGTAACTGACCAGTTAGGGAGGATGTTTAGCAATCCAAGGAATGGATTAAGTCCTACATTAGATGCGTCACGACCCGTGTATGCTGCTAAGAATGCAGGTACTAGCACATCAGCCGTGTTATTAGCGATTCTTCCATGTGATTTTTCATATGGTTTACCGCGTAAATTTGTTGGTATAAATCCGGCATTTGGATATACTATGCCATCATATTGTTGTTGTACGCGTGAGTTGATTACATCGCGATTGTTCAAGAATTGGTTAAAGGTTTCCGATGCAAAATTATCATCAGCAGTACCAATACGTTGGAATGCAGTACCAATAGCCACTTGAGTAATGTTGAATGAACCTGTCATGTTTTCTTGCAATTGGTCATAGGAGTAGATGATGGAACTTGATTGTGCTTCATAGCGTTTTCCATTGACCTGAATCTTAAAGCCAGGGAATGGCTCTACTACGAGTTTAATATCCAAATCACTCGTTTTTGCACGTGTGGCAGGTTGTACTACTGAAGTATCATTTGACAACCATCCATTTTCTTTCGCTTTTTCTACAAAATCATCGGTAAATCCACCAAAGGCAAAATCAAATCCAGGGGCATACATGTCATTGAAGCGTTGTTGTCCCATAAATCCAGCTTGTGGTGCAAAGCCTGGAATAGTCAGCGAACTAGTGTTGCGATAGGTGACTTGCACCTTGCGTAACATGGTGCCAAAGTAAGCAAACATATCTCCCGTTATTTGAGCAGGTGTGCGCTTGTTAGGATCTTGCGTAGTGATTTTGATGGATACGTTCTCAAGTTTGACAGAGGATTCTACGCTGATTTTAGTCGTAGAAATGGTGTTATATTTCAGTTTCACATCTTTGCCGTCAGCAGTGGTTGCTGTCAATTTTAGTGATTCACTGCCTAAACGGTGAGTAATTTCTTTGCTTTCTCCTGCCTCAAGAGTCACGGTTGTGGTATAATCCTTTGCGCGGAAAGCACGTCTGCGAGTTGCACGTTGATTATAACGTTGCGTCATCTGCTTCCAATATTTAGATTTACCATAGAGCGTTTCAAAGTTCAATGCTCCATCCACTTGCCATGCACGTGTACTACTTACCACATTACCCAAATCGGCGGTACTGTTGTTCGATTGTACCGTACGATTCCAATTGTATGTGGCGTTGTAGGATGCGTTTGCTGTTAAAGCCTCCAAGTATGGTATACGATTGAATGGCACATTCCACGACGCGGAGAATAACTGTTGATAGGTATATGGTGTACCCCACGTTGCCAAACTGCGTTGTATGGTATCTTTCCATGCCTCGTAATAGTCATTGGTAAAGGCATAGTCTTTGATGATTTCAGGAGTATAATAACCTTCATCCACCGTAGAGTTCATCGCTGTTTGGAAGGTGAACTTCATATTTTTAGTTAAGTCATACTTAAAGTCGAAGTTACGATCCCAAGTAAAGTCTTTGGAGAAGGTCAAATCCATGTCGTTTTGTACAGGCGCACCCAAATCTGCAGTGTTGAAGTCACGCATCTTCAAATGGGTAAAGGTGCGGTGCATATTGGTGTTGAATGCCCACGATTGCGGTAGGTAGTAGAAGTTTAATTCGCTTAGGAATTTCACTTTTTGTACTGCCTTCACTTCTTTGAATGGTTCCCAAGGTTGCGGATTGAAATTATAGGAATAGTTGAAACTACCCTTATAATCTCTACTCAAGTCTTGTTCGATCTCTGGTGAATATTGCTTCTGCTCGTTATAGCTAGCAGAGATAGAGAAGTTCGCTGGGTCATAGAACATATTACGCTTCTTAGAGTGGATGTCCACCTTCAAATTGGATACAGAGAAACTTGTCGATTCGTGTGTGGTATTTGCCATTGAGCGAATAGAATCCTTCTCTGCTTTGGTCTCGTATGTGTCTAAACTTTCTGACAATTTGATATCCGTATCCAATGGGTCGAAATCAGGAGTTTCTGTTTGGTTGGTATAAGACACATACAACGGAATCTGCAACTTCGCTTTCTCAGGGAACAAACGTCCGCCCTCTAATGCTGCACTTACAGAAAGTTGATACATATCTTCCATATTGCGGTCCAACACGTTGGATTCTATTGATCCATATCCTGCTGTTTCCAAACGGCCTGCCACATTCACTTGTGCAATATCACTAATGCTCAATGCTGCATTAGCCATAGCTGCCACACCACCTTGCTCGTTAAATTCACTCAAACGTAACTCATTGACCCATACTTCGCCACTAACCTCATCGGTAGTCTTGTTGCGGATACCAATCATGATGGATTGAATGTCTTCCAATGTAGGATTACCCAAGATCGTAATCTTATTCTCCAGATTCTCGGGATCATAAGTCTCGTATGGGATTGTATTGCCCACGTTGGTGTTGCCCGAACGTTTAGCACGATTGCGGTCCATCTTAGCTTGTGTAAGGGCACTTAATGCAAAATCAAATTGATTCCTCCATACCTTTTCACGATCTTCGCGATTGTCATCATTATACAACCCTTCTGGCGTTAAGTTCAATGGGATCTCATATTCATAATAGTTGTTTTTGATATCCGATCCCAAACGGATGAAGCATGATACATCTTTATCTTCAATAGCCTCATATTGTGGTAGGCACTCGGCATGCACAAACATTTGCAAGCGCTTGTATTGACGCATATCATATACCACATTCTTATATACAGCGCGCGCATCCTTTGGAGCCAAATGATTAAAGCGGAATACCATGGACTGCTCGTTTTGCTCAATCAATTGAGCTTGACCAGGATCTGTCTGACGAGATACACCTGGAGGTAATACGTAGTTAACAGGCGTACGATTAGAGTTCTCTTCGATATTCACCGCTTCTACCACCATCGAACCGCTGGTTGTATATGGATTAGCAATGTTATATTGGTTGTTTGCCGCATCTTGATACAAACCTTTGGTATAGTTTCGCCATTCGCCACGTACCAAGTCCAATGTTGCCAAACGCAAGTGAGTCTCCTGCGAGAAATTAGTCATGTAGATACGTGCAAAACGAATTGATTTGAAGTTGCGGATATTACCCACTTTCTTCATTGTTGCACTATCTCCGCGCAATGGAATCTTGAATTGATACCATTTTACTTTGACTGTTTCCTTGTTCCGCAAGGTTACATTTGTTTCCATGATACTTGCGATATGCTGTTGTCCTACGCGTTGCATATCTTCTTGTCGCAAGGAAATATGGTAGCGATAGAAGCGCTCATTATCATTCAGCGTATTATCCTGGTTAATATCCTCAATATCAGGTTGCAATGTAGAAGCCGTTCCATAGGCATCATATTCGCCCATCTCGGGAGAATTACCTTCGGTACCATTGAAACGTTTATAGCGCTCCAAAACAGGTGTTTCACGTTGGTCGTAATCGTCTCCACGATAATAGTGATAATTATCACCAGCAGGGTCCTTCAATGGGGAGAAATCATCTTGTTCCCACATGTCTAATACAGCTTGATCCACTCTGTTACGTAGAGTAGCCACATAGTCTGCATATGGCTTGCTGCCATTATAGTCGAATAGAAATTCGTCTGCGGTACTCAGTCCATTCAGACCCACATCTTGTTTTTCTCTTGCGCCAGCTTCGTTGGCAAACGCCACAACTGTACTCGTTGTTTTAGGACTTCTACCCCAAATGGTTCTATCTATTAATGTTTCATCGTTATTTAGTGGCAAACCGTGCTCAAAGCTCTTCTTGCCATCGCGCAAAATATCTTCGCTCACATCGCCCAAGTCAATATACAAGTCACCACCTTCAAATGCCGCATCTGCATTGGTCAAGAATGGGTCCATCAACCAAAATTCGATATACTCAATATTCGCTTTTTCAAAATCGGTATTATCCAATTTGCGCATGATACCGCCCCAGCGTTGCTTTGGATTTGTCAACTTGCCATCAAATCCAATCTCGTCTGCGGAAATATTATACGGACCACGCTCTTCTGGGTAGAAACTCAAGTTCATGACTGCCAATTTCGAATCTGCATTAGGCAGCGATTGCTTGTCTGGATAAATCTCCTGCTCCATCACCACACGCGTACGATGGTCAGACATCGCCTCGGGATCATCCTTAATGTGCTTTGGTGTATTGCTTTGAGGAATACCAAAGATTGGATCTACAGTGTACCATGCCAATAATGCGCGGTTTTTATTGTATGCAATGTTGTTACTTTCATCTGCCTCTACAAATTTATCCCCCGTAGGAGTAGATGCCAATCGCCAATAGCTCGGGTAATGAATATCAATATTAGTTTTTGTTGCCTCAAAGTCGTCAATATATGCCGTACCAACTTGACCAACGTCTTTCGTGTGACCTGGTATAAGGTGTGCAAACTCAGCATTCAATTGGAAGGTCGAAGGGGCTGTTGCCTCTATCCAAGGCACTTTGTCAATCAACAAAGTCAGCCATTGTAATTCCGTCTTCCAACTAGTGTTCACACCCCAAATTGTATTTGCCAATGGCTCACTACCAGTGTTCACCTTAGTTGTTAGCGGTTTCTCGCGCAAGTGCATGATGGTACCGCCAACGGTGAAATCCTTATTAAATTCATATTCCAAATGGGCGCCAAAGAGCGACTTGCGTTGCATGGAGAAGAGCGATTGGTTCTCCAATTTTACATCCACATTCGTTCCCGCATCAATAATCGATTGGTTAAGAATCGTCACCGTTCCCATCGTGTAATCCACGGTATAATCTACGTTTTCAATCAACGTCGCACCACCTGCGGTTACTACCACACTTCCACGAGGAATATTCATCGCATTCAATCGAATCTCGTTGCCAGCACTACCTTTGTATTTACCCATCAACACAAATTTATTCTTCTCCGACAACTCTTGTGCGCTGACCAATGTCGAGTCATAAAGCTCTTGGAAAATATATTTCTCTGCAATCGTTGGGTTGCCTATCGCTTGCGCCAAGTGGCTACCAAATGGCTCCAATACAGGGAAGATGATTCGTCCAGAAGAGGATAGGGCAGTATAGCCTTCCACGTAGTCAAAGCGTCCATCAGGAGAAGCGTTATTACGTGAGTCCAATCGGTCAAGGTTCATCACGCGCAACAACTGTTTACCCTTAATATCTCCCTCCATCAAGTATTGCATCTCCGTTCCTACCGAGTCATTGCGGTATTGGATGTACAATTCAAACTTATCGCTTGATATTTGGCTTGCTCCTAATGAATAGACGTTTTTCATCATCAGGTCCCAAGTACCTTTGTTCTTGTGAGTAGGAGCATTATTGGTGCTCTTCAACATCTTGAGCAACAATGCATTAGGTGCACCCATGTTCTCGCCGCCGTCTGTAGAGAACTCACCCACTTGATACACTTGTCCACCATAGGTGTACTCATAGGCTACAGCCAACACCTCGTCTTGGTTCAATGCGGTTTTCAAGGAGATATAACCCAATGCGGCATTCAATGTGTATTCGCCGTTATTGAGCAATCGAGCAGACTCAATCTTCTCATAATCTTCACTCAAGTCCATATCCGTCAAGTTTTGCATCACAGAACTAATCTGTTGAATATCACGGATATTTGTATGCTCCATGGCCAAAGTTTGATAGAGTGAGTTCGCTTTGTTATAAGGCATTCGTGCTCCCGAAGTTGCACTAATAGATGCGTTCAAAATATGTTGTGGGTCATTCTCACCCAAGTCTGTCAGCGCCACGATATTACGTGCTTGATCATAATTACCACGTTTGTTGGTTACCCACACTTCAATGCGGTTAATCGTCACACCACTCGCAATATAAGGCAGCGATTGCATAGCCTGCTCATAATTGTCGCGGAAATAATAACTCAAGAAGAAGTGGCGATTCTCGTCATAGCTATCAATGGGCACCTCAAAGCTGGTTGTTTGTGCACCACCTTTACTCGAAACAGACTGACTTTCAGAGTTTTGTTGCGAAATCAACGCTTGCACTTTCAGCTTACCAAATTTCAAATCGGTCTTGATACCAAATAGTGCACTACTTCCTTGTATCAGGCTGCTATTGAGGTTCATAGATACATTACCTGCCTCCAGTGATTGGATAATGTCGTCCTCTTGTCCTTTATAGTTGAGTTTTAAGTTTTGTTGGTCAAAGTCGAACGAAGCTTCGGTGTTATAACTCAAATTCATATTAAGTTTATCGCCCACCTTACCATTCACATTCACCTGAATCTTCTCGTCAAAGTCAAAGATATTATTGTTTCTCGAGCGCTCTGTCAATGCGGGATTGTCCACATATTGGTGTTTAAAACCAAACAACAATTCCGCCGAACCTTGCATTTTCAACTGCACACCACCTGGACCAAACACCTTATCCGCAGGTCCGATGTTGAACTTCATATCCGTGATATCGAACTTCTTCTCATTATCGTGCTCCACTTCGCTAATCTTTGATTGCCAATACTTGCCCATCGTCTCGCGTTCGCTGTATGCACGATATTCGTCCGAGGTCATCAGATATGGTGTCGCGATATCCACATCGCCGATGCGCGTGTGCATCACGTAATATCCCGTCAATGGGTCATATTCAATGCTCGTCTTTACATTATCTGGATTCTCTAGGTCTAGACTACTTTGAGGGCGTGTCAAGTCGTCGTAATTATCCGCACCTACTCCTTGCACCTGTAATGGAGCCATCTTGATACTATCATTCTCTTGCCAAGACACAATAGTATCCTGCTCTTGTGCCCATGCCAACATAGGCAACACGCTCAATAGTATGATTACTAGTTTCTTCACTATTTCACCTTTCACTTTTCAGTTTTCACTTTTCACCTTTCAAAGCATCTTCAGCGCTTGTCTAATTACTTGCTCCACGCTTGCCTGTGGTTCAGCTTTCAAAATCTTATCTACCACTTTTCCGCTTGCAGCAGCTGCAAATCCTAACATGGTCAATGCACTTACCGCCTCTTGTTTGATTTCACTATCCACGCCTTTCGCCTCTAAACTGTAGCCGCTTGCGGCGTCCTCTAAACTGCCTTGGCTAGCCTCTGAACCAAGGTCTATTTTCAGCACCTTGTCCTTCAAATCCACAATAATGCGTTGTGCTGTCTTGGGGCCCAGTCCTTTCACTTGCGAAAGCGCACGCGCGTTACCCGTAGCAATAATTTGACGTATCTCACTCGCAGAGTATGCCGACATAATCATTCGTGCTGTGTTCGCGCCAATGCCACTCACGGTCATAAGCATCAAAAACAACTCACGTTCGCCACGAGTAAAGAAACCGAACAAATCGTGTGTATCTTCACGAATAATTTCGGTTACAAATAGTTTCGTCTCCGAATTCTCTTTGCCCACCAACGCAGAATACGTTGGCAATGCGATATTGATTGCATATCCCACTCCTGCTGCCTCAATCACCGCATAAGTAGGGGTCAAATCCGTCAAATTTCCTTTTATATATTCAATCATAATTGTAACTATACACAAAAACGCGCAAAATTACTAAAATTTTTGCACATACACAAGAAAAATCGTACTTTTTTTGAAAAAGATAAATTTATCGATCTGTTCATCTCTGAACAAGAACTTATCTTTCCGCTTTCTTTCTCGTTACCACCTTGATACCACTTCGTTACCACGCTATTACCATCCAATACTTTCCCCGTATCTTCCCACTTTTCCTGCAAGCTTTCACCTTTCAGTTTTCACTTTTCACATCAAAAATTTGCATGCTCGCAAATTTTTCCGTACCTTTGCACCCGCAACTGTCGTACACGAGCTCTGCGAGTGATCGTTCGAGCGTATGCGAGATAAGAACTCTCAACTATCAACTGTCAACTAAAAAAAACGTTATGTCCAAAACAGAAATCTCTACACTCGGTGAATTTGGGCTCATTAAGCACCTCACTAAAGATATCAAACCCGTGCAACCTTCTACCCAAAAAGGAGTAGGTGACGATGCTGCGGTGATGCACTATGCCGACAAACGCACGCTTGTTACTACCGATCTCTTGCTCGAAGGTATCCACTTCAATTTGGAGTACGTACCTCTCAAGCATCTTGGTTACAAGGCCGCTGTTGTCAATTTCTCCGACATCTATGCCATGAATGGCACCCCTACGCAAATCACTGTTTCTCTCGGAATTAGCAAACGTTTCTCCGTAGAAGACCTCGAAGAACTCTATGCTGGCATACGCCTCGCATGCGAAAAATACAACGTAGATCTCGTAGGTGGGGATACCTCTGCTTCTATGACAGGATTGACCATCTCCATCACTTGCCTCGGTACTGCATATGACTCCGATATCGTCTATCGCGATGGTGCCAAAGTCAATGATCTTATCTGCGTGACGGGCAACCTTGGTACTGCTTATATGGGACTGCAACTGCTTGAACGTGAGCGTATTGTGATGAATGCCAACGAGAATGCTACCCCTGCTTTCGAAGGACGCGAATATTTGCTTGAGCGCCAACTCAAACCAGAAGCACGCCGCGACATCATCGAGCAACTGCACAAAGCGGGAATCAAACCTACTGCTATGATGGATATCTCTGATGGACTTAGTAGCGAACTCATGCACATCTGCACCCAATCCAATGTTGGTTGCTCAATCTACGAAGACAAATTGCCAATCGACTACCAAGCAGCAGCATTAGCCGAGGAAATGAACCTTAATATTGTCACTTGTGCCCTCAATGGCGGAGAAGATTATGAGTTGCTATTTACTTGTAATCTAGATGATTACGAGAAACTCATTCCATTGGAGGATGTGTATTTGATAGGTCATATCACCAAGCCCGAGCATGGTGTCAATCTTATCGGTCGCAATGGTGAAGAACTCTCACTTCAAGCCCAAGGCTGGAACGCTTTTAAGAAATAACCATTACATATAACAAAACGCCACTCTCCAATTGAAGAGTGGCGTTTTCTATTTCAATAAAGTCTTAGTGGCAGAACATAATTCCCACATACAATCTGGGACCTGTAGGGAAAACCAACTGCTTGTTAGCAAATGCCAACATCCAATCCAAACGGAACGTAGCATGTATGCGTTTGGTAATACAATAATCCATACCCACATACGGATTTACATAACCAAATCCTTGCTTGTGCAGAATAGCGACTCCTTCTGCTTGCCAATCGTCTTGACTACCATCTACGATAGACAATGTGTGCATGGCACCACCACCTACCGAGCCACCAATATAGGGCCACACCTTCTCCATACGCCAGCATGCATCGGCAATAACGCCGCCCCAACCAGTACGGATATAACTACCTTTTTGCAGAAAATCGTGTTGGTCAGTCATGCCACTCTTCACATTGGAACTAAAGCCCTCACAACCAATTCGCAAGTGCTTCATTAGATTGACACGCATCGAACCACCCAAACCATAGGTCAAGCCTTGCATACTAATTTGTTCACCTGTTGGCAGGATAGCACCCGCGGGTTGCCCAAACAAATAGCCCGCATGCACCATCATACCACCACTACAACCTTGAAATACACGTACCTTTTCTTTTTTAAGAGCAGTAGTATCATTTTGTGCAAATACCATAGCACTGCACCAGAGTAGTATGTAAAGTAGTTTGTATCGCATCAATTAAAGGTCTATTATATAATAAGTTATAATGATTATTCCAAATATTCTTTACAATGATTATTTCAACTTTTCTACATAGTAAAGTTGCGTAGTATCGCCTTCTAAAATATGTTGCAAGTCTTGCAAAATACGCTCTGGGTGAACCGTACCCGATTCCCAAAAGTCATTTGCTCCACTAGGCAATGCCCTGCGGCGGAAATTATAGACTAGCCCCGTTTGAAAAGCGTTGAACCATGTGTGTTTCTTATCTATAGCCTCTAATTCCTTCAAACTATTAGCCTCGCAGCCTACCCAAACATCTGCCTGAGCAAAATCCTGAATAGCCTGCTCCATTGTCAGCGGAATAGATGAAGTGGAAGGATTATCTTCATACTTGTATTGTGCGCCTGCATCTCGGAAAAGATGTCCCATGAAAGTTCCCCCCGCAGGTACATACCATGTTCCTCGCCACGACATTCCGGACATGACACTCTCACCTTTTGCCTCATCGCCTTCTCGCCTTCTCGCCTCATCGTACGCGTCTCTGACGCTCGCGAACACGCTATCTGCTTTTGTTTGACAACCAAAGACGGCACCAAACACACGTATCCATTCAGCACGAGCGAGTGGGGTAGTCTCTGTCCATTCGTTGCAATACAAAATAGGGATTCCCAATGCCTCCACTTGTGCAGGAATGGGGTCGCCTTGGGCGTAGGTATAGAGTATCACGAGGTCGGGATTGAGCAATAGAATCTGTTCCATACTCGGCTGCATATCATCGCCAATATCTGTGATACGCCCTCGGTCTTCTTTGCTCAAATTATATACGCGCTCTGGGCGGCAAACGCCTACCACTTTGTCCGTCATTCCCAGCTCGCTGATAAAGCCTATATGTGTGGCCGATGTACACACAATGCGCTCATAAACTTGGTTGAACGCCAATTGTTGCATCACTTTGCCCTTCTGCCAAGGCGAGTAGATGGTGATGGTCGTGCTATCGTTTTGAATCTCAATATTAAATCCCGCAGTGTTCTCCAACGCGGATGTGTTAGTAGCAGGTTGGCATGCCACGCACGCCAACCCAAGCAAACACAATATGAAATATATTCTGGACATTCTTCTTATTTCCCACTGATCTCACAGATATTCACGAATCTTATTTATTTGTGATAATCCGTGCAATCTGTGGGCGGAATTAAATTACCTCTAGCTTACTACCAGGGAAGTAGTGCGCCAAGATTTGCTCGTAGGTATAGCCCTTGGCAGCCATCACAGCAGCACCGATTTGGCACAAACCTACACCGTGTCCCCATCCTGCACCAGTCAAGATAAAGTCGCCCGCTTCGTTGCGGTCAACCACAAATGCACTACTATACAAGTGGCTCTTGCTCAGCCATTTGCGGATTTCGAGCTCCTTGCCAATCACCATAGTGCGTTTGCTTCCTACGATTTGCATCTCGTACAAACGAGCAGATGGACCGCGCTTGATAGGCACGAGGTCAAGGATCTCGCCAAAGTCAATACCCGAACGCTCGCGGATGATGTCGCTGAGCTCCTCTTTGGTATATTTGACGGTCCAACGATAGAAGTCTTTGGTCTCTTGATCGTAGTTATTGAGTACTTGGCCAAGAATGGCTTGATCGTTGGTGTTGCAGTATGCGGATGGCGCTGTACGGATGAACTCTTGTGCATTCTCCTCGATGGTCAAATCGGGTAGGGGAGTGCCTATTTCATCACGCACTGCCTCCAGGTATGGATAATGCTCGTTGGCCCAAGCGTTCTCAAAGAGTTCGGTAGCGCCACCACAAGCCTTGTAGAAGCGTGCGTCGCATACCTTGCCGTCATACATAAGGACTTGTCCGCGGGTCGCATCGATGGCTTTTTGTACGTTACTTTCTGACGAAAGTTCTGTACGCAAGTTCGGTTCCGTTACACTGAATTCATTTTCAATTTCAGCGGTATATACATTCATATCAATACGTACATTTTCCTTGTCCTTCATAGGAACGGCACAAAGGGCATGCGCTTCGCGAGGTATGGCATTATGTAAATT
>CALCGX010000055.1 GCA_937901225.1 uncultured Bacteroidales bacterium | reverse complement strand
GAGCGTCATACCGTGAGGGATATCGTGCGCAATGCGTGCGCCGAGCGTATCTATCCTGTAGGTCGTCTCGACCGCAATACTACAGGCGTACTCCTGCTTACCAACGATGGCGACTTGGCTGCTAAGCTCACTCACCCTAAGTTTGGTAAGAAGAAGATCTACGCTGTCACCCTTGACCGCGATTTCGAAGAGGCTGACGAGGCTGTATTGCGAGCAGGTGTGATCTTGGATGATGAGAAGATCGTACCCGATGCGCTGGAGTTCCCACAAGAGGACCGCAAGCATATCGGCTTAGAGATCCACTCAGGTCAAAACCGTGTAGTACGCCGTATGTTTGAGAAGGTGGGCTACAAGGTTACCAAACTCGACCGTGTATCCTTTGCTGGACTCACCAAGAAGAATGTCGCACGTGGCAAATACCGCTTCCTCACTCCTAAGGAGGTAGCTATGCTTCAAATGGGCGCATTCGAATAATATGTTACACAGGCGCAGGGCGAACTGCCTTACGCCTGTGCTTTTTTTTGAAATAATTTGTCAAACGACCTTAAAGTCCTTAATGACCTTAAAGTCCTTAATTTTAATTCTATGAAAAAATCGTTATTCTTGGCTTTATGCCTCATCGCTTTCTCGTCTCTTCGCCTGATGGCAGAGACCATTCCTGCAACCGACACACGTATCACCTACGTAGGACGTACAGTTGTGGAAGGTACATCCGTCTCTTTTGACTGGACTGCCACCTATTTCCGTATCACCTTCTCTGGTCAATCTTTGACTATGAAAGCATCGGATACCAAGCGCAATTACTACAATGTTTGGATTGACTCACCTACCAGCGCCGAACCACACCGCGTAATAGCAGTAGCGGGCAACGATACTGTAATCGAATTAGTGGATCCTACTTTCCTCAAAAAATCGCGCCGCGCTGTACATGAGGTTATCGTGCAAAAGCGTACCGAGGGCGAACAAGGTACTACTACTATTCACGAGTTCACCACCCTCAAGGGCACTTTCTCAGCTTCTACTCCTTTGGCTGAGCGTCAATTGGAGTTCATCGGCGATAGCTATACTTGTGGCTATGGCATCGATGCTAAGAGCCGTTTGGAGAAGTTCACACCAGAGACCGAGAATGCATCTCGCTCCTATGCTGCCATCGTATCACGCTATTTCGGCGCTGACTATGTGGCAATAGCTCACTCCGGTATGGGTATTGCGCGCAACTACAACTCTAAGTTCAAAAACTGGTGGATGCCTGATCGCTATCTCCAAACCTACGATATGGACTCCACTCAAGCCACCCGTTGGAATGCTGCTGAGTCCGACTTTCACCCTGCAATGACCATCGTTTACTTGGGTGCAAACGACTTCTCTACTGCTTTGGCTCCTCGCTACGAGGATTTCCGCAAGCACTACTATCGCCTCTTCGGCTATATCAAGGCCAACTATGGCGAGGATCATCCTATCCTCTGTGTAGCTACCAAGACCCACGAGTACCTATTCAACTACGTGCGCGACTTGGTCAACAACTGTGGAATGGAAAACGTACACTACCTAGGCTACTGCCCTGCACAGCATCTCCATACCGATGAGGACCTTGGTGCGGACGTACACCCTAACTACAATGGTCAGCAGAAGAAAGCATATTCCATCATCCCTTATATTGCTACTATTACTGGCTGGGGATTGCAGGATATGCCAGTGAAGTAATTCCAATTAGTCTAATTAGTCCTATTAGTCCAATTAGTCCTATGAAAAAGATTCTGTTCTTGGCTCTTTGCCTCATCGCCTTATCGCCTCTTCGCCTGATGGCAGAGACCATTCCTGCCACTGATAGCCGTATCACCTTTGTGGGGCGTGCTATGGTGCAAGACGATGCGTATCGTTTTGATTTTCCATCGACCTATTTCCGTGTAGCATTTACGGGCAAGACCCTTGCTATGCGTGTTACAGATACCAAGCGCAATTTCTACGCCGTTTGGCTCAATTCGCCTACCTCTGCCGAGCCTACACATATTGTAGAGGTTAAAGGTACCGATACCATCATTGATTTGATTACTTTGGCAGATACCAAGACTTCCAAACGCAAAGAGCACCAAGTGGTTATCCAACGCCGCACAGAAGCTAATTGTGGTACCACTACAGTGCACGCTTTCATTACCGATGGTAAGTTCTTGCAAGCAGCGCCTCTCAAAGAGCGCCAGATTGAGTTCATTGGCGATAGCTACACCTGTGGCTATGGCGTGGATGCTCCTAGTCGTCGAGATCCATTCAAGGATGAGACAGAGAATGCTTCGCGTACCTATGCCAGCATCGTGTCGCGCTATTTCAATGCTGACTACTTCACCATTGCTCACTCTGGTCGTGGCATCACTCGCAATGCAGGCTCTGGGGTGCCATGGGAGGTGATGACGGATATTTATCAATACACCCTTGATCGTGATTCGCTCTCACGCTGGAATGTGGCGGATGCCGACTTCCGTCCGGCTATGACTGTGATCTATCTCGGTACCAATGACTTCTCGTCATATATGATGCCTGATTACAATAAGTTCCGCAAGGACTATATGCGTCTGCTGGGTTATGTCAAGGCCAACTATGGTGATGATCATCCTGTGCTCTGTGTGGCATCTAAGTCCAATGAGTATCAGTTTACCTACATTCGCAATGTGGTGAATAATTGCGGCATGAAGAATGTGCATTATTTGGGTTACTGCCCATCGCAACACCTCTCTACCGACGAGGATCTTGGGGCGGGCTGGCATCCTAACTACAATGGACAACAAAAAATAGCATATTCCATCATTCCTTATATCGCCACCATTACTGGCTGGGGCTTGCAGGATATGCCAGTTAAGTGAGTTTAGTGTTTAGAGTTTAGTGTTTAAAGAAATGAAAAAGATTATTTTTTTGGCTCTTTGCCTCATCGCCTTATCGCCTCTTCGCCTGATGGCAGAGACCATGCCTGCCAGTGATTCGCGCGTGACCTATGTGGGTCGTACTCTTGTTGAAGGCACCGATGTGTCCTACGACTGGACGGGCGTCTATTTCCGCCTATCTTTCTCGGGCAAGTCATTGACCATGCGTGCCACCGATACCAAGTGGGCGGAAAGTCCCGAATGGATGGCAAAGCGCCACAACTACTTCAACGTCTGGATTGATGCACCAATGAGTGCAGAACCTCATCGTGTGATTGAGGTGGCAAGTAGCGATACCATTATCGAACTCATTGACCCTGCTTACCTCAAAGCATCCAAACTGAAGGAACACAAAGTGATCGTTCAAAAGCGCACTGAGGGCGAGCAAGGTAAGACCACCATCCACGAGTTTGCTACCGATGCCAAAGGTGTATTCTACCAAGCCGAGCCAATCCGTCAACGCCAATTGGAGTTTATCGGTGCCAGCTATGATTGCGGTTATGGTGTAGATGACCCAAGCCGTTTGGCTAAGTTCACCCCTGAGACAGAGAACGCTTCTCGTTCGTTCTGTGCCATCATCTCGCGCTATTTTGATGCAGATTATGTGGTAGTAGCGCACTCGGGTATGGGTGCTGCACGCAACTACAACTCCAAATTTGATGGCTATCACATGCCTGATCGCTATCTCCAAACCTTTGATATGGACTCTGCACAAGCTACCCGCTGGAATGCTGCTGAGTCGGATATTCGTCCTGCGCTGACTTGTATCTATTTGGGTGGCAACGATTTCTCTGTAGCATTACAACCATCCTACGAGAAGTTCCGCGATGGCTATTACCGCCTCATTCGCTATATCAAGGATAATTATGGTGAGGACCACCCAGTGCTTTGTGTGTCATCCAAATCGCATAGCACCTTGTTGGATTATATGCGCGATATGGTAAATACCTGCCCAATGCCTAATGTACATTTCATGGCATGTTGTCCTGCGCTTTACCTTTCTACTGATGAGGATCTCGGCGCAAGCATGCACCCTAACTATATTGGTCATCAGAAGTTCTCGTATGCCTATATCCCATATGTGGCTACTATCACTGGTTGGGGCTTGCAAGACAATCCTGTAAAATAGTTATTGGTACCGCACTATTACCGCACAATAACCGCACAATAACCGCACAATTCGTGGCGGTTATAGAACCTCGAAAAAAGAGGCTTGTGACTAAAATAAATCCATCGCACTGGCGATGGATTTATTTATACTCGATAGTGTTTTCTACTTAATCTTTGATGAACTTCACCTGACGACCATCCACTGTCAGTAGGTATATGCCTGTATGCAAATGGCTGACGGGTAGGGTGGTTAGTGCGCCTTCCACTGGCTGGCGCATCACCTCTTTGCCCGTAATGTCATATATACTGATCATCTCTGCTGTATTGGCTGCGTTCATCATCACCCTCAGCTCGTCGGTAGCAGGGTTGGGGAATACAAACACTTTCAGCTCCGTGTTGCCCGCCACATTGTCCACATCGGTCATCGTGCTATCGGTAAAGCCAAAAGGTTGGGTACATGTCTCGCCGTAGGCATTGGTGATGAATGCGCGCACGTATGCACCTTGATACCCTTCGTAGCAGAATGTATTGCCAATACCTACTACACTGCTGCGAGTGGATGACGCAGAGCTGGAGGTCATGTCCGTGCCATAGATCCATGATACCATGCCATTGGTTTCGATAGTGATGGTCTTATTGGCTTCATCCACTACGATATCGGTGATGCGTGGTGCCTTGCCTTCTCCACTACCCTTTGGCTCGTAGCAGAAATAGCTCTCGCCCTTGCGCATAGCATCCTTTAGTTCTTCAGTAGTCAGTTCCTCCATGAGCATCATATTGTAGTTGCGGAAGAGTTGCTCATCGTTGTGGGTGTCATCGCCTGAATAACCAAATACGGGGCGCTCTGGCATGGTGCGCTCCAATATCTGATCCCATAGGATACGGTCATTAGGGCGACGATTGCCTTGGTTATACACCTCTAGTCCTACCAACGATGGATAGGTTTTGAAGTTGGTGGCGTGCCAGCCCGGACCATTCTTTTCGGTTTCGCTATAGGTGGTGCTAAGATTCCAGTATTGTCCTGGGTG
>CALCGX010000054.1 GCA_937901225.1 uncultured Bacteroidales bacterium | reverse complement strand
ACTTGCGTTTATCGCGAAATCGGCTGCAAAGGTACTGCTTTTTTGCGAACTGACCAAATATTTTGCATACTTTTTTATCGGGAAAATACACTTTCTTCATAAATGATTGATTTTCAATCATAGTTTTTTTTCACAATCTATCCATACTACACATACGAGCCTCACGCATGTGTGCATGCACGCGTTTTATTTATAGTACGTACGCGCGCGAGAACACAACTTCATTTCACCGCAAGTATAAAAATAGCAATTGTAAAGAGAAAAATTTGCGTATATTCTTTTTTTTCTGTACCTTTGTGCCTAATTTGTAAACTATCAATTGCGAATGGTAAATCGTTTATACACTTTAATATTATCTATCTTATTAAGTATCAGCGCAATAGCATCCACTCAACCACGTCTCACCATAGTAGTAATAGTGGATGGTATGACACAAGACAACCTCACTGCTATGCGACCATATTGGTCAGCTGGCGGATTACGCTTAATGAGCGAAGAGGCATTTCAAACCACAGCCACCTTCCCGCACCAAGTATATGGCGGGCAGGAGACAACTGCCACCCTGATGACTGGTACAATCCCTGCTCATCATGGCATAATGGCTGACCATTATTTTTCTCGTAGCGAACGCAAACCCATACCTATTTTGCACAACAAACAAGCATCGGGCATCGGTACCCATATACAGTTATCCCCGCGTGATATACTCTCTACCACCGTCACAGACGAATGGCGTATGCTACGTGGGACACAAGCGCAGATATATGCCATTGGCTTACAACCAGAAGCGACTATCCTCATGGCAGGACACGCAGCGAATGCCTGCTGCTGGTTAGACGCTGAAACGCACAAATGGGTAACCACATCGTTCTATCCAGAGGGACTTCCAGCGGCTGCTGATGAGATGAACATGAGTGGGCGCATTGATCTACTCGCCGAACGCGAATGGACCCCACGTATGGATATATCCATGTACAATCATCCGACAGACAAAGAGCGCAAACGTGGCTTCACCTATTTCAACAAAGAGCATCTGCTCCACACGCCCGTTGCCAATACCCTTGTCATAGAGATGGCATTAGCACTGCAACAATCGAAGCAACTTGGCATTGACATGCAGCCTGATTTGCTACTACTGCAACTCACAACCCTGTCACCACAATCAGCATCCGATGCCATTGAATCCGCAGAGCAAGAGGACATGTACATGGGGCTTAATCAAGATTTAGGTTTCCTAATAGAACAACTCAATCGCCGCATCGGCAAAGAGCAATACCAGATTATGGTCATTGGTCGCCCAGTCAAAGGATATTCTACAGCCACTCTGGAGATGGCCAATCTGCCCGTACAGCGCTTCAATGCCGACCGAGCAGCTGCCTTAACAGGCACCTACCTCATGGCTATCTACGGACACGAACGCTGGGTGGACGGTGGACACGGACCATTCATCTACCTCAACCGTATGTTGATCGAGAAGAAACGCATGTCACTAGAGACCATCCAACGACAAGTAGCTAACTTCCTCATGGACTTTGAGGGCGTACAAGTGGCATACCCTATCCACGAAGCTATCACATCCGATGACAAAAACTCCATCTACCGCAAGCAAGCGGGCGATGTATATTTCCGCCTGCAAGACAATTGGTTGCTCGATTGCAAAGAAGGACAACCGTTTGATGTCGTTATCCAATCTCAGCCAACGATACCTGTGCTCTATTGGTCAGAAAGAATGACTACGTTTCCAGAAGGTACTTTACAAGCGACGGATATCAAGAGAATTATTTTGAATTAAGAATTTTGAATTACTAAATAAGGAAATATATGATTTTTTACGAACTAAAAATTAGTTACACACGCCAAACTGGCGAGGATAACCCAAAAGCAGTTAAAGAAACCTATCTCGTTGAAGGTCTTACTGCTGCCGATGTAGAAGAGCGCCTACTCGGAGAGATTCAAAAATACATCTCAGGCGAATGGGAAACCAAAAGTTGCAAACAAGTACAATTCTACGACCTCATTCCGAATCCCGAGGGCGATCAATGGTACAAAGCACGCGTAGAGATGATTACCATCGAAGATAATGGCAAAGAGAAACGCAAAGCCGTGACTATCTATGTACAAGCAGGCAATATCACCGAAGCCAACAAATCACTCCACCATGCAGTCTGCAATCTCGACTGCGAAGTGATTAGCATCACACGCTCTCCTATTCTTGAGGTATTCCGCGCAGTGTAAAACAGCACTACACCATACGATCCCATGCTATCACACATTGCACAACGCCTCTCAGCAATTCGCGCTACTATCCCTGCAGAAGTAACCTTGGTTTGTGTGAGCAAGTTTCACACCAACGAAGCTATCATGGAGGCATATGCCTGTGGAGAACGAGATTTCGGAGAGAGCCGTGTACAGGAACTTCTGCCCAAATACAATGCCCTGCCAAAGGATATTCGTTGGCATTTTATCGGACATTTACAGACAAACAAAGTGAAGCAAATAGTGCCCTTTGTGCACATGATTCACTCCGTGGACAGCCTACGCTTGTTGGAAACTATCAACCGCGAAGCGGAGAAATTGCAACGTCGAGTGAAAGTGTTACTGGAAGTGCATATAGCTAAGGAAGCAACCAAATCCGGCTTCACACCAGAAGAGTTCTTATCACTAAACACTAAACTATCAACACTAAACCACATAGACGTATGCGGAGTTATGGGTATGGCAACAAACACCGACGATGAGAACGAATGGCATCGATGCTTCCGCGAAATAAAACATCTTGGGGAACAACTGCTGAACCATTCTGAACTTCCGAACAATTCTGCACCACAGATTAGCATGGGCATGTCTGACGACTACCTCGTAGCCATCGAAGAAGGTAGCACCATGGTGCGCATCGGATCCACTATTTTCGGTAATCGAGACTATAAACTCTAAACTTATACAGACATGACCATCATCCTCGACATGGGCGGCGTGCTAATGAACCACAACATGCCCGAATGTATTACTCGCTTCACATCCATTTTAGGAGAGGAGAAAATGAAAACAGTGCTTGGCCTTGCCTCCAATGGCGAAGGTACTACCGGCAGCCTGATGGAACAATACGAGTGTGGTAACATATCTACTGAACACCTTGTGAATACCATCTTGAAGCATGCCAAAGAAGGTACTACCCGCGAAGAGATTATTGCAGCATGGAACACCATGCATGGCGGTATTCCAGCGGAGCGGTTGAAACATATTCAACAATGGAAAGATGCAGGTCATCGTCTCTTTCTATTGAGCAATAACAACGAATTGCACTGGGAAGATATCTTTACCCACTATGATATGTCCATGTTTGAGCATTGCTTTGCTTCACACTTACTACATATTAGCAAGCCCGACCCACGTATCTACCAATTCGTTGACAATCAACTCCGTACATGGAACTGCGAGACTCCATTCCACTTCGTAGACGACATCGCTATCAATCGTCTGACTGCAGAGCAATTAGGATGGCAAACCTACGAAACAATTTATGAGATCAACATCAATAAATAAAAATAAGGAGGTTTTAAAACCCTCCTTATTTTATTTGAATTAGCACTCTACTCTTATTCGTGTTGATTTTAGTGCTTCGCCAAGATTGAGTACCGCCTGTTGACACGCACCTGACTCATCATAAATCTTCGGCGCTAGCCGCTGCAAACTCATATAAATTTTCTCCGCCTCGTGCATTGAAGCAAGCGATGCTTCGCTTTGATCAACCGCTTTTCCCAACAAGAGGTTCATCATATCCACCGCACACCAAAACATCGCCAGACTGGTATATTTCCCATGATGTACTTTGTACATCGGCAAGATAGCGTTGTATGCCTCCTCTACCCTACCCTCGCGACGGAGTTCGAAGATTTCTTTTACAGTCATTTCGACGTGCAATTGGATATTTACAATCTTTCAATTTATCTACGACGCAAGCCCTGCATTTGCTGCATCTTCTTCATCATCTTGCTAGTTTGCTCAAACTGCTTGAGGAAACGATTGACCTCCACAATACTGGTTCCAGAGCCCTTGGCAATACGATTCTTGCGACTTCCGTTGAGCAGCGATGGGTTGCTACGCTCTTGTGGGGTCATAGATGAGATAATCGCCTCAATTGGTTTGAATGCATCATCGCTTACCTCTACACCCTTCAATGCTTTGTCCATACCAGGAATCATACCCATCAAATCCTTCATAGAGCCCATCTTTTTGATCTGAGCCAATTGCGAAAGAAAATCGTTAAAGTCAAATTGATTCTTCGCAATGCGTTTGCTAATACGACGTGCTTCCTCCTCATCATATTGCTCTTGTGCGCGTTCCACGAGAGAAACCACATCACCCATACCCAAGATACGATCTGCCATACGCGATGGATGGAACACATCCAGCGCATCCATCTTCTCGCCAGTACCGATAAACTTGATTGGCTTTTGCACCACGGAGCGAATACTCAATGCAGCACCACCACGGGCATCACCATCCAATTTGGTAAGGATAACACCATCAAAATCAAGACGGTCATTAAACTCCTTAGCTGTATTTACAGCATCCTGACCTGTCATGGCATCTACTACGAATAGGGTCTCTTGTGGGTTGATGGCTTGCTTGATAGCAGCAATCTCTTGCATCATCTGCTCATCCACAGCCAAACGACCTGCTGTATCGACGATCACGACGTCATAACCATATACTTTAGCCTCTTGGATAGCTTTTTGTGCTTTGACCACAGGATTGGCTTCGCCTTCGCCTGTATATACTTTCGCATTGATTTGTTCGCCAAGTACACGAAGTTGCTCAATCGCTGCAGGACGATAGACGTCGCAGGCAACGAGCATTACCTTTTTATTTTTCTTGGTTTGGAGATAGTTCGCCAACTTAGCAGAGAAGGTAGTCTTACCAGAACCTTGCAAACCACTCATCAATATCACCGCTGGGTTCCCCTTGAGGTTGATTTCAGCAGCTTCACCACCCATCAAATTAGCCAACTCGTCATGCGTAATCTTCACCATCAGTTGTCCAGGACGGACAGCAGTCATCACGTTTTGACCCAATGCCTTGGCTTTTACCTCATCAGTAAACTGCTTCGCTGTTTTGTAGTTGACATCGGCTTCAAGCAATGCCTTACGGATATCCTTGACGGTTTCCGCGATATTGATTTCGGTGATGCGACCTTCACCTTTGAGAATCTTAAACGATCGTTCTAATCTTTCTGATAAATTGTCAAACATAGTACTCCATATTAAAATGTGTGCAAAAGTACTACTTTTTTGTGATATATGCAAGAAAATCGCTGAGAATTTTAGTTCCCAGCGATTTTCGTTAGATAAATAGGGATCTTATTGTTTGTTTACCAATACACCCGCAGCATTGTAGATATCGCCGTTTGGCATTATGAGATACAATGCACCATTGTACAATATTTTTCGAGCTTGTGACTGATTACTCTCTAGATTTTCAACATCAGTAGAAACTTCGCAGTCCACAACAGTATAAGTAGCTTTCTGATCACCAGATTGAGTAAGTTGAATACAAGTGTTTGTTGTGAAAGTCATATCCTCAGTTTGGTTACTGTTGCCATTCCATCCTGCACCATTCTTGAAGATAATATTTAACGTTTCAGTATTTTCCGTTACTACATACCATTCACCTTCTTTGGTTGGCGTTACTTCACGCCCATCGCCACCTGTAGGCCATACCCATGCAGTGATGGTCTCAGTCCAAGCAGCAGGCACTTTGGCTTTGACTGTGATACCTTCTGCAGGAGTGTCTGGTGTATTTGGAGTGTCTGGCGTATCAGGCACTTCACCCCCTTCGCACAATGTAGTCACTTTACCATTACAACCATTGAAGTTGTAAATACCATGCATTGTGAAAGTCAAGTCAGCAGTTTGTTTGCCGTTGCCATTCCAAATAATCATCCACGTAGAAGGATCACCTGTTGCACTTGCAGGTACCACAAATTTGAACTTACCATCGCCCAAATGGGTAGCAGCTGCGCCAGGCCATGAACCTACAAGAGCGGTCTCAGTACCTTTTATCCACATATACACACTAGCAGAACTGCCAAAATCTGAGCCTTGGAAGAAAACAGCGCGCTCATCAGCTGAGTTCAAACACATCTCAGTTTCTTGTGGTGTATTTGGTGTATCTGGTGTGTCAGGAGTATCTGGCACTTCACCACCTTCGCATAACGCAGTTACTTTAGAAGTACAACTGATATTGCCCTTGTCACTACCCGTGTACATACCTTGATTGGTAAACGCGAGGTCTCCTGTCTGAACGCTTCCGTCGTTCCAGATAATCTTCCATGTGTTATCAATAGCGGCTGCGCTTGTAGGAATATCAAAACGATACTTGCCATTACCCAAAGAGGTAGCAGTAGTGCCAGGCCAGCCATTGGTTACTGTTCCATTTGAGTTCCAAATATAGCAATTGATCTTCTTGCCGAAATCCGATGATTTGGTAAAGAATACAGTACGCTGATTAGTACTTGTCAAGCATGGTTCGATTGCCTCTTCAGGCTCCTCTGGAGCAGTTGGGTCATTTGTCAACTCCTCTTGTGTGCCATCCCAATTAGGAGTACTACCGCCTACAGAAGAAGACTTATAGAGATATTTACCATCTTCGCCTATCTTACCCGGCGCTTTGGTCTTATCGGTATCCAACACATACACGCGCATATTACCCTTGCCTGAGCAATTTGCTTTCAATGTACCATTAGTTACATTGATTACCTCACCTGTTACGCAATCTGTATATGTACCATTCAAGACATTGCTAAAAGTAGCACCACCAGAGATAGTTACCAACGCATAAGAGTCGGTAGTAGCATCAGTATAACGACGTTTGAAAGCAAACGAACCAGAGCAACCATCGGTAGAATATTGACCTTTACGCAAAGCGGGAACGGCTTGACGAATACGGTTGAGGCGTTGAATATGCTTTGCGAGAGGATGGTTGAGAGTAGCATTCGCATTACCTGTAGCTGTATATTGTGCAAAGTCAGTCACATTGATATCACCCTTGATATAACCACCAAAGTATGCACGACCTGTATTGATGAGCGAAGTGTTTGGTCCGTTATCAATGACACAACCTTTCTTGAATTCAATCTCAGAACCATAGTAAACACAAGGAATACCGCGGAAGGTAAACATCAGTGCCAGATTCTCAGCCCAAGTCGATTGGTCTTGATTGAAACGAGTTTTCTCTGGAGCACCATCAGGAGCGTAATCGTGAGAATCTACGTAGGTAACATTCCATGTCGCATCGTTGTAGTATTTATCACCATACTTCACACCAAATGCCTCAGCAGCAGTACGGAAGTTCCAGTGCATAGGGAAGTCAATCACACTCAATTGTGAATACTTGCTGTAATCAGGTGTGTGGTAGTTGTTCCCGTTAAGGAATGCATTATTAGAGTTTGGCAATGAAGAATCATCATTGTCATCTTTACCTTGCTGGTCAGTAGATTGGATATTGGTGTGATTACCTTTTTGACCCTCTAAGATAACGAGATTATCCCAAGATGTCTCGCTTGTATCCCATGCGTAATTCTTGCTTTCTTTCCATGTATAGTAGAATGGTGAGCAGTTCTCGTGGTTACGATAAACGACATTGCGCTCGCGTGCGCAAACTTCGGCATACATAAAGAAATCACCACCATTACGCTTCGCCTTGTATTGCTCAGCAAGTGCCTCAAACTGAGGAATGAAAGATTTGTTGAAAGTCAAACGAGAGATGTGTCCACCCGTATCAATACGGAAGCCATCCACACCCATCTTAATAAACTCACCATAACATTTCACGAGGTAGTTAGATACAGCAGGGTTCTCAGTATTCAAATCCACACAGTCACCCGCGATCTGTCCGTACCAACGAGAATAGTCATCCCAGTTCCACTCGTTGGCAACATGGTGCCAATAGTTGTGGGTATCATTATTCTTACCCTGAGTATTCTTCATGTGTGTAAGACGCGCATCGTGTTGTTGTCCACCAGGAAGTTGGAGGTAGTTGTCTGGCAATTTACCACCATCTTTTTGGGTGATAGGAATCATACACTCGTCAATAGAACTCTGGTCTTTGGTCCAATCACGATTAAAGAGTTTGCACAGATTGGCCTCTCCGAAGTTACCCGTATGGTTGAGCACGATGTCGAGGATAATCTTCATACCTTTTGCGTGCGCAGCGTCGATGAGATCCTGAAATTTCACATCTTCAGACTCGTAGCGACGATCTACTTTAGAGAAATCATGTGCATGGTAACCATGGTAGTCATAACCAGAAGCGTTTTCCACGATAGGAGTAATCCACACAGCAGTAAAGCCAAGTGCCTTGATGTAATCAAGTTTCTCGATCAAACCTTTGAAGTCACCACGCCAAGCTGGGTCACCAGGGTTGTTACCGTCCCAGCAGTGTGTGTTGTTAGATGCATCACCGTCATAGAAACGGGTAGTCATCACAAAATAGATTGATTCATCACGAAAATCAGTGCGACTTGGAAACAAAGTAGCAGCCATAGTTGTAAGGCTACTAACCAAAATTAATGCAAGACATAAAAACTTTTTCATGTGAAATATTAAATTTTCTGCAAAGTTACTCAATTTATTGAGAACAACCTTCGGTTTACCTTCTATTATGCCATTTTTTCAGTTGCGAACGTTTGCAGTTATCCTATAATCCATGGATAACGCTCTTTCAATGCAACCATTTGCCTCTCCACATGCAATCTAAAACGCTCTGCTTCTTCCGAATCAGGATGCAAAAAGCGATGATGACAGTCCTGCCATAGTTGGTGCAATGTTCGCATCTCGCCTCGCGTATCTTCCGTCATATATGTTTCCACAAACCGTTGCCAAATATACTCCACCGCCACCTGAGATGGGTGCACCATATCCTCCGCATAGAAGCGATAGTCACGCAATTCATCCATCATAATCTCATACGAAGGGAAATACGACTGCCCCAATTCATCCACCGCTTGCAAGAGGATGGCTTTGCTCACTTGATTGGCATGCAATCCATCCTTCACATGGCGTATGGGGCTGACCGTGAAAATCCAATGCTTATCAGGCATACTTGCCACAATCGGCTGCCACATCTCCACGATTTCGTCCACCGTCAAGCACCTACGTGTAAAGCGATTAGCTGGCAGCTTATGACAGTTAGCCACTACCTGACCATCCATCTCATACACCCAAGCCGTACCGAACGTGACAACCACCGTTGTTGCCTCCTTCAGAGCGCGTTGCAATCGTTCGTAACCATCCAGACAACGAGCCTGCACTGCCGCCTTATCCTTCCCCGAGAAGGTTCCATGATGCATCATGGAGTGCCATAGCCCGTTGTGATAGATAAGTCGGGAATCTGGAATCGGATGTCGAGAATCGGTAATGGATAAAGCAATCGAAGCTGGATTATACAAGGTACCCAACGGATTGATAGTCGTCTGAAAATAGTGTTCCGCAAACTTCGCACCTATATTATCAGCAAAGCAAGAGCCAAGCAGCAAAATCTTGTCTCCATATCCTATCTTCCTTGCACAAGGCGCAATTTCTACCGATGTATATAATTTCATAATCTAACTCCTAACAGCGTTTTAGCACATTCTAACATCTAACAGCGAAGTGGTCTAATAGCTAGTTTCTCTACTCAAAATGCATCACCTTCGCAGGACTAATCTGCGACACGATTGCCGATGGTACCAACATAATCACCCAAGCCACCAGCAGCACACCTATATTCAGCGCCACCAACCATCCCCACGGGAATGCCATAGGCACATAACTTACGTAATATATGGATGCATCCAATGGAATCACCTGTGTAAAGTATTGCAAGGCTACCAATCCCAATCCCAACACATTGCCCCACAGCATACCCTTGCCCACCAACAAGATCGCTTCATAGATAAAAATCCGACGTACAAACCGATTATGAGCGCCCAATGCCTTCAGCGTACCGATCAAAGTAATACTCTCTAAAATCAAGATTATCAATCCTGTAATAATACTAAATCCCGACACACACAGCATCAACACGATAATAATCACCACATTCATATCCAGCAGATCCAGCCAACCAAATATCTGCGGATTCAACTGCTCCAAGGTCTGCGTGTAAAACGCATTACCCGCCTCATCCAATCGATTAGCTGTGGCAAAATACACGCCATCGGCTGCCTCCTGCAAATGTCTCAAATCATCCACAAGCACCTCTATACCAGACGCTTGCGACGCTCGCCAATGATTCAACTGGCGCACCAAATCTATATCGCCCAACACAAACAACCGATCCATCTCGCTCATGCATGTGTTGTAAAGTCCCGATACGTATAACTTACGCACGCGCAAGTCCTCTTGCACAAAATAGCACAATATCGCATCACCCACAGCCAAATGCAATTGATTAGCTAATACGGTAGAAATAATCACCTCGTTCTTCTCCTCTGGCAACGAACCGCATACTAAGTTTTCTGCAAAATAATCCCAATAATCCGTACCCTTGAAAATGATCCCTTGAAACGCACTATCAGTTTTCAAGATACCTGGTTTGGAAGCAAAAGTAGATACTTGTTTCACAGATGGCAATCCACGCAGTTTCTGCAGCAACGAATCCGACACTTCCACAGGTTGCAGTTCGTAGGTCGCATTATTATCAAAATTCACCACTTGGATATGACTACCAAAGCCCGCCACCTTGCGTTGAATCTCTTGCTTGAATCCCACCACCACGCATATCGCCACAATCATCACCATCACACCTATCAATATACCCCCCAGCGCCACACGCACAGCCGGACGCGATGTACGCGCCTTACCCTCCTCAGAGAAATATAATCGTTTGGCTATTTTCCACTCTGATTGATCCATACCTCTTCTCTAAACACTAAACACTAAACACTAAACACTAAACTCTAAACTCTAAACACTATGGCACAGTTTTTGTACGCAATTTTACGTATGAAAAATCTGTTATATATCGTTTTATTTGCTTTGGTTACTCCTGTAGCCTCCTCGTATGCACAGCACCATCCGCAGCGTACTCCAGAGGATATTGCCCGCAAGCAAACCGAAATGATGGTGCGCGAGTTGGACATTCAAGATAGTCTCGTGCGTGACACCCTTTACCGTATGCACCTCAAGTTTGCGCTCAAACGAACTATCAGCAACACCCGTGCTGAGGCCATGCAATACATGATGGAAGCCAATGCTGAGCTACAACATATCCTTACTCCAGAGCAATACCAGCAGTTTATGAATCAGCAGGTTAATCACACACCTCACCGTCCTAAACCTCACTATAATCGTTTCACAGTCACTCCTACTGATTCTACTTCTCCACCAAACGATAGCGAACAAGCATCGCATACACCACCACCGCCACCAGGGCACCAACAATAAGTCCTCCCAATATATCTGTGGGATAATGCACCCCGAGATACATTCTGCTATAGCAATTCGCCGCCACCCAAAGCATCAAGCCCACGGTGGCTATTTTGTTGCGCCAAATCAACGAGAAGAGCAATGCTACCGCCATCGTATTCGCTGCGTGACTACTCACAAACCCATATCGCCCACTCTTATACCCATTTACCAAATGCAATACTCCTTCTAATTCAGGTACGCGTGTAGGGCGCGGGCGAGCCACAAGCTCCTTCAATATCACCGAAGCAATAAAATCCGCAGCACCTACTGCCAATCCTATCACCACAATCATCACCACACAAGCAGGCACTCGTTGCAACCACTTCACGCTCGTCATTGCAGGTTTGCGGTAACGCCATACCAACAAGCCAATCAGTAGCAAATACAGCGGTATCCATGTTGCTTTCGCCGAAATAATCCACATCAACGTATCCGCCCATGGCGCATGCCAACCATTGATAGCCAACAATATCTCCGTGTCAATATGTATCAATTGCTCTAACATCTCTTAACTACAGCCCACAGGGCGATCTACCATCTACAGGCACACAGTGCCGATCTATAAGCGCAGCGACCTAATCTTCATTCAACAGCACCGCCGTATGGCATGCCACCACGCCTGCTGTTTCCGTACGCAATCTTGATCGTCCCAACCCCACAGGTACAAATCCGTTGGCGATAGCCGTCTCCACTTCTTGCTCCGAGAAATCGCCTTCTGGACCAATCAAAATCAGCACATCCCTACCCTTTCGCAACGCATCTTTCAGCTCACGCTTCTCATCCTTATAGCAATGCGCAATAAATTTGTCCATATTCTGATTTTCGCCATATTGCTTCATCAGCATCCCAAAATCCGTCAGCGGATTCAACTTGGGCAGATAAGGCGTCAACGACTGTTTAGCAGCCGACAGGATAATCTTCTCCAATCGGTCATTGCGCAAGTTCTTTCTCTCTGAGAAACGACACAACAGCGGCGTGATCTCATCCACACCGATCTCAGTACATTTCTCCACCATCCACTCCAGTCGCTCGATATTCTTCGTCGGCGCTATCGCCACATGCAAGTAGATATTGTGCGTCTTCTCTTGCTTCTCTTGGCTCAACACCTCAAACTCGCAATGTCTTGGATGAGGATTCGTGATACGCGCATGGTAGGTCGTACCGCGCCCATCGGTCAGCAAGATCTCATCACCACGGTCATAGCGCAGCACACGCACGCAGTGCGCCGACTCCTCCTCGCTGAGGAAATGACTGGTCTCTATATCTGGAGTGTAAAACAAATACATGGTCGTTTTTCCTTTATATTTTCCTTGTCAATTACGCACTATTCACGCACAATACACGGACAATAGACGCACAATACACGCACTATTCCTTTCACTTCCGTGGCGGAGCAGTGGCGAATCTACTATAGTTCGCTTTCTTTCATACGTTCTGCATTCTCCGCCACTTGCAGCGCATCAATCACACCCTGTATCTCGCCGTCCATAAAGGCAGTCAGGTTGTAGATCGTATAACCGATACGGTGATCCGTAATACGTCCTTGAGGGTAGTTGTAGGTGCGAATCTTTGCCGAACGGTCACCCGTACTAACCATCGTCTTGCGACGAGCAGCAATATCGTCGATATACTTCTGATGCTCTTTGTCATAGATCTGCGTACGCAAACGCGACAAGGCACGCTCCTTATTCTTGGGCTGATCGCGGGTCTCAGTACACTCAATCAATATCTCTTGCACCTCGCCCGTATTAGGATTCTTCCAGTTATAGCGCAAGCGCACACCCGACTCCACCTTGTTCACGTTCTGACCACCAGCACCGCCGCTTCGGAAGGTCTCCCATTTAATCTCGCCTTCGTTGATATGCACCTCAAACTCGTCCGCCTCTGGCAACACCGCCACCGTCGCAGCCGATGTATGCACACGACCTTGAGTCTCGGTCACAGGCACGCGTTGCACGCGGTGCACGCCCGATTCGTATTTCAATGTGCCATACACATTCTCGCCCGACACATTGAAGATAATCTCTTTGTAGCCCCCCACAGCACCTTCAGAGAAACTACTCACCGTCATCTTCATACCGTGTGTCTCAAAGTATTTGCTGTACATACGGAACAAGTCGCCCGCAAATATACTTGCCTCATCACCACCCGTTCCTGCACGAATCTCCATCACCACATTTTTGCCATCCTCTGGGTCTTGAGGCAGTAGCATCAGCTTCACTTCCTCTTCTAAAGCAGGAATCTGTGGTTCCAACTCATCAATCTCCGCACGTGCCATCTCACGCAAGTCAGGGTCTGACTCGTTGTAGAATAACTCTTTGGCTTCTGCCAAGTTATTCACAGCTTTCTTGTACTTCTCTGCCGACTCCAATACGCGCTCCAAGTCACGATACTCACGATTCAATCGCACATAGCGCGCCTGATCGGCTATCACCGAAGGGTCAGTAATCAGCAAGCTCACCTCGTGAAACTTCGCCTCCAATCCATCTATTCGTTCTAATATATCCATAATTCTTGCCTATAACCTATCATCTATAGCCGCTTGCGGCGTCCTATAACCTACCGCTGCCCCGCAGCAGTTTCCCAATACGCATCATCTGCCACGATTCCCTCCGAACGCAATTTCAAGTTCTCCACAAATCGCACCAATCGCCAATCAATGGTCTCACTATACACCTTGCGTGAAATGAATATGCGGAAGAACCAACCGAACTTCACATGCACATCCATACCTATCTTCGCACTCTTCGCGCCCGTTGGTAACACATGAAACGTTCCATATGCCTCTTTAATCAGCGTACCCGCATAGTGAATATCCACGCGTATATCGCGCTGCGCTCCCTGCATCGAATCCGTCACTTGACTCTCTATCACCACATCCTTGAGAAACGGCTTTTCATTCACCAGCACATCCAGCACCAGTTTACTATACTGCTTCTCAGGCACATACTCCGACTCCTTCCAAATCAAGTAAAACGCATTTTTCTTGGCATCCTTTTGCTTACCCAAACCCGCAAAAAACTGCTCCGATAGCATCTCCGGATCGGTCTGCAAGTAGTATATCATCGAATCAATCACCACATTGCATGCCTCAGCACACGTATCCACCTCTGTCTCATACCGCGTATGAAACATACCATCCGACAACGTCGTCAATACCGAAAATAATATCGCAAATACCATCATGCTCTAAACACTAAACAGCAGCGCAGCGTTCACTAAACAACACTAATCCTTCGCATTAAGCGTGCGCTCCATATTCTGCTCGCGGTGAATCAATTGCACCTCCACGCCAAACTTCTCATTGATATGCTGCGCCATCTTCTCCGCCGAATACACCGAACGGTGCTGTCCGCCTGTACAGCCAAACGACACCATCAAGTTCTGGAAACCACGATCCATATAGCGTTTCACCGAGAAATCCACCAACTGATACGCTTGCTCCAAGAATGGCTGCATCTCGCCGTCCTCCTCCAAGAACTGTATCACAGGCTCGTCCATACCCGTAAAGTGGGTATAACGCTCGTACTTACCAGGGTTGTTCACCGCACGGCAGTCAAACACAAATCCACCACCATTGCCCGAAGGGTCAGCAGGAATACCTTTCTTATACGAGAAACTCATCACCCTCACTACCAATGGCTTACGCACACCCACGTCCTTAAACTGCTTCATCTCCGTCATCTTTTGCAGCACCTCAATCAAGTATGGATAATCCTCGCTCGCATGCTTCAGCAGATGACGCAAGTTATCTATCGCAAATGGAATGGATTGCAAGAAGTGGGGTTTCTTCTCGAAGTACCCTCTAAAGCCGTATGCACCAAGCACTTGCATCGTGCGGAACAGCACAAAGTGCTTCAGTGTTTCATAGAACACCTCTTTATCTACAGGCATATACTTCTGCAATTCTTCAAGATATACCTCCACCAATTCTTCGCGCAGGTCAGGATGGAAGTTCGCCTTAGCTTGCCAGAGGAACGATGCCACATCATAGAACACCGGACCTTTTCTTCCCCCTTGGAAATCAATAAAGTATGGCACCACTTCCCGAATTTCTGAACCGTCTGAACTCTCCACCACTTTCTCCACCACCATCACATTACGCGATTGGAAATCGCGGTACATAAACGCATTCATCCTGTTTTGCAATAGGATATATGCCAAACGCTCAAACTCGTTCTCCAATTTATCTTCCTGAAACTCCAAGCCGGTTGCCTTCAAGAAGCAATACTTAAAGTAGTTCAAATCCCACAAGATAGAACGCAAGTTAAACTCAGGCTGTGGATAACATTGTTTAAAGTCAAACTCCTCTGCACCAGTCACTTGGAAACGCGCCAACGCACGCATCGTCTCGCGCAACATATCCTTCTCTTTCGCGCTGAACACACCCGTCTTTCTACCCTCTGCGATATAGTCAAACAGCAGCACATTGCCCAAATCTTGCTGTACATAGTTCATCTCATCATCGCTCACCGCCAGCACCTTAGGCACATTCAGCCCTTTCTTCATAAAATGCTCTGCCATATAGAGAAACGCATGATTCTCATCCTTCGAAGTACCCTGCACCCCAATGAGCGAAGTGGTTTTATCTTCACTCTCTATGCGGTAATATCTGCGATTGCTACCCGAAGCTGTCAACGCTGTTTGTTCACCTGCTTTCTTACCCGTTGCTTCAAAAAATAATAGACTTAATGATTGTGCCATAGTTATCCAATGTAAAATAGGCTACAAAGGTAGTAAAAAAAACGAATATACGCAAGAAAAATCAAAGATTTTTATACATTTCCTAAAATACACAAAAAAAAAGACACCCTATCGGATGTCTTTTGTGTCCTCCCAGGGACTCGAACCCTGGACCCACTGATTAAGAGTCAGTTGCTCTACCAACTGAGCTAGGAAGACGTGCTCTTTTTCAAAAGCGGGTGCAAAGGTACTGCTTTTTTTTGACATAACCAAATATTTTTGAAAAAAAATACATAATTCTTGCATATCTCCCAAAAAATCCGTAACTTTGCAAGCAAAATACAAACTCACAAACTCATTATCATTATGAAAACTCCTTCTCAATACCGCGCACAAGCGCGCGAGGTGCTCCAAAACCGTTGGGGCGAGGCTGCTATCATCCAAGCAGTGCTTCTTGGTTTAGCATTGCTCCTTAGTGCCCCTTCAGCATTAGGCACACTCCACCCTGAGTTCGCAGCCTTTACCAATATGTCGTCATTGGCTACGCTGCTCATCCTGCCTATCCAGTATGCCTTCTACAACGTGCTACTTCGTGCCCTGCGCAGCGAAGACGAGAATTGGTGGAATGCTACATGGCAAATCGTCAGCAAGCAGTTCGGTCGCTTCTTCTTGGCAGGATTATTAATCATGATTCTCACCCTTTTGATTGGTATCGTTACCCTTGGTATCGGCGCCATCATCTTGGCATACGCCTACTGCATGGTTCCTTACCTGCTCTACGACTATCCAGAGCTCTCTGTACGCGAAGCGATGAAGATCAGTCGCGAAATGATGCGCGGACACAAGTGGGAGCTCTTTGTGCTCGACCTTACCTTCATCGGTTGGATCATACTCAGCATCTTCACCTTAGGTCTTGGTATATTATTCGTTGAGCCATATCAGCAAGCAGCACGTAGTGCTTTCTACGAGGACCTCAAACGCGATAGCATCGTTGAGGAAGACGATCAACCTACCACAGAAGAGCCAGCATGAGAGCCATGATCTTCGCCGCGGGCTTGGGCACACGCCTCAAACCGCTGACCGACACCCTGCCTAAGGCACTTGTGCCACTCGCAGGCAAGACCCTACTCCAGTGGCAGATCGAGCGCCTCAAGGCGGCAGGTATCACCGACATTGTGGTGAATGTCCACCATTTTCCCGATATGATTATCAACTACTTACGCGATAACGACAACTTCGGTTGTCGTATCGCCGTAAGCGACGAGCGCGATATGCTGCTCGAAACGGGTGGCGGCCTACGCAAGGCCAAAGAATTACTAACCTCATCGCCTAATAGCCTTATCGCCTCATCGCCCATCCTCATCTGCAACGTTGACATCCTCTCCAACATCGACCTCCCTACCCTGCTCCAGGCGTATAATCCCGAGGAGATAGGCGTAGTCGTAGTCAGCCCACGTGATACGCAGCGCTATTTACTCTTCGACGAGACCAATCGCCTCTGTGGTTGGACCAACATCGCCACTGGCGAAGTCCGCCCCGCCTCTTTAGTATCCTCACTCAACATTCTACCACCTACAGGCGAAGCCGACCTACAGGCGAAGCCGACCTACCAACTACAGCGCAGCGATCTATCCCCCCTCGCCTTCTCCGGCATGCAGGTGCTCAATCCGCGTATCTTTGATGTGATGGATAAGGTAGTTGCTGAGAAAGGCGATAAGTTCTCGCTCATTGACCTCTACCTCAGTATTGCAGAAAAAGAAATTCTCAGGGCTTTTATCCCCGAGAATTACCGTATGATGGATGTAGGCAAGATCGCCCAACTCTCCGAAGCAGAATCCTTCGCCGCCAGCCTCTAATCACTACCATCTACAGCGTAGCGATCTACAGGCGAAGCCGTCCTACAGCGCAGCGTCCTGTCAGCAATGCTGACTCGGAACTATCATCTGCAACGCCCCTTTCATGCAGGTCACCTGGCATGGACCACTCACGTCCATCACAATGCCATCGGCCTCAAACGACTGGTGCTTCTTCGTGTGCATCAGTATGTTATCCGACACTATTGGATGGATAAATGGCAACTCATGCAAACGCCCGTCAAACAAGCGAGGCACGGCTTGACAAATCTCTTTGAACGAAGGTGGTGTTAAGAACATCGCATGCAGCACGCCGTCACATGGATCTGCATCGGGATTCAGTTTCATACCGCCACCCACATACGAACCATTCGCAATACTGGTGACAAACATCTTTCCCTCCACCACCGTCTTGCCATCCACATCCAATCGCAAGTGTGGATTCTTATATTTCGTCAGCGACCATATGAGTGCAAAGAAATAGTTAACATGGTGACTACCAATATAATACTTCAATTTCTCAGCATATCTACAGCACATCGGCTCAATGCCAAATCCCAACGAATTGATAAAATAGCGATGATGCTCTATATTGTTGCGCCAGTAGGTCACGCAGCCCACATCAATTGGCTTGCTATGTCCTTTAAAGAATATATCCAGCGAACGCTTAAAGTCTTTGTTCAATCCCCAGTGGCGTGCAAAATCATTGCCCGTACCGCGTGGCATCAGTCCAAACTGTATCTTCGCGCGTTGCTCAGGCGTGAGCTCCGCACGCATAATACCGTTGATCACCTCGCTAAGCGTTCCATCACCGCCTAATACTAAGATTTGCGTACAACCCTTCTCCTCCACCAGCTCGCGCGCGAGTTCTATCGCGTGGTTAGCATATTTTGTCACTCGATATATAAATGGCTGACGTCTTGCTTTCAGCAGTTTCCATAGGTATAGGCGTTGCATACGAAACGCCTTCTTACCTGATTTAGGGTTAATAATAATTCCTAACATAGTGTTTTGCAATAACTTATTAACGACTTCCACCCATATCAATCCACAAATACTCTGCAAAGGTAGCAAAAAAAAAGCATATATGCAAGCATTTTAGTCTAATACTACACAATTTTCACTTTTTTCCCTCTTGCATTACCCCATTCAAGCTGTTAGAGCAATCCGTCCTACTATTCTTATTTAAGATTCAGCGACGAGCGCGCGAAGGAGCGGTGGCAATTCATTACGGAGTGCCTAGGAACAAGCGATGATAATGAGATTCATAAGATTTCTGTCCAAAGGGCAAGGAGCACAACTCCACCCTATTATATCCACCCTCCACTGTTCACTAAATTTTGTTTTGGGTCACCAATGCAGCGTGCTGCATTCTTATGACCCAAAAACAAAACTTCACCTCGAATTGACATAAATTGACATTGCAATTGACAATAATTGTCTTTAAAATATATCCCTTGATTTTTCTTATTTTTGTAGGCACAGTGTGCCGTATTTTTGTTTAATAGAGAATCCATTTTGTTTTGGGTCACTAATGCAACATGTTGCATTCTTATGACCCAAAAACAAAACTTCACCTCGAATTGACAATAATTGACACGATAATTGACAATCATTGTCTTAAAATAATCACCCCCGATTTTTATATATTTTTATAGCGAAGCGTATTTTTGTTTAATAGAGAATCCATTTTGTTTTGGGTCACCAATGCAACGTGTTGCATTCTTATGAGCCAAAAACAAAACTTCACCTCGAATTGACATGAATTGACATTGCAATTGACACTAATTGTTTTTAATTTTGGTAGTGAACAATCCATTTTTTTACATAATGCAATTGTCTTAATTGTCTATTATAATTGTCTACGTTGTCTTTCAATACAATTCCTGTGATTTTTATTTATTTTTGTAGCTCGCTTGCGAAGCGTATTTTTGTTCCCAAAAGAAATCACCGTAAACAAAAAAAAACAACGCCCACATTACTGTAGGCGTTGTCTTTCTCTTATTGCTCGTTCTTACTTGAAGTAAGCTGCAACTTTCTCGTTCTCAACGATTTCCTCTTGGAAGATGTAAGCACCCGTTTTAGGGCTCTTCACCATCTTGATGCACTTAGTGTGGTTACGACCTGCGTTACCAGTGTGCAATGTAGCGACCGCTTTCTTTGCCATAGTTCTAAGCCTTTCTTAATTTAGGGGTTAATTACTTGATCTCCTTGTGTACTGTGTACTTCTTGAGGATCGGATTGTACTTCTTCAACTCCAAACGATCAGGAGTGTTTTTGCGGTTCTTCGTGGTGATGTAGCGCGAAGTTCCTGGCATACCGCTGGCCTTGTGCTCGGTGCACTCCAAGATTACTTGGACACGTGCTTCTTTAGTTTTCTTTGCCATGACGATTCCTCCTTAGCATTCGTAAATTTTAATGTACCCTTTCGCACTTGCTTG
>CALCGX010000053.1 GCA_937901225.1 uncultured Bacteroidales bacterium | reverse complement strand
GGGGGGGGATATCCATCATCAAGTTCAGGGGCGACTCTCAATCCTATCAAACGCGGCTTGCATCATGGTTAAGATGGACGTTATATCTTCCTCTAGATCCTCATAGCCGCACACGTCGTAGTTGTCCTGATAATAGGACATCTGATTGTCGAGAATGACCGATATCCGATTCGGTGACGAAATCACACTCACTTTCACCTCTCGTTGGATATCGTTTTCGTTGACGTACACGCGCCAATCTTGCCCGTAGCCGCGTGTTACATCGTTGGTCTGATAAATTGCCAACACGCACCAAATAGCCCGCTCACGGCCAAGCAAATTATCAATTGTGTAATCGCCATTCGTCAGCTGGGTTTCGATGCATTGTATAACATCATCGAGCACGGTCACTTTAGCCATTTTTCTGCCCTTTCTCCGATATCGGATTTTCGGTGATTTTGTACGTCGCGTCGCGTTCATAGTTCAGGTACATACCACTCCGTACCATGTCATAGCGTGCGCCTGGGGTGAAGTCACGAAATACCGCCTCCAGTATCGCATTGATGATGGTCGATCGCTTCCAATAGAAATGGTGATCTGCCATTTTGTCGATTTTCTCCAATGTTTCACGGTCTAACCGTGTGGAAATGAGTTGAGTTCCTTGATGTTTCATAATTGTTTCACGTTTTTTGTTAATATTGGGGTGATTTTTGAAGAATGCCGATAGGGGTATTTTTACCCGCACAGGCGGGCGCACGCCCGTGCCCGCGCATCCCGTGTGCGTTGGGCTCTCGGATGTCCTTTATTTAAAGGGAATCCAAGCATAGGCCAAAGGAAATCGCACGGCGGTTCTACTGTACCGCCGTAATTGACATCGGTAATACCCGTCAGAATACCAGTGTATCGTCGATTTCGCTGCATGCCTGTGACTCTATCCAGACGTCCACGTGTTTGAGTTTGCAGATGGCAAATCCATCCACTACCAGTTTTGACAGGTGATTGCATTGTTTGCATTTCTTTTTTGGTTTCATGATTACAGCAATAAGTTATCGATTAGCAGAGCCTTGATTTCTGCCATAAGTTCAATGACCTCACGCGTATCGCCACCAATTTTCAAGGCTATGGCTTTCTGCCAAGCGATACGCTCTTTATCATCGCCAAGAGGTACGAAGCGAAGCGAGTCCAGACGCTCAATGTTCTTTAGCAACAGGTCGCACGCGTCGCGGATTTTCGGCTCAGGGTGTTCTAGCTTATACTGCTGGAGCCTACGCCGTAGTATATCGTCAGTGTTCCTGGGTTTGGACTTACCCGGGGCACTAGTCAGCTGTGTAAATTCGTGGCCTTTGTCCCAGTAGAAAAGCACTTTATCTCGACATCTATCCTTTCTTTTCGGACGCCTTTCGACATCAGAATTAACCGAAACCAGTGCTTCATAAGCCAAACCGTTCTGTGCGCCTACATACTCCTTGTGCTTGAAGTGGAAGTAGTGATAGGCTAGATCCTGAAAGCGTTTCCAAATCTTATCCTTTGCATCGAATTGTTCCAATCGGTGCGGTATGGCCTGTTTCTTGACTTTCTTTCCGTTCTGCATCTCTATGACGCACCATCCATCCGCTTCGGACTTCATGCTGAATTCAACTCTCCAGATATCGGGGTGATATAATTCTCCGTTCGTGTCGCGTTTTGTCATACTGCAAGGATTGTCTATCAGACCGTCAAGCATCCAAGCAGTCTTGATCCAAGGTTTGTCATTCTTTGCTTGTCTTAACTCCTTCGTTTTGTTGTAGAGTTTTGTACTAACCATGGATGAGGGTGAACCCCATGAGAGTGAATTATAATCGCATTCTTCCCAAGCATCAAAGCCGCGAGCCGTTATGTCACATTGGTTTATCTTCCGATATTTGCGCTCGAGATACCGACGAATGAATCTATCTGGTCTATCACCCGAGTCGAAAAACTCGAAGTCGTAGCAGATATCAATGCGAAAGATACGTTTGAAGATGTAGTCATGCTTCAACAGGAAGTCACGCAAATACTGCACTGGGTTGCCCTGATAGAGCATCCAGTTAGGTAGACGTATGTGTGAACTTTGATCGCACAATCCATTGAAGTTAGAAGAGCCTGACTTTGGATTTCTTCGTATCTCTATCAGGTCATTCGACAACTCATCTTGTATCGTGAACATTTCATTGTAGATTCTAGTTCCGTATTCTCTTTCTTTGACGTAGTAGCCTTGACGCCTGTAGTATTCGGCATTCATTGGGTAGCGGTCGTTTGGTTCTAGGACATAGACTTCAAGCCAGTCGATGTTTACACATCTAGTTTTCTTTAGGTCGCGTTCCATGATGAACTAATAACTAACCTGAAACTAACTTTTTATCTCCACCTGTTTCGCATGCAAAAACCTCGATGATACCATCAGAATGAACCACAAGGCGATAACGGTCAACATCAGAAAAAAGGTCACGTTGTTTTCGCACAATACCATTCCTAGAAATGGTATATGAGTTAGAATAAATAGTGACCGTTATTCTAGATGAATTGCTTTGGTGGATAAGTCTAATTATCCACACGTCCCTTGTTTTATAATCATAGAGTGGCTTATATCCATTACGAAGAAAGTCGAAGCACTCCATGAGTGCCTCGACCTGTGCCCGAGTCAGGTTTGTAAATTCAGAATCGTTATTGTTCATTGTGCCTGACTTTCGGTTTGTTCTTCGGCTTCTTCCGCATCGGGTTGCTGTGCCAGTGGCGCGATGAATCCCCGATAGTCCATGAGATATTGACCGCCGCGTGCATCGAGGATTTCTTTCGTATCATCTCGTTTCATCCCCTTTGTCGGGATATCGCACCAATAGAACTTTGTTGTTTGGTGTATGGTTCCATCTACAGGATCAATAACCTCACGCGCCACAGCATCGTTATTGCCGCCGCACAATTCAATCTCAATGGCATTGACTTGGAGACCTGCTTTCATGCATCTATCCTTTTTCGAGGAATAAACGCGCAAGCTACCGTTACCACGCACAAACACCTTGACGCCACGTTTGAGATAGGGCACTACTTTGGAGTCAGCGTTTGACAACGTGACATCAATCCAGTTGAGTGTTTCCACTTCTTCGCCTGACGATTTTTTGTACTTGGAACTATCCGCTACGCGGAATGTTACGAACTGAGAGCCATTAGCATCTTTCTTTTCTGCATCGGCGGCGATGTTGCCGATAATTTCTACTTTAAACATAATTTGTTGATTTTATTAGGTTTATACTTCATCCACTTGGTCAATACTCAAATGGGTGTATTCGTAAATTACTTCTTTTACCGCATCCCAGTCTTCTTTGAAGAAATAAGATTCATCTGAGCCTGCTGGAGTGCAAAGCTTTATGAGTGACATCCTATCATTTTGTCCGCAACATAAATAGGATAAATCGCATACGGTACAGGGCGAAC
>CALCGX010000052.1 GCA_937901225.1 uncultured Bacteroidales bacterium | reverse complement strand
ATAAAGAAAAGGAGGCGCGCAAGGATAAACTTGCGCGTCTTCATCGTGGTTCGTTTCGTGAAGCGCACGAAGCTAACACCTATTACCGCAAAGACCAAACTAAACGCAAATCTAAACTCGCATTTTGGATTGCTCTGCTGGGATTGCTATTAGTAGTATTCTATTATTTCCTATGACCGATATCATTCACCTATTGCCCGATAGTGTCGCCAACCAGATTGCAGCTGGCGAGGTGATTCAACGTCCCGCATCGTGTCTGAAAGAGTTGGTAGAAAACTCATTGGACGCAGGAGCGACGCATATTCGCGTGCTCGTTCGTGACGGCGGCAGGACACTATTACAGGTGATTGATAACGGCAAAGGAATGAGCCCAACGGATGCACGTATGGCTTTTGAGCGTCATGCTACTTCTAAAATTTCCCAGGCTTCTGATTTATTTCAATTACGAACGATGGGCTTTCGAGGGGAAGCTCTTGCTAGTATATGCGCCATTGCACAGGTAGAATTGCAAACACGCCGTAGTGAAGATGAAGTGGGTACGCGTGTTGAGATTGCAGGGTCACAAGTACTAGCACAAGAAATGGTGCAATGTCCTGTGGGAACGAATATTCGAGTGAAGAATATTTTTTATAACGTTCCTGCGAGACGCAAATTCTTGAAGACAGATCAAACAGAATTGCGCAACCTACTCACAGAATATCATCGTATAACACTTGTTAATCCGCAAGTGCAGTTCACATTTGTTAGCAATGATGAGATTTTGTCGGAATTAACTCCTAGTACCCAAAAGCAACGCATTGAGGCTGTTTTTGGACATTCATCCAAACCTTATACTAGTCATTTGGTAGATGTATCTACGCGGACTGAATTAGTCAATATTTCTGGCTTTATTGGTAAACCAGAGACTGTAGGCAAGAATAGCCAACAATATATGTTCGTCAATGGACGATATATGCGTCATGCTTATTTTCATAAAGCGATTATGACGGCGTATTCAGGACTACTGCTTCCTGAACATTCGCCTTCGTATTTTTTGTATTTTGATATTCATCCCGATGCAATTGATGTGAATATCCACCCCACTAAGACTGAAATCAAGTTTGCTGACGAGCAAGCAATTTTCCAAATATTATTGGCAGCAACCAAGGAGGCGTTAGGTAAGTTCAATGTGGCTCCGTCCTTGGATTTTAGCACTACTACCCAATTAGATATCCCTACTATTCCAATAGGGGCTGTGCCTATTGCTGCACCAACATTACAAGTGGATCCTAGTTATAATCCTTTCAAAGCCCACACATCCCGTAGCGGGGTGTCCTCGGGATGGGAACAACTATATCCTACAACAACAGAGGCGGGTAATCGGGTTTCAAATATGAGCGAATTGGAGACCAAATTATTTGATACTCCTTCTATTGCAGAAACGACTCCTCTTGTCCAATGTAACAATAACTATATTTTAGCGCCGACAGACCAAGGATTGATGTTGATTCATCAGCATCGCGCGCACGTAGCTATATTATATAAGGAGTTAAGAGAACAACTCTCACATTCGCAAACTGTAACCCAGCCTTTGCTTTTCCCTGAAGTAATCGAACTGATTGAAAAAGACCTAGAGACCCTACAATCGCTATTGTCCGATCTAGAGAAACTCGGCTTTGTGCTGGAGCAATTCTCTCCCCTAGCTTATACTATCAGTGGTGTGCCTGCGTTACTAGGGCAAAAGAATCCTGTGGAAACACTTTTGCAGGTTATTCATGATGTACAGGATACGGAACACTCCCTGCATGACCAGTGGCAGGAAACGATGACACTATGTTTGGCTAAGCAAATGGCGATACCTCAAGGTAAAACCCTAACAGAAGTAGAAATGCGGGATTTGGTTAACCGATTTATGGCGAACAACCCTTCTCGTCACTTACCTAATGGACAAACTATTTTATCTATAATTACTTATGATGATCTACAAAAGCGTTTTTAGATACCTATTAGTATGCCTAATTGGAATAATGATGGCGGCATGTCATGCTTGTCAAGAGAAAACTATTATTATCTTGCACACCAATGATACGCACTCTCAAATAGAACCTCTAGAGGAAGGCAAACGTGATGAGTTTTGTGGCGGATATGCTAGAAGAATGGGGTACATTCAACAAATGCGCAACGAGCATCCAGATTTGATTGTGTTAGATGCCGGCGATTTTAGCCAAGGTACACCTTATTATAATTTTTATCATGGTCGCATAGAGATAGATGCCATGAATCGTATGCAGTATGATGCAATCGCTTTGGGCAATCACGAATTTGATTATAAGCTGTATCGAAATCTGCATTTTCTTCATCAATTTTATTTACAAAGAAGATTGTAGGTAATTTTCTTTCACTTACAACATTCCAAGCTTTACGTGTACCAGATTCAACACCATCTCTAGCACCAACAACGATTAATGCGTTATCACCAGCGAAATCTAAGTAACCTGGAGTATCTACAAAGTTAATTTTGCAATCTTTCCATTCAACTGGAGCGATTGAAGTGTAAACAGACATTGCACGTTTTACTTCTTCAGCATCATAGTCCATAGCACTTGTGCCATCTACTGTTTTTCCTAAACGTTCTGTTGCTTTTGTGAAATATAACATTGCTTCAACAACAGAACTTTTCCCAGCACCACGGTGCCCTAATAAACATACGTTACGTACTTCGTTTGCTAAATAGTCTCTCATTATTATATCCCCCTATTTAAGCATTTCCTTTAAATCTTCGAAGCACTCTTTACGAACATAATGAATTGCTTTATTTCCTTCGTTATCTTCAACTTCTTTATCTGCACCTTTATCTAATAAGAA
>CALCGX010000051.1 GCA_937901225.1 uncultured Bacteroidales bacterium | reverse complement strand
TTCCATGATTGTGCGCGTACTATCTAATGTGGCATGGAAGATGTGAGTTAGCGTGGAGTCGGTTATGTTATCTTGCTCAGAAGATGTTACTTGTTTGGTGCAAGAGGTAAATGTTAAAAGAAGAGCGATGGGGAGGATTAGTAGGGGTTTCATTGTTGTAGGGAATTAGTATGGTGATTTTTGAGTAATTTTACACCCATAATAATGAGGCGCAAGATTTGTATAGAAACAATAATTGCGAACAATGCCAATAACGATAGGAAGAAATATACACCTTCCATTTCATCAATAGAATACTCCACTTTGGCGTGGTCATCATATATCAAACAAACAATACTATGGAATGTTCCCTCCTTTATATAACAGTAGTAAGTTTCATGAGTATTTATATGTTCCTCTTGGGAGGTAATTATTTGCTTTTTCTCCCAATTATCGTTGTTCTGACATAAATAATCCAATTCAGCAATAGTGTTATCAGACAAGGTGTCTTTGAAAGTGATAATACAATCAAAACAATCAAAGCTACTTGCAGCGCGATCAAGATTATTGTATTGTTCAGTACGGAGTGTATCTGGCAGTTCAATATCAACTATTCGATAAAGAATGTCGGGGCGTTGTGCTAAATTATGGTGCGGAGTAAATAATCCCAATCGAAGGGATAGAACTATTGCTATAGCCACTAAAAAGGTTATCAGTAGTTTGTATAATTGCTTCTTTAGTTTAGTTTTCATTATTTGAGAAGGAGTTAGAGATTTTTACCACCATTTCGCAACCTCGTGATAGAATATGGTGGCTCGAAATAGTTTTTTACTAACCGAGAAAAAAATGAATGTAACTATTCTAAGTATCTTCCCAACAATACAAGAATAATAAAACTCAAAATAGCTATTATTCCCCACCTATAGTCACTTTTAAAAGCAGAGGAAATAATTCCATATAAAACCAAAATTCCACTTATTATAGTAGGGATACCAAATACTATAAGAAGTATTATTTCAAAAATATTCATAGGACTTGAATTTCTATAATTACAAATATGTTAATCATTTTATTCATGGAAAAAACCAAATATCCATAATATTAAGCCAACAATAAGAGCTATTGGCATTAAAATGCCGACTACAAAAAATTGCAGATATGAGATTAACGGTATTAATAGTACAACTCCTCCAAGTAGCAATAAGGAGTGGAATAATACAATAAAGCAACTTGGTTTATTTTCTGCATTTTTATATATAGATTTATGCAAAATGAAATATACTAAAAAACAAGCAATAGCCCCGAGAGTGCACTTTAAGACTTCTTCTCCTTCACTAAGGAATATAGTATCATATTTAGAATAATCGATTCCAGCAAACAGATCAGTTGGGAAGAAAGAGAGTAATAATATGAATACAACTAATTTCTTAAACAGATTCATCTTCTGTAGCATATTCAATATTTGTTTCATTTTCGTTAGTTTTATTAGATAATATATTTGCTTTTTTTCTTATATCAATATATTCGCTATAAGTTAAATCATCCTTAAGCAATCTATTATATAAATCATTTGCTAATTCTAACTTCTCTGGATTATATGGATGTACAAATTGCTTGGGATTAACTTTCTTTTTCAAAACATCCAATAATTCATTATCTATGATTTTTATTCCTAATTTTTCCTTAGCTTCAACTTCAATAATACGAAGTAATTCTAAATTATCTGGAGAAATATTTTGTATTCTTTTGAAAATATCATTCGCTAGATCAACCTTATCTTTATTATAGTTTTTAGTAAAAGCAAACCTAGAGGGATGACATACTCTACATAAAACCTCATATAAATTCTCGTTGCTTATTTTTTGGAATTGTCTTTCTTTCAACCAAAGAGGGATTATGCTCAATAGAAACAATATTGTTATCAAAATCGAATATACTATTTGCAATGATATTTTATTTCTATGCATAGGATCTCCATCTTTTTCTCTAATAGAAATAATATATGGTTGAGTTTGTGCAAAATAACATCTCCACCCATTTCCTGATAACCATCCTCCCTCTCTAAAATAGTGTTCATTACCGAAGTAATATCCACCTCCAGAATTAAATAATTGCTGACTTTTAACAAAAGAAGATTGTTCTATTCCTATATAGTAATATTTATTTTTGTAAGATTTGATTTTGCTAATGATTGTTGTTAGATACTCTTGTTTGAGTGTCCCCCATATTCCCTTTTGAGAACCAGTTGTCATGCTTTCAAGAACATCTGATGTAATAGTATTGATGTTGGGGACATCCCAATTTCTTGTATAACCAATAGCATATGGACATAATTCTGTTAATATAATTTCAGATTTATTTTCGGGATTAAATCGAATTTGTGCCAATCTCCATCCTTCATTACTTTTAGTATATTCTTGATCTATATCTAATGAATACAACTTAATAATATCACCATATTTTTCATCCCATTCTTCACTTCCGTCTATATTGCACACTTGTCCATTATGGATGATTGAAGGCATTTTAGAAGGAATATCTACTTTTTTATAATCTATATTTTTGTTTGTGTAAATTATATCAATGTATGTTCCTCCATATTCTTCACCTTCAAAAACTTCATAAAAGAAATCAGTAATCTCCTGATATAATTTATTGTTTTTATATTCTATATATTTTTCAACAAAGTGAAACATACTAGTCATAGCAGCAACATAGACTACGCATGACAAAATAATAATTGTTCTACGATTCATAGGAGTTATTATTGTTCCAAAGTAAATAGTTCTCTATATAAGACATTCAATCAGATAAGATTTACGCCCCGTAATATAGTCTTCTTTTCTAAATCCTCAGTAAAATGAGATAGTGTGAATATGACATCTATTTCCATAATTGCGTTATAAATTATTCAGTCTCATCCAAAGGAGTCTCAACAGAAGGAGATAGATATTTGATGAATAATATAAATGCTCCTACATAAGGTATTAAACCTATTAAAAGAAACCAACCGCTTTTACCAACATCGTGTAATCTTCTTACAATAACAGAAAAGTTTGGTATCAGTAAAAGAATACAGATAAGAATAGGTATGATAATTATACCTTCCGAATCCAAACTCTCCGCTATAAGTGCACAGATACCTACACTAATAAACTCCGCTAGAAATGTAAACAATTGGAACCACCAGAACTCTGAACGGGTGGCACGACCTGAAAAAGTACAATACTTTTCTACTAAACATGTTTTTACAGCTTCAACAAATGACATAATATTTTTGATTTGCTTCACCTACTCTTTATCGGATTTTCGGAACACTCCGTTGGTTAATTATTTAATTTATTGTTTGTTAATGTGATTTCGTGTATATACATACAAAAAGCGTGAACTTTCGTTCGCTTCAATTTGATTCATTGAGGTTCTGGACTACCTTATTAACTCAAATCTACGCACGGAAAACTCACGCTGAAAGCATGAGCGTGCATAAACCGTACTTGAGTTAATAATGATTATTGAAAGTGTCCAGTTTTCAATGAATCAAGTTTGGGCTTATAACGCTATATTAAATATGTCCTCACTGTTTTACGTCGGTGAGCGACGATATGTTTACTCGCAGAGCGAGTGGGTTATGCTAATCCTTTGTTCTTCATTTCGAACGCATGCGTTCATTCTCAACGCGTAAAAGGCGAACGACGTGCGACCAATTAAGATTTTGAAGACGCGTATTCAAAATCTCTAAGTCGCTGAATGTCAAATAGAAGTTTCTAAATAGGTATAAGTTGCGTTCGTTATATGAACTGCCATATTGTGGTACAAGTTCCTCAGACAAATGTTTTATCTGTTGTTTGCCATATTCCGCTCTGCGATTACCATGTTGCTCATCTTCAATAATGAGCTTGCCTACATTCCAGTAGGTATTAAGCATCGCCTGATTAACAGAATGATACGCTTGCTGCAAACCATTCTCAATGATTTGACGCACATCGGCAAGAAGTGTGTTGAAAGATTGTGAACTCACGCGTTCACAATCTCGCTGAGCAGTATGTTTGATAATCTCTGATGACATTTTAGGAATTTTCTCGTTTCGAGCGCAAAGGTAGTGAATTATTTTGAATTGAGCAAGAATTGTACAAATAAAAATGCCATTTATACGAATTTGCATAAATGGCAATATGTTTTTGGGCTTATAACGCTATATTAAACATGTCGGGCAACGGTATCGTTGCGAATTAACTATAAACTATGAGTGATTAGTAATTTAGGGGGTTAGTTGTTTCGGGGGTATCTTTTCACACATTGTTCATCTCTGCGAGCAAGAAATTTTGCAATGTTTCCTTATTTGGGAGAGATAACATATATGTAGAAACAAACAAATTGTTGTCCATGCCTGCTAACGCGTATTCTACCATCTTCTCTCCCTTTCTTGTACACAACAAAATGCCAATAGGGGGATTATCCCCTTCTTGCATCTCATTCTCTCTAAAATACGAAACATACGCATTGAGTTGGCTCAAATCTGCATGCTTAAACTCATCATCCTTCAACTCAACAATGACATTGCAATGCAAAATACGATTATAGAAAACCAAATCCGCAAAGTAATACTCATCATCTATAATCATACGCTTTTGGCGTGCCTCAAAGCAAAAACCTTTACCCATCTCAAGTAAGAAGTCTTGCAGATGCGAAATAAGAGCATTCTCCAAATCGCTCTCTGTAAATGCTTCTGGACGCAAACCAAGAAACTCAAAAGAGAATGGGTCTTTGATAGTTAGTGCAGGAGAAGTGTTGATTTCTGTTCGCTGCAATAGCAGTTCTGGTTTTTGGCTAATGCCAGCACGGAAATACAAATTCGTAGCAATCTGACGGCGCAATTCTTTGACATTCCAGCAACATTTCATGCACTCCGTTTCGTAGAAGAAACGTGCCAAAGGGTCGTCAACGGTCATTATTTCACGAATATGCGAAAAGGATAATTGTGAAATGAGTTGTTCAGGAGCAGTAATGAATTGGTGCGACGCTGTCGCACTTTTTTCCAACAATTCGTCCGATGGTGTCGGATTTATTTCCACGAATTTATGCGACGGCGTCGCAGAAATCAATTTATGCGATGGTGTCGCAGAAATTTCACCTGTCAAATAAGCATATATTTGAGGATAAGCAGTATAAAATTTTCGACAGATTTGCAACAACGTCTCATTGATACCGCGTTTGTTGACTTTTTCTGCTAAACGTTTGAGCAATCTATCTCCATACTTTGCACGGTCGCTACCATGTTGCTCGTACTCAACGATGTAGTATCCTATTACGTAATTTCGAACTGTAGCAAAACGATTGACTGCTTTAACCGTTGCCGAATAGGCAGAGTCATGCAACAATGTCACTACTTCTGACAAATGGTCAAAAGAAAATGCTTTCTCTTGCTCCCAATTCGTTGGTAAATGGTATTGTACTGCTATTTCAGTCGTATTATTCATTATTCTTGCTATTGTATAAGATCAGATATCCTCTTATTTCCTATTTAATATGTCAGAAATCTACCCAAGAAAGACCCTTTGCGAAACGCTTTTCGCAGGACATATTTCCCTCCAGCGTAGGATTCGGTTGCAAAGGTACAACAAAATTTGCGTTTTTGCAAATTTTGAGTGGAAAAAGTGACTGCGATAAAGATTTGAACAAAAATACGGGCTCGGTGAGCCCTATAAAAATAAATAAAAATCAAGGAGATACTTTGTTTTTGCTCTAAAGAATGCAATACTGCATTGGAGAGTAAAAACAAAGGTGTAATGGGAAAGGTGAAAGGTTAGAGGTTAGAGGAGGGAACTAGACAGGTGGCATAGTACGGGGAAAGTACGGGATGGTAATGGAGTGGTAACGAGGTGGTATCGAAGTGGTAACGAGAAAGGAAGCGGAAAGACAAAGGGAATGACATGTGCAGAAGGTAGGAAGAAGACAGGGTGTTCCTTCGGTAATGGTTCGGTTATCCTACGTATATCTTACGTATATGGTACGTATATCCTACGTAATTGATAAGGGAAAGATAAGGGTTCTTGTCAAATAAAAGAACCTATTTGTACATCAAAAAAGAACGAGGTCGCTGCGACCTCGTTCTTGTGGGCTATAGGCTATGGGGTATAGGCTATAGGTTATGGGCTATAGGATATTGGTTAGCTGAGGCGCTCTAACTCCACGGTGAAGTGGCGCATGAGAGGAGCTTCCTTGGTGATCGCCAAACCGCGGGTGATGGTCTCACGGCGGTCATAGACATTCTTGAGCGCAGCAGCGATGACCTTCATGTGGTTGTCGGTATATACGCGGCGAGGGATACAGAGGCGAACGAGATCCAATCCAGAGAAGCGGTTCTCGCGGGTCTCAGGATCACGGTCAGCCAAGATATAACCAATCTCGCAAGCACGGATACCTGCCTCGAGGTAGAGCTCGCAAGTGAGTGTTTGCGCAGGGAACTCCTCGATTGGCACATGGGTCAAGACCTTATCTGCATCCACGAAGATGGCGTGACCACCCGCAGGGCGTTGATAAGGAATGCCATATTCATCGAGCAACTGAGCCAAGTATTCTACTTGGTGGATACGGGTATGGAGCATGTCGAACTGGGTGTTCTCCTCCAAGCCGACAGCCAAAGCAGCCATGTCGCGACCGTTCATACCACCGTAGGTGATGAAGCCCTCGTAAGGGATACAGTAGCGTTTGCAACCCTCGTACCAGTCCTCGCGGTTGGTAGCGATGAAGCCACCCATATTCACGATACCGTCTTTCTTGGCGGACATGGTCATGGAGTCGGCATAGGAGAACATCTCGCGGGCGATCTCTTGGATGGACTTGTCGGCATAACCTTCCTCGCGGGTCTTGATGAAGTAGGCGTTCTCGGCGAAGCGCGCAGAGTCCATGTTGACAGGTACGCCATAGCGGTGGCAGAGTTCGCATGTCTCGCGGATATTCTTCATGGAAACAGGTTGTCCACCTACGGTGTTGTTGGTGACGGTGAGTACCATGAATGGGACATTGCCTGGGTTGTCCTTGAGGAGTTGCTCGAGGTGAACGAGGTCCACGTTACCCTTGAATGGGATCTCGAGTTGGGTGTCCTTCGCCTCCTTGATGGTCACGTCAATAGCGTGTGCACGGCGTGCCTCGATATGGCCCTTGGTGGTGTCGAAGTGGGCATTGCCAGGGATGATCTGACCCTCTTTTACGAGGTGAGAGAAGAGCACGTTCTCTGCTGCACGACCTTGGTGGGTAGGGATGACATAGTTGAAACCTGTGATGCGGGTGATGGTGTCCTTCAACTCGAAGAAAGACTTGCTACCCGAATAACTCTCGTCGCCGAGCATGAGTGCCGCCCATTGGCGGTCGGACATGGCACCTGTACCAGAGTCGGTGAGAAGGTCGATGTATACTTGCTCGCTGCGGAGCATAAAGATGTTGTTTTTGGCTTCACGGAGCCATTGTTCGCGCTCTGCGCGTGTGGATTTGCGGATGGGCTCTACCATCTTGATTTTCCACGATTCTGCAAAAAGTAATTCCATGGTGATTATAAAGTTAAAAAAGTTTTAAGGGTTCTAAAAGTTTTAATGGTTTTAAGGGTGTGCAAAGGTACGATTTTTTTTGTATTCTTGCAAATTCTTTCATCAAAATTCACAAATTCTTGCAAATGTGCGTTTTTTTTTGTACTTTTGCACGATTTTTGTGTTAATATGCGCAGGTATGCCATTTTGGCAGGTGAAAACTGAAAAGTAAAAATATATAATGAAAAAAGAAGTATCAACAAAGAAATTAGTAGAAACGATTGTAGAAGGAATTCAAAATCGTAAGGGACAACGTATTGTAACAGTAGATTTGCGTAAGCTGAAGGATGCTCCAGCGGAGTATTTTATTATTGCAGAAGGTGGCTCGAACGTACAAGTGGTAGCCATCGCAGATGAAGTGGATAGCTATGTGCGCACACAAACTCATGTGCACCCATTGGGCATTGACGGACGCGATAATGCAGAGTGGATAGCGATGGATTATGGAACCATCTTTGTACATATTATGCAACGTGAACCACGTGCCTACTACGACATTGAGCACCTGTGGGCTGATGGAAAAATTACGGAGATCCCAGAAGTGTAATTATGAACCAAGAGCAAAGAACAAGGAACCAAGACTTATTAGTAACGATAGAAAATGGTATTTGGTCTTGACTCCTTATTCCTTACTCCTTACTCTTTTTAAAATTTATGGCAGAACTGAAACCTAAACAACCCAAACAAACTAACAAACAGAACAACAAGCCAAAGCGTTCGCCGCTGACATGGCTGTATTATGCTATTATGGTAGGTCTATTGATCTTTTTCTTCTTCCCTATGGGGGGTGAGAAAGGTGCGAATAAGGACCTGAGTTATACCAAATTTACTGCCTACATCGATAATGATGCTGTGGCATCGGTAAAGGTGTATGATGATAATAGTGCCGAAGCGAAGATTCGCCCAGAGAGCTATGCCCTGGTGTTTGGCAACCAAGAGGCTGGCGAAGATGTGAAGGGCAAATTGAATGCCCAAGTGCCTTCCGTAGAGGAATTTGCAAAATACATTGATAATGTGAATATTACTCGCAAGGAAGCGGGTAAGGCAGCTATTGATGTCAGCTATGCCAAGTCAAAAGACTATTGGTATATGATATTGGTGAATATCTTGCCTTTTGCGCTGATAGTCTTGTTCTTTGTGTGGATGAGCCGCGGAATGGCGAATGCTGCAGGCGGCGGTCCAGGTGGTATATTCAATGTGGGTAAAGCCAAAGCTGAGGTGTTTGACAAAGACAAGAAGAACAAAGTCACCTTCAAAGATGTGGCAGGTTTGGCAGGTGCTAAACAAGAGGTGGAGGAGATTGTGTCCTTCCTCAAGAACCCTACCAAATACACCAACTTGGGTGGTAAGATTCCAAAGGGTGTGCTGCTCGTAGGCCCTCCGGGAACGGGTAAGACCCTGCTCGCAAAGGCGGTAGCAGGCGAGGCGAATGTGCCATTCTTCTCGATGTCGGGTAGCGACTTCGTGGAGATGTTCGTGGGTGTAGGTGCGAGCCGTGTGCGCGACCTCTTCCGTCAGGCTAAGGAGAAAGCTCCTGCTATCGTGTTTATTGATGAGATTGATGCCGTGGGCCGTGCTCGTGGCAAAAATAATATGATGGGTGGTGGCAACGATGAACGCGAATCGACGCTGAATCAGTTGCTTACTGAGATGGATGGTTTTGGTAGCAATTCGGGTGTGATCATCTTGGCGGCTACCAACCGCGCCGATGTGCTGGATGCTGCGCTGCTGCGTGCAGGACGTTTCGACCGTCAGATACATGTGGAGTTGCCCGACTTGCAAGAGCGCAAGGAGATATTTGGCGTACATATAGCAAGCATCAAGATAGACAAGGATTTGGATATCAATTTCTTGGCTAAGCAAACACCTGGTTTCTCGGGCGCGGATATTGCCAATGTCTGCAACGAGGCTGCATTGATAGCTGCGCGTAATGACCATAAGTCAGTTACGCGACAAGACTTTATGGACGCCGTGGATCGTATCATCGGTGGCTTGGAGCGAAAGAATAAGATTATGACCGAAGAGGAGAAACGTTCGGTGGCTTACCACGAGGCAGGTCACGCGACAATCTCATGGCTGTTGCGTTGGGGTAATCCGTTGGTAAAAGTGACCATCGTGCCTCGCGGTATGGCGTTGGGCGCAGCGTGGTACTTGCCAGAGGAGCGACAGCTGACCAACAAAGATCATATCATGGATAATCTCTGTTCACTGTTGGGCGGTCGTGCTGCGGAGGAAGTGTTCTTGCAGCAGACTTCTACAGGCGCATTGAATGACTTGGAGCGTGCTACCAAACAGGCATACGCTATGGTGGCGTACTATGGTATGTCCGACAAGCTGAAGAACCTCAGTTACTACGATTCGACAGGCAGATACGATATGGGATTTGCGAAACCCTATTCGGAGAAGACGGCTGAAGTGATTGATAGTGAGACGAGTGCGATTATCGCTGAGCAGATGGCGCGTGCGAAGAAGATCCTGGAGGAGAATGCCGAAGGGCACAATAAGTTGGCGCAAATGTTGATCGAGAAAGAGGTAATCACCTCCGACGATGTGGAGGCAATCCTTGGTCCTCGCCCTTGGGTGAGTCGTACAGATGAGATCATTGAGGCGAATGAGGCGATGAGGCGAGAAGGTGATGAGGAAAAGCCCAAGAAGAAACGCGCCCCTCGCAAGAAGAAAGAGGAAGAGGTGGTGGTGAATCAGGAGCAAGGAACCAAGAGCCAAGACGAAATGGCAGAGAATAGTGTGGAAGAAAACAAAAATTAGAGTAAATTATAGCAATTAACCAAAATTTGTTGAAATGAAAAAGTTGATTCTAAGCACTTTGGTGCTGGCGTTGTCGCTCGTGGCGGTAGCGCAACAACCACAGCCACTGCCAATTGATTCGGCAGTACGCGTTGGTAAGTTGGAGAATGGTCTGACTTATTACATTCGTCACAATGAATATCCTAAACAACGTGCTGAGTTCCATATCGCGCAAGCGGTAGGTGCTATCCTCGAAGAAGACCACCAAAATGGTTTGGCTCACTTCCTTGAGCACATGGCATTCAATGGCACCGAGCACTTCGCAGGCAAAGGTATCATTGAGTACTTCGAATCTATTGGTGTGAACTTTGGTGGAAATATCAATGCTTATACCTCATTGGATGAGACTGTTTATCGCCTCAGCGAGGTACCAACCGTTCGCGAGGGTATCATTGACTCGGCTTTGCTTGTGATGCACGACTGGGCTTGCGGTCTGCTGCTGCTTGAAGATGAGATTGACAATGAGCGTGGTGTGATTCGCGAGGAGTGGCGTACTGGCGCACAAGCTAATCGCCGCATGTGGAAAGCCATTAACCCACTCAAATACCCTGGTAGCCAATATGCTAAACGCGATGTGATTGGTGATACGGCAGTGATTAACAACTTCGCATACGATGCGCTTCGTGACTACTATAAGAAATGGTACGGACCAGACAACCAGGCGATTATCGTAGTTGGTGATATTGATGTGGATCAAATTGAGCAAAAAATCAAAGCCCTCTGGGCAGACGTGCCTGCACGCGAGAACCGTGGCGAGCGTCCATTGTACTCTGTGAATGACAACGAAGAGCCTATCGTGGCTATCGTGCGCGATAAGGAGGCACAATACACACGTATTGAGTTGGAGTTCAAGAAAGACCAATTGCCTAAGGAGTTGCGCGGAACCAATGTGGATTACTTGCAGACTATTGCAATCGAGCTCGTTTGCGATATGTTCAACAACCGTCTATCTGAACTCAGTATGAAGCCAGAAGCAAGTTTTGTAGGCGCAGGTTCATACTATGGCGAGTTGGTAAAGGAGAAAGACGCGTTTGTGGCTATCTATCTGGCTAAGCAAGGTCAAGAGGTAGCGGCCTACAAAGACCTCCTCACCCAATTGGAGAAGATGCGCCGATATGGTTTCACCCATGCAGAACTTGACCGTGTGAAGAAGGAGACCCTTGCTGCATACGAGGAGTACTATAACGAGCGCAATACCGTTCGTAATATTGCGCATGCGCAAGAGTATATCCGCCACTACTTGGACGGAACACCTATCCCAGGTATCAAGTGGGAGTATGAGATGATTCAGCAAATATTGCCAGCTTTGTCTCTTGATATGCTCAACCAAATCGCTGGACAGTTGGTGACAGACCACAACCTCATCATCTCTTTCCAAGCGCCAGAGGATGAGAATGTGGTTCTTCCTACTGAGGCAGAGGCTGTAGAGATGTTAGCAGCAGTCAAGAACGAGGAGATAGAGGCTCCAGTAGAGGAGGCTATTCGTGAGAATCTTGTAGAGACTGCTCCTAAGGCAGGTAAAATCAAAAAGACTACATACAACGAGACCTTGGGTGTAACCGAGTGGACACTCTCCAATGGTGTGCGCGTGATAGTGAAGCCCACTACCTTCAAGCAAGATGAGATCTTGTTCCAAGGTGTGTCGAAGGGTGGAGCATCGTTGGTGGCTACAGAGGATTTGCCATCGTCTATGTTGGCTAGTACTATTGTTGACTTTAGTGGTTTGGCAGACATGTCGTTGACCGATTTGCAAAAGGCATTGACGGGTAAAAATGTATCACATTCTGTTTCTATCAACAATAATACTGAGGTCGTTAGTGGTTCTTCTACCGTGAAGGATTTGGAGACATTGCTCCAAATCAACTATTTGTCTTTTACCGCTCCACGCCGCGATGAAGAGGCATTTCAAACATTGATGAGTGTGTTGAATAGCCAATTGGCAAACCGTGATAAGAACCCTAAAGTGGCTTTCTCTGACTCTATTCAGATGATGGCAAATGACCATTCATCTCGTATCGTTTTGCAAGATTTGGCTTGGTTGGAAAAGGTGAATTTGGATAAGGCGTTGGAGGTTTACAAAGCGCGTTTTGCTAATCCAGCAGACTTCGTGTTTACTTTCGTAGGTAATGTAGATCCTGCGGATAAGGTATTCCAAAAAATGGTTTGCACATGGTTAGGCGGTTTGAAGACATCAAAGAAGAAAGAGAGCGTTCGCGACAATGGCGTGCGTGCTCCGGAGGGCATCAATAAGAATTATTTCACTCGCCCAATGGAGATTAAGACAGCCAGCAACCGTATTCAATATACTTCATACGATATGCCATATACTTTGGCAAATGACCTTAATATGGAGATGATTGGTCGCATTCTTTCTACCCGCTACTTGGAGTCTATTCGCGAGCGTGAAGGTGGTTCATATGGTGTAGGTTGCAGTGGTACGATGGAGATTGTTCCTGTGCCATGTGCACGTCTGATAATGCAGTTTGATACCGACCCTGAGAAGCAAGAGAGACTCATGAGTATTATCCATGAGGAGGTGAAGACAATCGTGGAGAATGGTCCTTTGGCAAAAGACTTGCAAAAGGAGAAAGAGTCTATGCTCAAAGACTTCCAAGAGGACTTGGAGAAGAATGGCTACTGGCGTCAAGTGTTGGATATATATTATAGGTTTGGTATCAACTACATCACCGATTACAAGGCTGCTGTAGAAGCTATCACCGCAGAAACTGTACAAGCTACATTGAAACAGTTGGTAGCGAGTGGCAACGTGTTTGAGGTGGTAATGCTACCATAATCTACTGTACACGCATAAAAAATCCTGCTCTTTTTGGGCAGGATTTTTTTTGTGCTTTAATCTTGCATGGCTGTGAGCAATGCACAGCATCCTTCTATCAGATCGCGATAGGTGGCTTCGAAGTCGCCCGTATACCACGGATCAGCTACATCGCGGTTCAATAGGCGTCGAATCTTAGGCTGGGGTAGGGCTGCATCACGCTGCATAATCTCCTCACCCAACACACGCCTGAGGTTGCGGATATTATAATCTTCCATGCAGAGAATCGCATCAAACGCTTCATAATCCGCGCGGGTAATCTGACGTGCTGCATGGCGGTTGAAAGGGACACCATGTGCCGACAGACAACGTTTAGCTGGCGGATATATGTCATTGCCAATCTCCTCGCGCGAAGTAGCGCATGAGTCGATGATAGTTGATAGTTGACAGTTAGCAGTTGATGTTTTTTGCGATACAAGATGGCGCATAATCATCTCTGCCATCACGCTGCGGCAGATGTTGCCGTGACAAACAAATAATATTTTCTTCATATCACTTAAACCCAAACACGAAATACACCGCAGCAATCAAGCATGCTGCCGCTGCGATATGATTCCATTTTACTTGCATGTGAAATGCGACCACGGAAAATACAACGAATACCACCAAGGTGATGACCTCTTGCAAAATCTTGAGTTGCATCAATGAGAAGGGCCCGCCGTTACCCTCAAAACCAATTCGGTTGGCTGGCACTTGCAGGCAGTATTCAAAAAATGCAATACCCCACGATAGCGCAATCACACCAATCAATGGTAGTGCCTTAAACCAACTAAACTCGGCCATCTTTAAGTGGCCATACCATGCCAGCGTCATAAATACATTCGACGCAATCAAAAGTAATATGGTATAAAAACTATTCATAACTATAACCTTTCAGTTTTCCGTTTTCACCTTTCCCCTTTCACGCGAGTGGGTAAATAATCCGTTTTGATATTCTCCATCGCTCCCCATATGGAATCGCGAACATTAGGGTTGAGCCGCTCCAGTTGCTGGATGAGTTGCTTAATCTCGGCGCGATTACTCAATTTCTCCAGAGGACAGAGCTTTACTTGTTGCACGTATTCGCTGAGTTGGGCATAATGCGCAAGGTCTTTCTCTTCGATAAGGCACAGCGGGCGGATCATTTGTATGGGCATCTTATCCATCTGCAAAAGTGGAGGAATAGTGCCGATACTACCTTGAAAAATCAGGTTCATTAGCAGTGTCTCTACCAAGTCATCTTTGTGATGCCCAAGCGCAATCTTATTGCAACCCAACTCTTGTGCTACATCAAACAATACTTTTCGCCTATACCACGAACACAAAAAACATGGATCTTTTGCCTTCCCCCCTTCACCTTTCACCTCATCACCTATTTCGGTATCCCGTACAATAAATGGTACGCCTACGCGCGCACAAAAATTCTCTAGATAGCTCAAATCAGAATGATAATCACGCTCCTTGACGCGCACGTGCACAGCGGTGACCGTAAAACGAGGAACATGAATCTGTGCACGTCTGCCTAGTAATTCCACCAAAGCAAGTGAATCTTTTCCTCCGCTTAGCCCAATCAAAATGTGATCACCATCGGCAATCAATCCATAATCAGCACAAGCCTTGTGAAAACGTTTCGTCAGACGGCTGCGTAATTTGATCAAAGCTATTTCTTGAGGCGTTTTTTCCATATCCGACTGCAAAGGTAATGAAAAAATGGGATATAATAGGCAAAAAATCAAAGAAAATACATTTTTTTTGCATTTTTTCGCTAAAATATTTGGTCATATCAAAAAAAAGCAGTACCTTTGCACCCGCTTTCGAGAAGGAAGCAGTGTTCTTACAAAAAATGCGGCAATAGCTCAGTTGGTAGAGCACAACCTTGCCAAGGTTGGGGTCGCGAGTTCGAGT
>CALCGX010000050.1 GCA_937901225.1 uncultured Bacteroidales bacterium | reverse complement strand
ATACGTAACATATACGTAAGATATACGTAGGATAATCGGGTTGTTAACCTGAGAACACCCTATTAAGGTGAGAGTTTTTGTTATATTTATTCTTATAAGGTTCTATGACTATCCTGAATGATGGGAATGTGAACCCACAAAAGCTACCGCTATGATACAAATAGGCGATAGATGTGCTACAGTGGTCGCGAAATGGTCGCGTAGTTTGCGGAGAACTTTTGGTTGATTAAAACTATGACAACTTCTTTTACCCCTTCTTCTCCAACTCCTGCAGGCGCTTCATAATGTCAGGCAGTTGTTTGAAGCCCACACTACTGCGGCGCCAATTCATGGCATCAATAGCAGGCGAGCCCTGATACATACCCGCCTTGCGAACACTACCCGCAACACCCGTTTGAGCACCAAAGACACAGTTGTCCGCCACTTCAATATGACCTGCCACACCCACTTGACCAGCCAAGATACAATGACCGCCAATCTTCGTCGAACCCGCAATACCTACCTGCGAGCAAAGGAAAGTACTTTCGCCAACCTCCACATTATGTGCCACTTGCACGAGGTTATCAATCTTCGCATTGCGACGAATAACAGTAGATCCCATCATAGCACGATCAACGGTGGTATTGGCACCTATTTCCACATCGTCCTCAATCACCACATTGCCGATCTGAGGGAGTTTTTGGTTCACACCTTTCGCATCGGGTTCAAAGCCAAAACCGTCGCTACCAACAACCACGCCCGCGTGCAAGATACAGTCTTGACCCACCACGCAGTTGTAATAGATTTTTACACCTGAATATAATATCGTATTATCGCCAATACACACATTATCACCCACATACGTATGAGGGTAAATTTGCACGCCCTTGCCGAGTTGGACATTCTTACCGATATAGGCAAAGGCACCGATATAAGCATCTTCTGGAATTTCAACTCCCTCACTTATAAAACAAGGTTGCTCCACTCCTTGTTTAGTAGGGTTCATAGCTTTAGCCACGAGTGCGAGTAATTGACCCATAGCAGCGCGGGCATTCTCCACGCGAATAATAGTGGCATTGGTTTCGCCATCAAAAGCGATGGAATCGGTCATAAGTACCACACTGGCACCTGTTTTGGGGAGGTGAGGAAGATACTTCGCATCGCAGAGGAAAGTGAGTTGTCCCTCTTTAGCGCTATCAATAGCGCCTACATCCCATACTTGGCGATTCGCATCACCTGTAATTTTACCGCCAAGCAACATGGCTATTTGTTGTGCAGAAAATTTCATAATTCACTATTTTTCAGTTTTCACCTTTCACTTTTCAGTTTAAATAAGTAGCGTTTTTGTGGTTTATATGTCAATGTCTCCATATTGAGCATATCGGATGCATTAGCGATGTCGCGCACTGAGCCATCCTTAAAGAGAATACCGATGGCTTCGCCATTCTCACTATACGTATTAGAGGTGGACACATGCTCTACAAAGAAGTAATCCGCATCAGCCTTACTCACACCAAAACGCGCTACATACTCATTGCGCAAAGCCTCGCGCTCCTCTTCTGTAAGCGACGATTCCAACAATTGACCCTTAAACAATTGGCGATTAGCAAAACACCCGCACAATACACTCAGCACCTTATCCCCGCTATTGACCCATACCTTAATCGCCGACAACAAGTCTGAATCATCCAATGCAGCGTACCAATAGAGTAATTCGGAATTGTGAGTTAAGAATTTTGAATTTTCTCCTACAGCACCATTTAAGAAATATCTCAACGCTGGAGACGCAAATAATTCTACCCCACTATTAACCAACTCTTTAGCCCTAGTGAGAATTTTGATAAGCAGTTGCTCGGCAGCCACGCTGGTATGATGGAGATATACTTGCCAATACATCAATCGGCGCGCTACGAGAAACTTTTCTACCGAGTAAATACCTTTGGCTTCCACCACCAAATGCCCATCTTTTACATTCATCATCTTGAGTATGCGCGCGCTTGCCACACTACCTTCGGTCACTCCGCAGAAAAATGAATCGCGACAGAGATAGTCAAGGCGATCCACATCCAATTGCGAAGAGATGAGCTGATGAAGGAAATGCTTCTCGTATTCATCCTTGAAAATACGGATAGCCAAATTCATAATAGCCGATGCTTCTGCTCGCTCTTTAGGTAATGCGATTTGGCTAGAAGAAAACCAATCTCGAATCTCATACATCATCATCAAACTAATATCCTCGTGGCTCATGCCATTAGACAACATGCCTGCTTCCTCAAAAACGTGTGAAAAAGGCCCATGCCCAACATCGTGAAGAAGGATGGCTGCCATAGCTGCGGTGGCTTCTTGCTCCGTAATCTCTACGCCTTTCTCACAGAGCGAGGCAAGAGCTTCGTGCATAAGGTGCGTCGCTCCCAACGAATGCAAGAACCGACTATGCATAGCCCCTGGATAGACAAAGAAACTCAATCCCAATTGACGAATACGATTGAGTCGCTGTACATAAGAATGTTGCAGGATCTGGAAAAGCACACCATCGGGGATGCTGAGAAATCCAAATACAGGGTCATTGATGATTTTGCGCGTCTTTGTCATAGATTTATTCCTATAGATGAGTTTGCTAAATAATGTGCAAAGGTACGGAAAAAATCACATGCATGCAAATTTATTGGTAAAAAAGTTTGCAGATACTTGCGTATGTCTGTTTTTTTTTGTAACTTTGCACCGAAAATCATGTATATCGCAATTTCAGGAAATATTGGTGCAGGAAAGACAACATTGACGAAGATGTTGGCCAAGTATTATGGATGGGAACCTCGCTTTGAATCGGTGAGTTTCAATCCATACCTAGAGGATTATTATACCGATATTGAACGTTGGTCATTTGCAGTAGAAACATATTTTTTGAAAGAGCGCTTCAAAGACATGCTTCGCATTAATGAGGTAGGGCATACCGTGGTGCAGGATCGAAGCATCTTTGAGGGAGTGTATGTGTTTGTGACCAATAATTATAAGCGCGGCGACTTGTCTGAGCGCGACTATCAGACATACATGGAGTTGTTTGAGCACATGAAGCGCTTGATGAAGTTGCCCGACCTGATGATCTACCTGCGAAAATCAGTGCCATCGCTGATAGCACAAATCCAGAAGCGAGGCAGAGATTATGAGAAGACGATGCAGTTGGATTATCTACGTGATTTGAATGAGCGATACGAAGACTTTATCTTCAATCAATACGAAGGCCGAGTGCTGGTGATAGAGAGCGACGGATTGGACTTTGAGAGCAATCCAGAGGATTTTCGCAAGATAGTGAATAAGATTGATGCGGAGTTGTTTGGATTGTTCTCCGCAGAGAACTTTGGCTAATTAGACATATCGGTCTAATTGGTCTCATTGGACTAATTTGGTAAATAAAGAGTGAGATTATGCATATAGCAGTAGCAGGAAATATTGGTTGCGGCAAGACGACGCTGACCAACATGCTCGCCAAACATTATGGTTGGGAGCCACGATTTGAGAGTGTGGAGTTTAATCCGTACCTCGAGGACTTCTATGCGGATATGAGCCGCTGGTCATTCAACTTGCAAGTGTATTTCTTGAACAAACGCTTCAAGGATGTGGTGGACATCTCCAAAGAGGATAAATACATCATCCAAGATCGCACCATCTATGAGGATGCGCGTATCTTTGCGCCCAACCTGCACCGTCAAGGGTATATGTCCGACCGCGACTTTGACAACTACCGCGACTTGTTCGACCTAATGATGTCGCTGGTGAAGATGCCAGACCTTATGATTTATATTCGCAGTACTATCCCAAACTTGGTCGCACAAATTCAAAAACGCGGTCGCGCGTATGAAGCAAGCATGCGTATCGACTATTTACAAGGTCTGAATGAGCTATACGAGAACTGGATTGCAGATTACAAGGGCAAGTTACTTATTGTAGATGGCGATACAATAAAATTTGGCAACAATCCCGAAGACTTCCGCCACATCACAGATAGGATAGATGCAGAATTGTTCGGTTTGTTCCCATTTGAGGGAAGTGCTGAGCACGGCAAAGAAATAAAATAGCCCACCACCTAAGCCTCCCCTCCAAGGGGAGGTTTGTGTATATGATAAGGAGATTTTTGGATTATATTGCGATAGAAAAACGCTACTCGCCACGCACCGTGAAAGAGTACGGGGATGACCTGCGAGCATGGTGCGAGTTTCTAGGATGGACAATAGAGGAGTTTAATCCAAAACAGCTGGATGCGGGGGATGTAAAGGAGTGGATGATGCATATGTTGGACGCGGGACAGTCGCCACGCAGTGTCAAGAGACGATTGTCGGCCGTGAAAAGTTTATACCGATTTTTGCTCGGATTGGGACTCGTAAAGGTGAATATCACGCGGACAGTGATTGTGCCCAAAGCCGATAAGCCGCTACCCATCTTCTTCCGAAAGAGCGAAATGGAGGCGTTCAAGGAGCAAAACAAGGTGCCTAATTACGAAGAGGGGATGGACAAAGAGGATTGGCTAGAGGCAATGCGAGATTATCTATTAGTAGAAATACTCTACCAAACAGGTATGCGCCGAGCAGAGTTGGCAGCATTGGAGGATAAGGACGTAGATGTGCCAGGACGAAAAATTAGGGTGTTTGGAAAGCGCAGAAAAGAGCGGATCGTACCGATTGGCGAGCAGCTGGCAAAACTAATAGAAGATTATTTGCTAGTAAAACAAGAGGTATTGGAAGGAAACAATAACATCGGCACGTTTCTTGTACGAAAAAAAAGAAATGGCGAATGGGTATCATTTGGAGCCGCAGGAATATATAATATAGTTCGCGCGCGTATGGGAGATGTAAGTACGCTAAAGAAACATTCTCCACACGTATTGCGGCATACCTTTGCGACGACAATGTTGAATAACGGGGCAGATATACGTACCATACAAACCCTATTAGGACATTCTAGTTTAGAGGCAACACAAGTATATACCCACACAACCTTCGAACAGGTGAAGCAAGCATATGATGCAGCGCACCCGAGAAGAAAGAAGAAAGAATAGGGTGTTTGAGGCAGTGGTTGGTGGATAACTCCTAAACTTCTGAACCCCTAAACATCTAAACTAAATAATATCAACTTAACCAATTAAAAAAGGAGGACTTATGAAACTGAACGTAAAAGCCGTGAACTTCGAGATTGCAGAACGCCTCGAGAAACACATTGCAAAAAAGACAAAACGCTATGAGAAGTTACTTCCAGAGTCCGCAGAGATGGAGATTCAAATGACAGTGGTGAAGCCCGAAACGAATCTTAATAAGGAAACGCACGTGCGCGTAGTGGGATTCGGCGCCGAGTTGTTTGCACAAAAAGTGTGCGATACATTTGAGGAGGGAATTGATGATTGCTTAGAGGCAATTGAGAAACAATTGGAAAAACGTAAAGATAAATAAAAATAGATTGAATTTTCATGTTAGAGGGGCGCATTTGCCCCTCTTTTTGTAAAAAAACACAGAAAAATAGCATTTTTTTTGTAAAATATTTTGTCAGTTGAAAAAAAAGCACTACCTTTGCACCGCTTTTCCGCCGACGTGTAAAAAGGCGTGGCAAAAAAGCGCTGCATGACCCGCCTCTTTAGCTCAGTTGGCCAGAGCACGTGATTTGTAATCTCGGGGTCGTTGGTTCGAATCCGACAAGAGGCTCCAAAACGGACATTGAAATAAATATTGGGAGTATTCCAGAGCGGCCAAATGGGGCAGACTGTAAATCTGCTGGTTTTCACCTTCGGTGGTTCGAATCCATCTGCTCCCACAAAACTAACCGTCGCGGAAGTCGTGGTTAAGCACGCGGAAATAGCTCAGTCGATAGAGCACTAGCCTTCCAAGCTGGGGGTCGCGGGTTTGAGCCCCGTTTTCCGCTCAATTTTTATTTATACACTCGTATTTTCGAGTAGTAGCGAACAAAATGTTCGTGTTGCTGATGTAGCTCAGTGGTAGAGCGCATCCTTGGTAAGGATGAGGTCGCGGGTTCAACTCCCGCCATTAGCTCAAAACACATAATACCGTGAGGTACTTCCGAAAGATGGGAGTATTGCGGTGTGTAAAGAAAAGAAATTGTAAAATACATTAGTATTAACGTTAATAACTAAAAAATTATTCTAGAATTATGGCAAAAGAAAAATTTGACCGTTCGAAACCACACGTGAACATTGGTACTATTGGTCACGTTGATCACGGTAAAACTACTTTGACCGCAGCTATCACCACTGTATTGGCAGCTAAGGGTCTTTCTGAGCTCCGTTCATTCGACTCTATCGACAATGCTCCAGAGGAGAAAGAGCGTGGTATTACTATCAACACTGCACACGTTGAGTATCAAACCGCTAACCGTCACTACGCTCACGTTGACTGCCCTGGTCACGCTGACTACGTAAAGAACATGGTTACTGGTGCTGCTCAAATGGACGGCGCTATCATCGTAGTAGCTGCTACTGATGGTCCTATGCCTCAAACACGTGAGCACATCCTTTTGGCTCGTCAGGTGAACGTTCCTTCATTGGTTGTATTTATGAACAAGTGCGACCTTGTTGACGACGCTGAGATGTTGGATCTCGTTGAGATGGAGATGCGTGAGCTTCTTTCATTCTATGAGTTCGACGGCGACAATACTCCTATCATCCGTGGTTCTGCTCTTGGTGCGTTGAACGCAGTTCCAGAGTGGGAGGATAAAGTTATGGAGTTGATGGAAGCTTGCGACACATGGATCCAATTGCCTCCACGTGCTGTTGACAAACCATTCTTGATGCCAGTTGAGGACGTATTCTCAATCACTGGTCGTGGTACTGTAGCAACAGGTCGTATTGAGACAGGTATCGTGAAAGTTGGTGATGAAATCCAATTGATCGGTCTTGGCGCAGAGGGCAAGAAGTCAGTTGTAACTGGTGTTGAGATGTTCCGTAAGTTGCTCGACCAAGGTGAGGCTGGTGATAACGTAGGTTTGCTCCTCCGTGGTATCGACAAAGACGAGGTTCGCCGTGGTATGGTTATCACCCACCCAGGTGTTGTTAAACCATATAGCGAGTTCAAGGCTTCTGTTTATATCTTGAAGAAAGAGGAAGGTGGCCGTCACACTCCATTCCACAACCACTATCGTCCACAATTCTACATCCGTACTATGGACGTAACTGGCGAGATCACTTTGCCAGAGGGTACTGAGATGGTTATGCCAGGTGACAACTTGGAGATCACCGTTAAGTTGATCTACCCAGTTGCTTGCTCTGAGGGTCTTCGTTTCGCTATCCGCGAGGGTGGTCGTACCGTAGGTTCTGGTCAGATTACTGGTTTGATTGACTAATTCTAAGAGTCAACGATAAAAAAGATTGCCGAAGTTTCGGCTTCGGCAATCAATTTACGGAAGTCTTCTAATGGTAAGAAAGCGGTCTCCAAAACCGTCAATGTGGGTTCGATTCCTGCCTTCCGTGCTGTTACATGACATAGCTTCCATCTGACTTCAGCACCTGCTGAGGCCAGATGTTTGGCGCAAAATAAGTACAATAGAAAAAACAACTACTAATATGAAGTTTGTAGAGAACCTAAAAGAGTCTTACACGGAGTTAGTTCACAAGGTGAGCTGGCCTACGAGTAAGGAGTTGTCCAAGAGTGCAGTGCTGGTGTTGATTGCTTCCATAATACTAGCGCTCATAGTATGGCTCATGGATTTTTGCTTTGAGTCAATCATGACATTTGTTTACGGCTTGTTCTAATTTATTTAAAAGAGTAAGTGAATATGGCTGAAAACAATTACAAGTGGTATGTACTCCGTGCAATAAGTGGCAAGGAGAACAAGGTGAAAGAGTATATCGAAGGCGCCTTGGTCACTTCTACATTATTTAAGGAGTATGTGTCGCAAGTCTTGATTCCTACTGAGAAAGTGGTGGCATTGCGTGGAAACAAACGCGTGATTAAAGAGCGCAATATGCTTCCAGGCTATGTGTTGGTGGAGTGTAACTTGACCGACGAGTGCTATCCATTGTTGCGTAACATCCCTAATGTGTTAGGTTTCTTGAGTGACGGTAAGTCAAGCACTAAACCAAAACCTGTTCCACAATCCGAGGTAAATCGCCTGGTTGGTGAAGTGGACGAGGCTGCTATTGAGGCAGTATTGGATGAGACATACTTGGTAGGCGAACATGTTAAGGTGACCGATGGTCCTTTCAATGGTTTTGAAGGTGTGATCAATGAGGTTGCTGCTGACAAACGTAAACTCAAAGTGGTTGTTACAATCTTCGATCGTCAAACTCCATTGGAGTTGGGTTACGATCAAGTAGCAAAGGAGTAGGAGGCACTGTTACGGGCCGTTGTACTACTCGATAGTTTCTAAAATAACAAACTATTAACAAAGTAAAACAAACAAAAGAATTATGGCTAAAGAAATTGCTGGATTTATTAAGCTCCAGATCAAGGGTGGCGCTGCTAACCCATCACCTCCAGTAGGCCCTGCGTTGGGTTCTAAGGGTGTGAACATCATGGAGTTTTGTAAACAATTCAATGCCAGAACGCAGGAAAAAGCAGGTAAAGTATTGCCTGTTGTAATCACTGTTTACGCTGACAAAACTTTCGACTTTATTGTTAAAACTCCTCCTGTAGCAGTACAATTGAAGGAGGCTGCTAAGATTAAGGCAGGTTCTAACCAACCTAACCGTAATAAAGTGGCTACCATCACTGAGGAGCAAGTGGTTGCTATCGCTACCGACAAGATGGTCGATTTGAACTGCTTTACCGTAGAAAGCGCCATCTCAATGGTGAAAGGTACAGCACGTAGTATGGGTATTACCGTTAAATAATTAAACTTCAATCACTATTATGGCAAAATTGACAAAAAATCAAAAGCTTGCTGCTGAGAAGATTGAAGCAGGTAAGCTCTACACAGTAGCTGAGGCTGCTGCGCTTGTGAAAGAAATCACAACTACTAAGTTCGATGCTAGCGTTGACATCGACGTACGTCTTGGTGTGGACCCACGTAAGGCAAACCAAATGGTTCGTGGCGTGGTAAGCTTGCCAAACGGTACAGGTAAAGAGGTTCGCGTTCTTGCATTGTGTACTCCCGACCAAGAAGCAGCTGCAAAAGAGGCAGGTGCTGATTATGTAGGTTTGGATGAGTATATCGAGAAGATCAAAGGCGGTTGGACAGACATCGACGTGATCATCACTCAACCACAAATCATGGGTAAGATTGGTGCTCTCGGTCGCGTACTCGGTCCTCGCGGTCTTATGCCTAACCCAAAATCAGGTACAGTAACTATGGATGTTGCTAAAGCTGTAAAAGAGGTTAAGCAAGGTAAGATTGACTTCAAGGTGGATAAATTTGGTATTGTACACACCTCAATCGGTAAAGTAAGCTTTACTCCAGAGGCTATTGCACAAAACGCAAATGAGTTTATCCAAACACTCATCAAGTTGAAACCTGCAGTAAGCAAAGGTACTTATATCAAGAGTATTTATCTTTCCAGTACAATGAGTCAAGGTATTAAGGTTGACCCAAAATCAGCTGAGTAATTTTAAAAACAAAAGAGAATTATGAAGAAGGAAGATAAAACCGCGATTATTGCCCAACTTGGCGAGCAACTCGAGCAATACTCTCATTTCTATATCACCAACATCGAAGGTTTGAACGCAGAGAAGACTAGCGCATTGCGTCGCGAGTGCTTCAAGCAAGACGTTAAGTTGTTGGTGGCTAAGAATACTTTGCTCCAAAAGGCTCTCGAGGCTAAGGGTATCGACGAAGCAATCTTTGCTGCGTTGAAAGGTAACACCGCCTTGATGCTCTCTAACACTGGTAACGCTCCTGCAAAATTGATCAAGGAGTTCACCAAGAAAGAGAAAAACAAAGAAGAGGCTAAGCCACAGTTGAAGGCTGCTTACGTAGAGGAAACAGTTTACGTAGGTGCTCAAAACTTGGAGTTCCTCTCTACTATCAAGTCGAAGAACGAGCTCATTGCAGACTTGGTTGCATTGCTCCAATCTCCTGCAAAGAACGTTGTGTCTGCACTCCAATCTGGAGGTACTACCATCCACGGCGTGTTGAAAACGCTGGGTGAGCGCGCTGAGTAATCAGCAAACAAACAACAATCGCCGCCCATAGGAATGCCTTAGGCTTGCCGAAGGATGGCACAAACTAATTAACATTAAAAAAATAACACTTTAAAATTATACAACAATGGCAGATTTGAAAGCTTTTGCTGAACAATTAGTAAACCTTACAGTTAAGGAAGTTAATGAACTCGCTCAAATTTTGAAAGAGGAGTATGGTATTGAACCTGCAGCTGCAGCTGTTGCAGTTGCTGCTGGCCCTGCAGCTGGTGCTGACGCTCCTGCAGCTGAGGAGAAAACATCTTTCGATGTAGTTCTCAAATCAGCTGGTGCTAACAAGCTCCAAGTAGTTAAGGCTGTTAAAGAGCAAACCGGTCTTGGTTTGAAGGAAGCTAAAGACATCGTAGATGCTGCTCCTGCAAACGTTAAGGAAGGTGTAGACAAAGCTACTGCTGAGGCTCTCAAGAAAGCTCTTGAAGAGGTAGGTGCAGAGGTAGAGTTGAAGTAATAATACCCCTCCTAATAATGCTAGGTTTAGACCCTGAAAAGGGGTCTAAACCTTTTTCTCTGAATAGGAAATAATGTTGAAAAAAAGTTAAAGTCTGATAAATTTTGAGCGGTTATTGTTAAAAGTTTATAAACTACAAAACCATTTATTTAGATTTAAATAGTTTATTATCAGACGATTATAATTTTTGAAACATATTAAAACCATAAAATTAAATGGCAAATCAAAAACAAACCCAGCGAATCAATTTCTCGGCAATGCAAAAGCAGATGCCTTATCCTGATTTTCTGGAAATTCAATTGAAATCCTTCCATGATTTCTTCCAAATGGATTCTACTCCAGAGGTACGTCATACGGAAGGTTTGTTTAAGGTTTTCTCGGAGAACTTCCCAATTCAAGACACGAGAAACAACTTCACGTTGGAGTTCTTGGATTATCACATTGATCCTCCTCGTTATTCTATCGAGGAGTGCTTGCTCCGTGGACTCACTTATTCTGTGCCTTTGAAGGCTAAATTGTTCTTGACTTGTACTGATCCAGAGCACGAGGATTTCGAGCCAGTACTTCAAGAGGTGTTCTTGGGTAATATCCCATACATGACTCCAAAGGGAACTTTCGTGATCAATGGTGCGGAGCGTGTCATTGTTAGTCAGTTGCACCGTTCACCAGGCGTGTTCTTTGGTACATCCATGCACTCCAACGGCACAAAGTTGTACTCTGCTCGTATCATTCCATTCCGTGGTTCATGGATCGAGTTTGCGACAGATATCAACCGCGTGATGTATGCTTACATTGATCGTAAGAAGAAATTACCTGTAACCACCTTGTTGCGTGCAATTGGTTTTGAGAGCGATAAGGATATCTTGGATTGCTTTGGCTTGGCTGAGGAAATCAAGTGTACCAAAGAGAACTTGGATGCCGTAGTTGGTCGCACTTTGGCTGGTAACGTATTGAAAGGTTGGACTGAGGACTTCGTAGATGAGGATACTGGTGAGGTTGTAACCATCGAGCGTAACGAGGTAATCATTGAGCGTGAGACTGTATTGACAGAGGAATTGTGCGAAGACATTCTTGAGTCTGGCACCAAGACCATCTTGCTCCACAAAGAGGAGGCAAACGAGTCTGATTACTCTATCATCTTCAATACTTTGCAAAAAGACCCTTCTCACTCAGAGAAAGAGGCTGTACTCTACATCTATCGTCAATTGCGTAACGCAGAGCCTGCAGATGATGCTACAGCTCGCGAAGCTATCCACAACCTCTTCTTCTCGGAGAAGCGCTATGACTTGGGTGAGGTAGGTCGCTATCGTATCAACCGCAAGTTGAATATGGATATCCCAATGGAGACCCGTACCTTGACTAAGGAGGATATGATTGAGATCATCAAGTATTTGGTTGAGCTTATCAACTCCAATGCGGAGGTGGATGATATCGACCACTTGAGTAACCGTCGTGTTCGTACCGTAGGTGAGCAATTGTACAACCAATTCGGTATTGGTCTTGCTCGTATGGCGCGTACTATTCGTGAGCGTATGAACGTGCGCGACACTGAGGTGTTTACTCCTACTGATTTGATCAACGCTAAGGCTATTTCTAGCGTAATCAACTCATACTTCGGTACCAACGCACTTTCTCAGTTCATGGATCAACAAAACCCATTGGCTGAGATCACTCACAAGCGTCGTATGTCCGCTCTTGGTCCTGGTGGTTTGAGCCGTGATCGTGCTGGTTTCGAAGTACGTGACGTACACTATACTCACTATGGTCGTTTGTGTCCAATTGAGACTCCTGAAGGTCCAAACATCGGTTTGATTTCTTCATTGTGTATCTACGCTAAGATCAACAACCTTGGTTTTATTGAGACTCCATATCGTAAGGTTGAGAATGGTGTGGTTAACTTGAACAACGATGAGGTAGCATACTATACCGCAGAGGATGAGGAGCAAGCAATTGTAGCACAAGGTAATGCTCCATTGGATAAGAATGGTAAGTTCATCCGTACCAAGGTTAAATCTCGTTTTGAGGCAGACTTCCCAGTAGTTGCTCCAAGTGAGGTGAACTTGATGGACGTATCTCCATCTCAAATTGCTTCTATCGCTGCTTCTTTGATTCCATTCTTGGAGCACGATGATGCTAACCGTGCGTTGATGGGATCAAACATGATGCGCCAGGCAGTTCCATTGTTGCGCAGCGAGGCTCCTATTGTAGGTACAGGTATTGAGGGTCAATTGATCCAAGACTCTCGCACACAAGTAGTGGCAGAGGGTAATGGTGTAATTACTTATGTAGATGCAGATAAGATTGTTATCAAATACGATCGCAGCAAAGAAGAGGATTTCATTTCATTCGACTCTGCTGAGGTAGAATACGCATTGCCTAAGTTCCAACGTACTAACCAAAATACTACTATTGACCTTCGTCCTATCGTTCGCAAGGGCGAGAAGGTGACCAAGGGTCAAATCCTTACTGAGGGTTATGCTACTGAGAAGGGTGAGTTGGCATTGGGTAAGAACTTGAAGGTAGCTTATATTCCTTGGAAGGGTTACAACTACGAGGATGCTATCGTATTGAGCGAGCGTATTGTTCGTGAAGATA
>CALCGX010000049.1 GCA_937901225.1 uncultured Bacteroidales bacterium | reverse complement strand
AGTCAAAAGTTTACGTTTTTTAAGATCACAACTCAGTAATCGAGTCAACCTTTTTAGGAAATGAGCACAATCTTAATAAAATGCACTTTTTATATTTCGGAGTTCTTTGGTCGTTCCTTGGTTCGTCTTTGGTTCGTCCTTGGTCTTTAGCCCGAGGAAGAAAGAGGAGGTACAAGAGAAGGAAATCTTAATAAAAAGCATTTTAGAAAAATTATGTAAATACATTTCTTGTATATGTCAGAAAAAAAGTGTACCTTTGCACCATAAACTCATAACTTATCACTCATAGTTCGTACTTTTTATCCCATGACCGCTCACGAAGCACTAAAGACATATTTTGGCTACGACGATTTTCGCCCATTACAAGCGGAGATCGTCCAATCCGTCTTAGACGGTCGCGACACCTTGGCGCTCATGCCCACAGGTGGCGGCAAAAGTCTGTGCTTTCAAGTTCCCACGATGGTGATGGGCGGATTATGCCTTGTCATCACACCCCTCATTGCCTTGATGAAAGACCAAGTGGAGAACCTGCGCAAGCGTGATATTCGCGCAGCAGCGATCTACACGGGCATGAGCTACGAGCAGCAGAAGACCGCATTGGACAACTGCATGTGGGGCCCATACCATTTCCTATACGTATCCCCCGAACGACTAGAGTCGCAGGAGTTTCGTGAGCGATTAGCTCGCCTGCCTATCTGCCTCATCGCCGTGGACGAAGCCCACTGCATCTCGCAATGGGGATACGATTTCCGTCCGAGTTATCTGAAAATCGCTGAAATACGCGATTTGGTTGCACGCAAAGCGTGCGGTTTAGAGGACGCTTCGCTACTGAACGGCAGCACAGCTACCTACAGTTTAAAGACTGGATTAGTGCCAATATTGGCACTAACCGCTACCGCCACGCCCGAGGTGGTGGATGACATCCAAGAGCGGCTTGCATTTCGCGAAAAGAATGTGCTGCGTAAGAGTTTCCTGCGCGCAAACCTCAGCTATGTGGTACGTCAAACCAACAAGAAAGCCGATGAGATAGTACATATTTTGAGTAAGGTACCTGGCTCTGCCATTGTCTATGTTCGCAATCGCCAACGCGCACAAGAATTGGCAGCCTATCTTCAAGAGAAGAACATCAGTGCTGACTTCTACCACGCAGGGCTCAATTCAAAAGAGCGTAGCATGAAGCAAGAAGCGTGGAAGAAATTTAGGAGTTCAGGAGTTCAGGAGTTCAGGGGTTCAGGGGTGACTTCTGAACAAGCGCAAAGCGCAGCTGAACCTCTCAACAGAGGCAAAGTCTCGCCTACCCCCACCCGTGTCATCGTGGCGACGAATGCCTTTGGCATGGGCATCGACAAGCCCGATGTGCGAGTGGTGATTCACCATGATCTGCCCGATACAATAGAGGCATACTTCCAAGAGGCAGGACGCGCGGGACGCGATGAGCAAAAGGCATTTGCGGTGCTCCTCTACGACCCATCACAGGATAAAGCCAAAGCCCGCAAGCGCGTAGCAGATAACTACCCTGATGAGGAGTTTTTGCACACGGTCTATCACAAGACTTGCAACTACCTCGGCGTAGGAGCAGATAGTGGATTAGGCGCAACATTCTTCCTAAATGTATATGACCTCTGTCAGAAAATGCATCTGCCCATACTGACTACCTACTCTGCCCTGCATCTGCTTAGTCAAATGGGCTATTTCTCGTTTGATGAAGATCAAGAGATACAACCTCGCGTAATGATTCGTGTGCAACGGCGCGAACTAGACAACTATAATCTGACCGAGGCGCAAATGACACTGTTAGAGTCTCTCATGCGTGAATATACGGGCATTTTTACCGATTTGCAGTATGTGCGCAACATCGATGACCACACCCACAAACTGCTCGTTTCATTGGCAGAGAAACGCATAATCTCCTATGTATCGCGCACGGTGGCCAATGTGCTGCGATTGACGGTAAATCGCCAAGCGGAGATTCATGTGCCCGAGCATTTCTATTCACAACGCAAAGAGCATTATGCCAACAAGCTCAAAGCAATGGTGGAATATGCAGATAACCAGCACTATTGCCGATCACAGCTATTGCTATCGTACTTCGGGGAGCACGATGCCACCACCTGCGGAACATGCGATGTGTGCCGCGAACAAAAGAAAAATAGTAAGTAACTTATGAGAATTAACCAACAAGCGCGAACTCAATGGTTCGCGCTTGTTTATTGTTAGACTATACCAAGCAATCATCTAATGCCTTGGTGATCGCATCACGATTCATGTTTTGACCGATAAAGACAAGTTTCTGCATACGGTCGCCATATCGTTCATCCCAATCGCGTTGCAGCATAGGATCTTGCGCCATCATCTGCATGAGTTCCTCTTCGGGCATGGTAGCATAGAAAGCACCTGCCTGCTTGAGGTCGAATTGCTTACCCGCTTGCTCAAAAAGATAGCACATATCGTATTCCTCCTCGAAATAGCACATGCCCTTGCAACGAATAATACCTTTATCCCAATGGCGAGCTACAAACTCATCAAAGCGATTCAAACTCATTGGCTCACGACGATAATACACGAAGGTAGAAATACCATATTCATCACCATGATTATGGTGGTGATGATGGCAGCAACAATCAGGGTCATCGCACTCGTGATCATGGTCATGATGATGACAATGACAATGCTCACCATGCTCATGATGCTTATGACCATGTTCTTCCTCCACATTGCCTTCCACCTTCTGTATCCAAGTAGCAGAAGTGGCAACTTGCTCGAAATCAAAGAGATTAGTATCTAGAATCTCAGCAAAAGGTACATCGCAATAATCGCAGTCAATTATGTTAGCTTTGGGCTGAATGGCGCGAATAATTGCACGAATATGCTCTCGCTCATCTTCGCTTACCATTGATACCTTATTTAATAATATTAAGTTGCAGAATTCAATTTGGTTGATCACGAGTTGTGATAGGTCAGACTGGTCGGACGTGTCGGACAATTTCTCAACGAACTCATCGCGCAAGCGAAGCGCATCAACCACAGATACTACAGCATCCAGTTGGGGTACTGGTGCAGAAGAAGCAGGAACCATTGATGCGTAAGACGCAATCGTCTGCGCAATAGGTGCTGGTTCGCATATTCCCGAAGCTTCGATAACGATGTAATCAAAGGCGTTTGCTGCGCAGAGGTCACGGAGTTGTTGGATAAGGTCCATCTTCAGCGAGCAGCAAATACAACCATTTTGCAAGGCAATGAGGTTGTCGTCTTGTTGTGCCACGACTCCACCCTTCTGAATGAGCGTAGCATCGATATTTACTTCACCTATATCATTGACTATTACAGCAAATCGTATCCCCTTCCTATTAGAGAGGATACGATTAAGAAGAGTAGTTTTGCCGCTACCGAGATAACCCGTTAGCAGCAAAACTGGTATATTATCGCATGGAAGCATATTGCACGTAAATATCGTAGTAATGGTTAAACAATTCTTTTTGTTGGTAACGCTCAAAGTTCTGAAGCACATACCCCATCACTGCCATATAGTGTCCAGTAGTGGATTGTGAGGAAGCGCGATGCTCCTTATCTAACGACGCTCCCCATGCCAAGTATTCGGCACAATTATCTGCTACCTTTGTCATAATAGCATTACCCTTCTCCATCTCGCCCAACTGATAGTAGTAAGAAGCCATAGTCGCAGAAGTATAGTCGTATGGGATATTATAACCAGGCAACATCTTCTCAGCAAAATCCAATGTCTCAAGGCACTTATCGTGCTTACCCTCGTTATAAAGCGCCTCAACAAGCTCCATAAACATCATACGATGGGTGCGACACATACGCATCGTATTCTCATCAATATAGATGCCTGGAATATTCATATTGCCGTATTTGAACTTGTGCAGCATATTGTCATACATCACCTCTGTATTCACGCGAGGACGTCCATCTTGGCTACGCTCTGGCGTAATACGATATGCCAAACCAGTGAGCTCCAAATATGGATCAAGGCCCAAGTGATAGTCGCTACCTATAGTCACAGCGAAATAGATTGGACGTTGCCATTCGTTAGTTGAAAGCATCTCCATCACCATCATTTCGGAGCGAGTAAAGCGTTTGGCCTTCTTAAAATTAATCTTCTGACTATCAGGAGATAACACATACAACTGATCACTTGGAATATATCCTTCGCCATCGCGTTTTGTACGTGGATCATTCGAGTGCAAGAATTGGAATGCTTTCTTTACCTCCAATGGGGCATTAAGGCGGTTCTCAACCCATACTACTTCGTTCTTGCCTGGCATAAAGTCTTTATACTCCCATGATATTGGTAAGCCTGGCGAGTTGTAGTATGGTCGCTTCATCTGACTGATATACCAATCAGTTTGCAGGTACGACAAGTTACAAGCACGCACATCATCGCGCTCCTGCTCTACCTCCAAGTTGTACCACAATGGGAAGGTATCGTTATCACCATTGCAGAAGATGATTGCTTCCTCATCACACGACTTCAAGTAGTTTGCACCGAAGTCACGCGCGGCATAGCGGTTTGAACGATCGTGGTCATCCCAATTTTGCGAAGCCATTTGTGCAGGAACAAGTAGCGTAACTAGCACAACAGCCGCAGCCATCGCAACACGTGCCTTATCATTCTTCACCACGCGGTTGAGCATATCTACAAGCGCCATCACACCCAGTCCAATCCAAATGCAGAAAGCATAGAATGATCCCGCGTACGCGTAGTCGCGCTCACGTGGTTGATAAGGTGTTTGGTTAAGATATACCACAATAGCCAAACCTGTAAGGAAGAAAAGCAGGAATACAATCGCGAAAGAGCGATAGCCTTCCTTGTTCTTACCTTCGTTCTGGCGCTTACCTAATTGCCAACACAAACCAATCAAACCAAGAATAAGGGGGAGGAAATAATACACATTATGTCCCTTATTCTCACGAAGTTCCGATGGTAATTTGCTTTGGTCGCCATACAAAGCATTATCAATAAACGGAATACCAGAAATCCATTGTCCTTTAGTAATTTCTCCATGCGACTGGAGGTCGTTTTGACGACCAGCGAAGTTCCACATGAAGTAACGCCAATACATAAAGTTCACCTGATAACTAAAGAAGAAGCGGAGGTTCTCACCAAAAGTTGGGCAATAATCCGTTTTTGTTTGTCCGCAGTAGTCATAGCGGACTTTCTTGCCTTTAACATTCGCCCACGACTTGTAGGCATCCACATGGTGCTGTTGTCCAGAGTGCATACGTGGGAAGAGCATCTTAAACTCGTCCATGTATTCGTAGCTCGACTTGTACCCAGTTACCACATAGCGGTCTTTTTGCCCTGCTGGTGCAGGAGCATACTGCGCATGACCTTGCTTCTCGACAGGTACACACATATTGCCCTTCACATCAAGTTTCACAGGAGCATTGTATGTCTGTCCGTAGAACAATGGTGTGTCACCATACTGCTCACGGTTGAGGTAGTATTTCAGCGAGAAGACATTATCAGGAGAGTTTTGATCCATTGGCGTATCTGCCGACGAACGAATCACAATCGCTGCATAGCTAGCATAGCCAATCACCACCACAGTCACCATCATAGCAATGGTATTCAACCAACGTGCGGGAATAACATCTTTCTTCAAGAACAGTACAACCAACATTGTGATAATCAGCACAATTCCTATCACAGCACTCTCTTTTATGAATGGCACACCAGCAAACGCCATCGCCAATACAAAGGAGATGATAGTGCGAGTGTTGATAGTTTCTTCGGTTTCAATAACCTTGTAACTTTCCCATATTGCCCATACCAATGCACCTACCATCAGCACCAGATAGACTGCCAATCCCGTATTGAACGGACAACCTAACACATTCGTAAACAACAACTCAAACCATCCTGCGATAGTTGGCACACCTGGGATAATACCATATAAGATTATTGCGAGAATAGCCACTGATACACCGAAAGCTGCGCATACTCCCTTCCATGAGAAATCGTGACGACGGAAATAATAGACCAACACGATAGCAGGAATAGTCAGCAAGTTCAACAAGTGCGTACCAATACTCAAACCCATGAGATAGGCTATGAGAATCAGCCACTTATCCGATCCTTCCTCGTCCGCGTGTTCGTCCCATTTTAGGATAAGCCAGAACACCACTGCTGTAAACAAGGACGACAATGCATATACTTCACCTTCCACTGCTGAGAACCAAAACGTGTCAGAGAATGTGTATGCCAATGCACCTACAACACCCGCACCCAGAAGAGCAATGCCTTTGGCGAGGTTGGTGGGTTGTACCAACTTGCGTCCAAGAGCGGTGATTGTCCAGAAAAGGAATAGGATAGTAAATGCAGAAGCCAATGCCGAAAGGGCATTCACGCACATCGCCACATGAGCCGTATCACTCGCAAACAGCGAGAAGAAATGACCTAAAAGCATAAAAAATGGTGCTCCGGGTGGGTGACCTACGTCCAATTTATGTGCACTTACAATAAACTCGCCACAGTCCCAAAATGAGGCTGTTGGCTCCATCGTCAAAAGATAGGTTGCGGCGGCAATAGCAAACACAAGCCAACCGCAAACCGCATTCCACAGTTTGAATTTTTTCATTTTATTCTATTTATTCAGCGTGCCAAAGGCACATATTTCAGCAATTTGGGCGCAAAGGTACAAAAAAAATAGAAAATAACCAAAAAATAATATTGTTTTTTATGCCGATGTTGTGTAATTCGAAAATTTTATGTAATTTTGTACCGAAATTGTAAATCAAATATTTTTCAATGGCAAACATTATCATTCTTTGTGCGCCCAGCGGTTCGGGCAAATCGACTATGGTTAGACACTTGTTGGAAACTTATCCCGGCAAGTATGAGTTGTCTATCTCTGCCACTACGCGCGCTCCACGCGGGCAAGAGCAACATGGCAAAGAGTATTATTTCATCTCGCTACAGGAGTTTGAGCAACATATCCGCAACAATGATTTTGTCGAGTACGAGCAAGTCTATGAGGGGCTTTATTATGGCACTCTGAAGGCAGAGATTGATCGTATTCAGTCTGCGGGACGCACCATTGTATTTGATATTGATGTGAAAGGCGGCATCAACCTCAAACGTATCTTTGGTGATGACGCTTTGTCCATCTTCATCGCGCCACCATCGGTAGAGGAATTATCACGCCGCCTACACGGACGCGGAGATACCAGCGAAGAAATGATTCAAAAACGCCTTGCAAAAGCCGAAATAGAGATGGCAGACGCACCACATTTCGACCACATTATCATCAACGATAATCTGGCTACAGCAAAAAAAGCACTTGATGAGTTAATCAAACAGTAGAGTTGATTTATGCGAATTGGCATCTACGGCGGATCATTCAATCCGATACATTTTGGACATATCGGATTGGTAAAATGGGTGGTCGAGCACACCGATTTGGACGAAGTATGGATGATGGTATCGCCCAACAACCCATTGAAGGACAAGAGCATACTAGCCGATGAACAAGAGCGATTGCACAAGGCAAAAGAGGCGATTAGACGATTGGGCGATGAGGCGATAGAACAGAGGATTGTGGTATCAGATTTTGAGTTTCACCTACCTCGCCCGACTTACACCGCCAACACGTTGCGAGCATTGCAAGCTGCATATCCTGACAACAATTTCACCCTCATCATCGGAGAAGACAACTTACACATCTTTGATAAATGGCGTGAATACCAATATATTCTGGATAATTATCGCATTTTCGTTTATCCCCGACGAGGAACAGCTAGTAGTAAACAACTAACAAATATCAATCATCCGAATATAATATTCATGGAGGATGCACCATATTTTGATATTTCTTCTACAGAATTGCGAAAACAAAGCACTATGGCATGATTTTTGTACTAATTGCAGTGACAATCAAATATTAACAATTAAAATAGTAAAACAATGAAAAAGTATATTTGTGATGTATGTGGTTGGGAGTATGACCCAGCAGTAGGTGTAGAAGAGGCAGGTATTGCTCCAGGAACAGCATGGGAAGATGTGCCAGCAGATTTTGTTTGCCCACTCTGTGGTGTTGGCAAAGACGAGTTCTCTGAGGGCGAATAAGACGCTCCTACCTCCTTTCAGGAGAGGCATTAATAGTGAAGATAAGATTTGTAACATTAGGATGTAAATTAAACTTTGCCGAGAGTAGCGCTCTCGGCAAAGAACTTTTGTTGCGCGGTCATCAGCGTGCCACACTCAACGAAGTGCCTGATGTCTGCGTGGTGAACACGTGTAGCGTCACCGATGCTGCTGATCATAAAGACCGCCAAGCTATCAATCAGCTACATCGCAAATATCCTAATGCAACCATCGTCGTGACAGGCTGCTACGCACAACTGCAACCCGAGCAAATCAGCCAAATCGAAGGTGTGGATTATGTGTTGGGGCAAAACGAGAAATACGACATTCCACAACTTATCGAAGAGATCGAAAAACACGCCTGCCTAACTGCTCCTCAAGAGACACATACGAAGAACAAAATCCGCGTAGCAGCAATCCGTGAAGTAGATGATTTTCACGGAGTACATTCCGCAGATGATCGAACACGCTGTTTTATCAAGGTACAAGATGGTTGCAACTATTTCTGCACCTATTGTACAATCCCGTATGCGCGCGGTAAATCGCGTAATCCGAAAATCGAAGAGGTAGTTATAGATGCACAAACAGCACTCAACCAAGGCGCTAAAGAACTGATTATCACAGGAGTGAACATCGGCGACTTCGGACGAAGCACAGGAGAGCAATTCATCGATTTGCTCAGAGCATTCGACCAACTCGATGGTGATTACCGCGTTCGTATCTCATCGTGCGAACCTAACCTTCTGACCGATGAAATTATTGACTTCGTTGCCAACTCCAAGCACTTCGCTCCGCATTTCCATATTCCTCTGCAATCTGGTAGTAATGAGGTACTTGCAATCATGAAACGCCGCTATACCCGCGAACTATTTGCCGAGCGCGTACAGCATATACGCAAGGTGATGCCCCATGCTTTTATTGGCGTCGATTGCATGGTCGGCGTGCGCGGCGAGACAGAGGCTTGTTGGGAAGATTATCTTACATTCATCCAGGGACTGGACGTCAGCCAATTGCATGTATTCACCTACTCCGAACGTGCCAACACACGCATGCTAGAGCTGGACCTCTATGTAGTGCCCAAAGCCGAACGCCAACGCAGAAGCAAAATCTTGCATGCTGTATCTGAAGAAAAAACATCAGCCTTCTACGCGCAACATGCTGGCAGAACTGCAGTCGTACTGTGGGAGTCAAAGAAAGAAGGCGACCAAATGTCGGGCTTTACCGACAATTATATCAAGGTCTATGGACCATACAAGAAGGAAAAAATCAACACTTTTGAAGAAATTGTGCTATAAAAATTTGCACGATTCATTTATTTTCACTACCTTTGCACCGTCTTTGTGAGACCAACAAAGACTTTTCCCAAACTCTAGAATTTTTATTACACATTTTTTATGCAATACGATATGCAGAAACTCGGGCGTATGACGCTCGAACAGTTGACTGAAATTGCAGAAACATTCGGCATCAAAGTGCGCCGAAGTGCTTCGTTGCAATCAATTATTTATGACATCTTAGATGCTCAGGCGGACAAACGCGGAGCGGAAGTACAAGCGCGTGAGGAAGCACGCCAAGCCAAAGGCGAAGAGAAAAAGCGCAACAAACGCGCACGCATCCAAGCTGCGCCTACCAAAGTTAACACGGACAATCTCAAGAGCAACCGTGTGTTGGCTACTGTAGGTAATGAGCAAGACACCCTAGAACAAATCAAAGAGGAGCAAGCCAAACAACCAGTTATCAAACCGGTCATATCGGCACAACCTACCATTTTTGATACGCCTGCCGCAGAAGTGCCTACCCCAACTCAAGAGCAAGCACCTGCCCCAACGGAGAATACCAATTCTAAAAAGAAAAAAGGCAACAAACAACAAGCTCCTGTAGTTGCGGCAGAAACACCTGATACGGAGGAAGTGGCTGCCGATGCACCTGCCGCTAAACCGAAGAAGAAAAAAGGGCGTCCTAAAAAAGCAGAAAATGCAGAGGCAAATGCCGCACAACCAGTTGCTGCTGAGCCAGCACCTGTAGCAGAAAACACCGCTCCAGACAAAGCTCCTACCAACAACAATAACGCACCTAAGCAAGAGACTCAAGAGGAGAAACAAGCACGCATCAATGCGCGTATAGCGCAGATTACCAAGCAGATTGCCAAACGCGAAGAGCAATTGGCTAATGGTGAAGACCTTACTCCTATTCAGCCAACCAACGCCATCAAACCCGAAGACGAACTATTGGAGAAAGGCGTCGAGGCGTTTGGAAATACGATCATAGCTACTGGCACATTAGAATGTGCACCCGACGGCTACGGATTCTTGCGCAGTGCTGACTACAACTACATCTCCTCGCCTGACGATATCTACGTATCCCAACAGCAGATTCGTCAATACAGTCTCAAGACTGGCGACACGGTGGAATGTACCATCCGTCCTCCTAAAGAGACGGACAAGTATTTCCCTATGAAAGAGGTGATTCGCGTCAACGGAATTGCTCCTGCCCAAGCCAAAGAGCGTATTGCGTTCGAGAACCTGACACCGCTCTTCCCCGATGAGAAATTCAAACTCTGCAAGGGCGATAAGAGCGATGCACTATCGGTCCGCATCATCGACCTCTTTGCGCCTATTGGCAAGGGACAACGCGGACTGATCGTAGCACAACCTAAAACAGGTAAGACCGTGCTGCTCAAGGAGATAGCCAATGCCATTGCTGCTAACCACCCTGAGGTATATATGATCGTTTTGCTCATCGATGAGCGTCCCGAGGAGGTTACCGACATGGCACGCTCTGTGAAGGCTGAGGTGATCGCATCCACCTTTGACGAGCCAGCTGAGAACCACGTGAAAGTGGCTAATATCGTACACGAGAAAGCCAAACGATTGGTAGAATGCGGCCATGATGTAGTTATCTTATTAGATAGTATCACGCGTCTCGCGCGCGCTTACAACACGGTCGCTCCTGCCAGCGGCAAGGTACTCTCTGGTGGTGTAGAGGCGCAAGCCCTGCACAAACCAAAGCGCTTCTTCGGTGCGGCACGCAACATCGAGAATGGCGGTAGTCTGACCATCATCGCTACGGCACTGACCGAAACTGGTAGCAAGATGGACGACGTCATCTTTGAGGAGTTCAAGGGTACGGGCAATATGGAGTTGCAATTGGATCGCAAACTCAGCAACAAACGCATCTTCCCTGCCGTGGATATCCCAGCCTCTTCTACTCGCCGCGACGACTTGCTCTTGCCTGCCGATGTGCTCAACCGCATGTGGGTGATTCGCAAGCAACTGACCGACATGAACAGCGTGGAAGCCATGGAGAAGCTCAAGACATACATGGAGCGCACTGCCGACAACGACGAGTTTCTGCTAGCAGTCAATGGCGCAAGATAAGCACAAGTCCTCCCACTGATAAATCGGTGATTATCAACAACATCTGTGGGAAGAATAGAAATTATAGAGTATGCGTATTGCGATTATCAATGGTCCTAATCTCAACCTGCTGGGCAGGCGAGAGCCGAGTATCTACGGCACCAAATCCATGGAGCAAGTGCTCTTGGATATGCAGCGTGCCTACCCCGCTCTACACTTCGAGTATCGCCAGTCCAATCACGAGGGCGACTTGATTGATTTCGTGCAAGAAATCGGCTACCATCCCGCGTTTCAAGGCATCGTGCTCAACGCTGGCGGATATACGCATACGAGCGTGGCATTGCGCGACGCGGTGGCATGCTGCTGCCTGCCTGTGGTGGAAGTACATATCTCAGACATCACCCAGCGCGAAGCATTCAGGCGCGTGAGCCTACTCACCGACGTATGTGCGCACACCATCATCGGACACGGCACCGACGGATACCAAGAGGCTGTACAATGGATTATCAATCAACACCAATGAAACATCACTCGCTCATATATTGCCTATTAACCATTGTTCTGGCATGGGGTAGCATCGCTACCAATGCCCAAAACAACCCCTACGTGGACGACAAGCTCCTTCACTTTGGTTTCTTCCTTGAGCTGGACGTGCTGTCCTATCTCGTAGAGGAAAACGATAGCTTGACGCAGCTGCAATTGCCTCAGGCCAACGGCAATGTCTATCACCTACGCTCTTCTGCCGTAGGAGCAGGCTTTGCTGCGGGATTCATCGCCGATTTGCGCTTGAGTCGCCATTTGAACCTGCGCTTCACACCCGCACTGCATTTCGGCGAGCGCACATTGCAATACAAGAGCTACACCACCCATGTCGAAGGTAGTACCGACGCTTTGCGCGACAAGATTGGCGTACTCACCATACCGATCTCTATCCCACTCTACCTCAAGTGGTCCGCGGAGCGCGAAGCCAACTATCGACCCTATGTGATCGTCGGTGGCGGCGTGCAAGTGGAGTGTTTCCGCAAGAAAGATGCCGTCATCTTGCACCAACCATTCGATGCCTTTGTCTCCGCTGGATTCGGTTGCGACTTCTACTTCCGCTGGTTCAAGTTCTGCCCTGAAATCAAATACAAGATTGGCTTCTTAGACGCACATGTGCCTACATCCCGCACCGAGGATGAAGGCTGGCAACTCACAGCACAAGACTATTTCTACACCAATGCCATCCATCGATTGACACACCAAGAACTATCCATCGCCTTCAACTTCGAATAATGAAAAAGTGGTTTATCATATTGCTCTCCATTGTCGGATTCATATCCTGTAAGCAGGATATCTTGTCCACAGACCCTACCCTCATGCTCCGATTCTCGCACGACACCGTGCTGTTCGACACCGTCTTCACATCCATGGGGTCGTCCACCAAGCGAGTAATGGTGTACAACCCTACTGCCAATGCACTCCTAATCGACCAAGTCTTGCTACAAACGGGCAAGTATTTCCACATCAACTTAGATGGCGAGAACAACATAGACCACTTGCGCGACATCACCCTGCGCGGAGGTGACAGCCTCTTTCTCTTCGTGCGCACATCCATCGACCCACTCGCAGAGAATAGTCCAGTGTTCATCGAGGACAATATCACGTTCCGTGTCAATGGCAACATCCAGCATGTCAACCTACAAGCCTACGGACAAAACGTCAATAAGATACAGGGCGAAAACGGCTTGAAGATCTACCAAAGCCTCTCGCTCAGCGACACCCTCCCTTACCTACTCTACGACACCATCGCCGTGGCTGGTAACCTCACTATCAACGCTGGAGCCACCATCTACATGCACGCTGGAGCAATGATTTATGTCTATGGCAGCCTCAATGCCAAGGGCACTGCCGACCGTCCCATCATTTTCCGAGGCGACCGCACCGACATGCTCTTCGACTCCGTACCCTATCGCATGGCGTCTGGGCAATGGAATGGTATCTACCTCATCCACACCAAAGGGCAACTGCCACCCACCCACAATCTCCATTATGTAGATATCCTCTCTGGCAGTATCGGACTGTATGCCTATTCCGAAGCTACGGGCTTGCTCCTGCCAAAACTCAATCTCCATAATAGCCGCATACACAACCATTCCATCTACGGACTCGTGGTACAAAACATGGATGCCAAGGTCGTCAATTGCGAAATCAGCAACTGCGCTTCCTATTGCGTCTACCTCGCTGGAGGCAAGCACGATTTCATCCACAACACCATCGCTGCCTACTATGGCTATCCTTACACCAATCTCAATATCCACCAGAATATCCTCCCAGAGGACGTGGCTGCCGTCTATGTCAACATCTTGAGCAAGAATACCGCCAAGACCATCAGTTCCTTCATCAACTGCATCATCACTGGTGGCAGAGCCAACAACCTGCTCATTGCCACGCCATTGCCTGAGTATTACGAGGGTACTATTTCCCACAACTACCTCCGCGCGGATTCGCTCCACGAGGCATATGCTAACAACAATGTATATGCTTCAGATTCCGACTCATGCGTCTTCCGCAACACCTATTACCTCTACAAGGAATACCACTACTACGATTTCCAACTCGACACCCTCTCGCCTACCCGCGGCATCGCGGATAGCATCGTGGCGCTCTCCTATCCTACCGACCGCCTCGGCATCCGCCGCAAATCCCATCCCGATGCAGGCTGCTACGAGTTTGTGGAGTAATCGGCTTTCAGGCTTTAGAGATATGCACCAATATAGATAATGTGCATTCCCCCTATACCTCTATATCATACTTCTCACACAAATACTTCACCACTTTGGGTGGCAGTATCTTCGTTTTCGCAGTCACGTGATGTGCTCTCAGATAAGCTTCATCGCGCTTCAGCCATCGCCTAAAAGTCTCTCCACTCACACCTGCCGCCCGTGCCAGTTCTATTTTGCTATATGCTTTCATCCTCCTTGTATTTAATAATTTCTGCTCCATTCGTCTCATTCACCGTTATGACTATCTAACAGCGAAGCGGTCTTTTATCCCGCTGTCTTTCTCGTTACCACGTCGATACCACTTCGTTACCACTCAATCACCATCCAGTACTTTCCCCATACCTTTCCCGTATTTTTCCGCAAACCGTCTTCTTGCTTCCAGTTGTGCTGGTGTAGGAGGCTTATATCGTCTCGGACAGCGTTGAATCACCTGTTTCCCGTACAATACTCGGGCATAATAGTCTTCACCGATTTTGCCCTTTAGTTGTTCAAATGGAACATACAATCTCGCTCTCATAATTCAAAATTCTTAATTCATAATTAGTACAACTCTTGTATCATTCTTTTCAGCCGTATATACGCATCGTAATGCGGCACATGCAGGTCGATACGTATCACCTGATCATCGCCACACTTCACGTTCACATGCGGTTCACTCATCAGTTCTGCGGCTGAAATCTCAAAGTACGCTGCCCACTTCTCCACATGTTCCATCGTGACACTTCTTTTCCCGCTAATCACGCGACTCAGATGTCCTGGATCCATTCCCAGTTCCAATGCCATTTGTTGTTTGTTGATGTCGTGTTTGTTAATCAATTGCAGCACATTCTTGCGTACCACATTTTCCAAGTTTTTTGTCATAAAGCGTTTATTCTTAAGTGTTTAATAATCCGCTTCGCACCAGCAGTTTAACCCTTTCAAACTCGCTCTGCGAATGCGCTGCAAAAGTACGCTTTTCTTTTCACATGCCTCTTGCCCCATTGGCACGTTATCCCCTCCCTCCAGCCTATCAGGCAAAATCCCGCAATCCTCTTAAGCCCCTACTCTTCCCCTCGCTGAACATTCCTCCATTTCCCCGACTTCTAGTCGGGTATTCCCATTCAATATTCTTCCATTGTCCCAACTTCTAGTTGGGTATTCCTCATCCATTACCCTTATAATCATCTACTTTTCCTCTCCAAAATTTGCTCATCTGCCAAATTTTCACTACCTTTGCACCATTATTTCAATATTCCCCCTTTATGACGCCCTCCCACTCCGATAACAACTGGCAATGGCAAGAGCCTGGCACAACATGGAAAGGTGTCGGCTTGTATCATATTACCCTCACCATTCCCTCTCGCGAACCGCTCTTAGGCACGCTTCTTATCCCAGGCAATGATCCCAAAGAAGCTACTGTAGAATATACTGCCTTAGGTCGAATGTTGGTAAATGCGTTATGGGATGTCCCCAATCGAATCCCTGAAATACAAGTATTGCATTATTGTTTAATGCCCGATCATATCCATGCCGTCTGGTATGTGCGTGAGAAGATGCCTCGCGGCATTAAAAGTGTAGTGCAGGGCTTTTGGCAAGGTGTTAAGAAAATAGGTCGTGCCTATTCCTTCCTTATATCTCATTCGCCCATTGATAATTCTTCTATTGCCCGCGGGGTCCCCGACCAATCTCGTGGATTAGTGGGGTGTTTGACGACTTGTAGTCGGGAAAACTACCACGAGTTTTTGTCCCTTTTAAAGTCCACCACAGATACGCTCTCTTCTCGTATTGGCGAGGAGGCATATGGATCTTTATTTCCTATTTTTACAGAGATGCCGCATATCCGTCCTATGGGACAACGCAGACAATTACCTGCCACTATTCAGTATATTATCAATAATCCCCAACGCCTTGCCACTAAGCGCCTTATGCCAGGTTTCTTCCGTGTGCAAGAGGGCATTGAGATTGCAGGGCGCTCATATAGTGGTGTAGGTAATATCCGCTTGTTACATAATAAATGTTTCGCTCCCGTCCATGTGCGCAGCATGTGGGTTAAAGATGCAGAACAACACGGCGACACCCAGCCACTTCGCGACTATATGAATGCTTGTATTCTTGCTGCTCGCCAAGGTACGGTTATGGTCTCTCCTTTCATTTCGCCTAAAGAGAAAGAGGTCATGTCTATTCTGCTCGCGGAGAAGCATCCTTTTATTTTGCTTTCGGACAATGGTTTCCGTGATTATTACAAACCCACCGATGCGCTATTTGATGCCGTCGCCGAAGGTCGTGTCTTGATTCTCAGTCCTTGGGAACATGACCCAGATAAGCACCACATCTCTCGCGAAGACTGCGTTGCTCTCAATGGTATGGCAGAAGAGATTTGCTCCATCTCTCATTCCTAATTCCATTCGTCAATATTCTTCCATTACCCCGACTTATAGTCGGGCACTCCATTCAATATTCTTCTATTGCCCCAACTTCTAGTTGGGAATATCCTCGCCAAAGATTCTTCCATTGTCCCGACTTCTAGTCGGGTACATCTCTGCTAAATATTCTTCTATTGTCCCGACTTGTAGTCGAGTATTCTCCGCCTCTAACCTTAGCGGGGTCACCGATAACGCTCGTGGCGTTATCGGGTGCTCTTGAACTGTAGTTCATCAATCGGGGCTCCCACGAGCTTCGTGAGCGAGTGGGAAGAGCGGAGGTAGCCGTCGCCCAATGACGCGAGCGTCATTCTTTGCGACCGGCTTTCCGAACGCTCTGGCGCATCCTCTAAACTGAAAATGGCGATTTTTTCGCCATTTTCTTGCATTTATGCAAAAAATGTTGTACCTTTGTGCCCGAAAGCTCAACGCTGGGGTTTAGAGGGAGGGAGATGTCTCCTCTCGGAAAGCCAACTTGTTTGACCAAACTCCCCACTCATGGCTTTCAAGACATACATAAAGGCGTTTATTAGCGCTCTGTTCTGACTCTTAGAAACTTCGCAACTTTCTATAAATCTTATCAGGACTTAGCAACGATAGATGTCCTACGGGATATAGACTATCCAGACCAACATCTTTGTATGTTGCTATTGCGTGTATAGGCACGCATACGCGACGTTATTATACACAATAGGTGTGGTCATTGGGGCAATTGTCAATCGTTAACTGTCAATTGTCAACTAGTATATATTCGGCGTGGGCTTCGCGTTGTCGGTTCTATAAGATTAGGCAATGCGAAGGCCTCTAAGGGTGGAACTGGCAAGAGCAAGTTTCACGCTTTTTTTGTATGGATAAATGTGTAATAATTTAATAATTCAGTTAGCATGAGATGTCGAAATTGTGGTTGGGAGAACAACCTTGGTGCCATTCAATGCGAAAAATGCAAAGCACCACTCAGTAATTCAATGGCAGATATCATATCTGCTCCATCGGTAGATCGAGAAAATCTAAAGAAGACGATACGACAAGGTGCGGCTTCTGCAAACAACGAGCCTCAAGTGCTCCAATGCCCCGTTTGCGGATACCATTACAATAGTGAGATGGGAGCTTGTCCTAATTGTGGAAAGGCTAAAACTCCCAATACGCCACCAACATCCAATATGAGCGGAGATTTCAACGACAAACAAGTGCTTAGATGTCCTGCATGCCATGAGCCAGTACCTGCCAACGCTAAGTTCTGTTCGCATTGTGGTAAGCCATTCAAGGAGGGAACCATCAATCCTTGGGCAAAACCTCAATCGCAAGCATCATGTTCTTTGACACCTATCCAATGGGAAAATGAAGATGTGCAACCGCAATCTATCAAATATACAGGAGATAGCATTGTACTCAATCGTGAGAATACGGATCCAGATAATCATTCGATTACATCACACGAACAAGCTATTTTGACCAACGAGAAGGGGGTATGGTATATTGAGGATAAGAGTCTACAACAAACCACGTACATACATATTTCCAAAAAAACACCACTCGAAGATGGTGATGTGATTTTATTAGGCAATCGACGATTTGTATTCAAAAAATAAAGCATGTTTGATAGCGTTCCTAATAGATGTATTTTTCATCAAGGAGACCGTATAAACAACCAATATCAAGTCATCAAACCATTAGGCGAGGGCACGTTTGGTAGTGTTTATAAGGTACAAGATGCCCAGGGGAGCGTATATGCGCTCAAACTATTGAAATTGTGGGAAGTTTCGCCTGAAGAACGAACCATTCTCATCAATCGCTTCAATATGGAATATGAAACGGGACGCATACAAAGCAACTATTTGGTTCACTCCCACCAACATGGCATAGTGGAAGGAAACCCATACATCGTCATGGAGTTTTGTCCAAATGGTGATTTACGAGATAAAAAACACCTAAATCCCGACCAATTAGTCCAAATAGCAATGCATATTTTGTATGGATTGCGTGACTTGCATAGGAATGGAAAAATACATCGTGACCTAAAGCCAGACAACGTACTTTTCCGAGCCGATGGCACTGCTATTTTAACCGATTTTGGTATTTCGGGAGATCAAAACAAACGGATGACCGAGAGAGGGTGGCTCGGTAAACCAAAACAAATTTTTGGTACCTATGGTTATATGCCCCCAGAGCAGGTACGTCCACCTCGCGGTGGCAAAGCCACTGTTCTACCCACCACCGATATATTCTCCTTCGGAGTCATGATGTACGAGTTATTGGTAGGGCATCTGCCATTCGGCGAACTAACAATCGAAACACTCATGCAGTATGTAGATAATAGTCGAAATGGCATTTGGGATAGAAGAGCTTTACAAAATGTACGAGGCAATATAGATTGGCTACAGATTATAGAAGGCTGCCTCGTACCCAATTTCCAAAATCGCCTGCAAACTGCCGAAGAGGTATTGGCATTATTCCCCTCACATAACAATTACAACCATCCATCATCGCAGCGTCAAACCATAGGAAAAATGCGATTACGGGTCATGCAGGGAGAGCAATTCGGTAATGTATATGTGTTAGACAATTTACTCTTCGAACATAAGGCACTAATCACGATAGGGCGCAAAGACCAATCTGTACACAATGATATTGCAATCATCGAGAATGATACTTGCTATGTATCTCGTAAACACTGTACGATTGAATGCAACAAAAGCAAACAAACATGGTATATCCGAGATGGACAATGGGACAAGAATGCTACAAATGGCTGGACAAATTCTACCAATGGAACTTTTATCAATTCCACAGAAGTTCCCATCTATGGAATACAGTTGCATAATGAAGACATCATATCAATTGGAGATGTAAAACTCCGTGTAGAAATATATTAATCATTCTAATACTTATAATCTATGGCAACAGAAACCTACAAAAGAACTATCTCTGGCTCAGTTGGAGCTGGTATGAAATCACTATTTGCTACGAGTGGTCGTCGCTTCTATACGCTCGAACACAAAGTTTCAAGTTTATACCATAAGGCAGGCGAATGTCAGCAAATTATTGTGGATCAAATAGAATTAGGACGTGCCTCTACCTGTCAAGTGCGCTTTGATGAATCATTTACTACGGTCAGCCGACGCCATGCAGCGATTGTCAAAGATGGCGATAATTGGAAGTTGGTACAACTTTCACAAACCAACGCTACTTACCTCAACGGACATCGTGTGGAGAAAGAGTGGTATTTGCAAAATGGCGATGAGATACAATTATCCACCAATGGTCCTAAACTCGGATTCATTGCAGCTCAAGGTGACAAAGGACTTGTTAAAAGCATTGGACTCACCGCTCGATTAAATCTTTTCAGCCAACAAGCATTAAGACCTTACAAACAGGCTTTAGTTGCTATGTCTATACTATTTATTCTTGTTGTTGGTGGCTTGAGTTCATGGAATTATATACTAAATCAAGACGTTGAATCAGCAAATAAACAACTGATTGCCTTAATCGAAATGAACCGCGGCAATCAACAAGTAATCGATTCCTTAATGCAAGAGCTGATTGATAATCAACGCAAGATGAAAGGATACGAAGAAAGTATGGCAATGTTGGCTGAACAAGCAAAACAAGCAATGAAAGAGGCAGCCGATGCTCGCCGTTTAGCGGATAGTGCTATGGTTGCTGCTCCAAAATCAGAGATTGCTGATGGAACCATCAAAGACCAATGTTTTCCATATACATATGCTATTTATCATGAGCATACGATACTTAGAGCAGCAAATGGAAAAACTATTAAAGATTATCGTGAACTTTATGTAATAGGGACTGGCTTCCTATTAAAAGATGGCAGATTCATTACAGCAAGACATGTCGTGGACCCTACATATATTCTTTATGATAATGATTCTTGGGCGGCATTTTGCAATGCTATAGTTAACCATGGAGGATCTTGCGATGTAACATATTTAGCAATATCCAATACTGGAGACAAAATAAGATTTACAGATAAACAATTTATATTTGATCGCAGTACCGACAAGGTCATAACAAAAACAACGGATGAGGGATTTACTCATATATTAAAAAGATCCGAACTAGACGGTACCGATTGGGCAGTTTTACAAACCAACAAAACGAAAGGTTTGCCATTTGACAATGAATTATCCGTAAACTTACCCATTACCACAAAACTCCAAATCTTAGGTTTTCCACATGGACGTGGAGCTGAAGATATGAGGGCTCCATCACCTATTTCTTCCCATGCAGAAGTTGCAAGAGAAGGTTTAGATGTGGATAAGACGATTATGGCAGCTAATAATAATACGGAGCCTGGAAATTCAGGAGGTCCTGTGTTTGTAAAAAAAGATAATAAATATATTGTAGTAGGTATCTTAAGCGGTACAAAAAACGAAAAGGGAAGTATAGTACCAATTAAAGCAGCAAAATAATATGAAAAAGGTAGCATTATTTTTTGCATGGTTACCATCCATGCTATTCGCCCAATTAAATTTCAACAATTTGAATTTATTCTCATCAGCTGGGCAGAAATTTGTAGAACAAGCAGTTACTGACGGAATACTCCTACTCCGACAAGACTATTATTTGTTAGATTCTACTACAAATATCAAATATGGCTGGAACAATCAAGAGATGTTCAGTTCCGTATATTCTACTGCGATTCATGTGGGAAATAGATATTTTGTATCGGATTACTTTGTGCATCCATGGCAAGCAGATAGTCGCTACTTGCAGTTCCAAGATACAGTTCTTATACCAACCATCTCGCAAACACATCAGCGCAAACTCACCGATACCATCTGGACAAAGCAATCCTATGACATATCATCCATCACAGCAATCAAGGATAGTTGCCTCTATATGCTTGATAGCCTGCAATTGCCTGTTTCAGGATTCAATCTGGATACTACATCTGGCAACAAAGAGGGTTGGTTAGTTTGGGTAGTCACTCCTGACACATTGATGAATGACAAATCACCTATTGAAATCATCACATACAAACACTCACTCACTATCGAACCACAAACCAATTTATACGAAATCCCTAAACCAACTTTCACTAAAAAGATCATTGGAGCCTTCTATGTCATTCCTCATGTCCCACAGGTTGGTTTGCTCGAATTCCAGATGGGTGGTATTCTCTTTGTTCAAAACAATCAATGGTTTGTACATAAGATCAAGTTAGCAGAGCAAAAAGTGGAGGAACCTCAAAAGCCGACACTTACTCCCATTCAAGAACCAACGCTTGATGCAAAAGAAAAAAAGAAAAACCGTAAAACGAAATAACGTATGAAACGCACAACATATAGTATTGCTGCCATATGCGATAAGGCAGGACGATCGGTTAACCAAGACAATTTTTGGATATGTCCCGATTTATCCGCATTCTCACAAACAGGACAAACCACTTTTGTGGATAGCAAAACCGAAATTGAGTTGTCTGAAAAAGGTGCCTTATTCGTTGTCGCAGATGGTATGGGCGGTATGAGTGCTGGTGAAATAGCCTCTCAATTGGTAATTGATTCTATCAAACAGTCTTTCACTACACTGGACACCCAATTGCTGGACAATCACAAAGCAATTCAGCAATTCATCAGTCAATCCATTATCGATGCAGATGCTAAGATCAAAGAGCATGCTAAATCCAACCCTGATACTGCGGGAATGGGTAGTACCATCGTACTACTTTGGATATTCCAAGATAATGTTTTCGTGGGCTGGTGTGGAGATAGTCGTGCATACTGCTACAATCCTCAAAATAGTTTAGTACGCTTAACCCACGACCATTCTTATGTTCAAGAGTTAGTAGACGCCAATAAACTACCCGAGGCACTTGCTTTTGATCATCCGCACAGCAATATCATTACGCGTTCACTTGGAGATTCTGGAGAAGTCCCCCTCCCTGAAGTAATGCAATATCCGTTGCACAATGGAGATACTTTCCTTCTGTGCAGTGACGGTCTGTGTGGTTTGCTGCGAGATGGTGAAATCGAAGAAATCCTATCCAATAATACCGCTTCTGTGAGTGATTCACTAAAATCCCTTTGGCAAGAAGGACAAACGATTGGTTGGACAGATAATGCTACAATTGAAATTATCAAAATTCTCAATGGCGGTATTGACCCATCTCCACAGGCTAAGGGATATGCGCTCAAGCAGGAGGCAATAGAACAGCAATCCACACCTGCACCTGATAGCAAGAAATCACACAAGAAGCACAAAGCGCTGATTCTTATAAGTGTACTCGCACTTATAATCGGCTTTTTGTTTGGAGGAGTCCTTGTACATTATATTATCCCTTTCACCAATTCTTCTCCTAAAAGTATAGTCAACGACTCTTCACAAGTTGTCACACCTATTGATACCTTGAGCATGGAAAAGACTATCATGGAGGAGACTACTGATTCTATGCCAAAGAAATCAACTCCTATAACCAAACCAAAGGCTAAATCTCCTTCCAAGGATCCAGTTGTTGCACAACCCATTCAGCCAACGCCTCCAAAGGATACGCTGGATTCCCTAACTCCAACTACAAACATGCGCAATCTTCTAACACCAATTATAGATACTACAGTTGCACAAGAATAATTTATCATTTATGCAAGACACACTATTTCATAATCGTTATCGTCTTCTCCGCAAATTAGGTCGTGGTTCCTT
>CALCGX010000048.1 GCA_937901225.1 uncultured Bacteroidales bacterium | reverse complement strand
TGGCGTGACAGTCACACCAGCCGAAGAGCCAGAGGTGGAGATCGAACTCATTATAGAGGAAGATACTGAAACTGAAAACGAAGAGGTGAAAACTGAGAACGAATTGGTAGAAGAGCCACAAACGGATGTGCAAGAGGAAATTTTAGAGCCACTAGAGATTCTAGATGAACCTGAGGTACCAACATCCGTGGTAGAACCTATCGTTGAGCCAGAGCCAGTGGTGGAACCAATCGTGGAACCTGCTCCACAACCAGAAGTAAAGGCAGAGCCAGTGGTAGAGCCAGTACCACCTGCTCCACAACCAGCTCCACGTCCTGTACCACAACAAACATCATTGTTTGGCGCCGCCGTAGAAGATATCCGCCAAGCGATTTCTTTGGGCGACCGTTTCCTCTTCCAACGCGAACTCTTTGCAGGCAATGGCGAATTGATGCAAAAGACTTTGGACGAACTCAATGCGTTGGGCTCACTAGAAGAGGCCATGGATTATGTAGCAGATAACTTCGAGTGGGACAGCGACTCTACCGCCGTACAACTCTTTGAGAATGTACTCAAACGCCGATTTGGATAAGAACAAAGAGCAAGGAACAAAGAGCAAAGACAGATTACCATAAAGTGGCAATCATAACTAATTAGTCTTGATTCTTGGTTCCTGACTCCTGAATCAGAATAAAATATGCTTTACATCGTACCTACACCCGTTGGAAATCTCGAGGACATCACTTTCCGTGCGCTCCGCGTGCTGAAAGAGGTGGATTTGATTCTTGCTGAAGATACCCGCACGTCGTCTGTGCTGCTTAAGCATTACGATATCCATACGCCACTGAAGAGCCATCATAAGTTCAACGAACATGAGACCAGCGATGATATGGCTACACGTATTGCAGCGGGTATGACTGTCGCACTCATCTCTGATGCGGGTACACCATGTATTTCTGATCCAGGATTTATGCTCGTGCGCGCGTGTGTAGAAAAAGGAGTGGAAGTACAATGTCTGCCTGGTGCTACCGCTTTTGTGCCCGCATTGGTTGATTCGGGCTTGCCTAACGACCGCTTCTATTTCGAGGGCTTCCTACCCCAGAAGAAAGGTCGTCAGACACGCATGAGAATCCTCGCCGAGCAGACACATACGATGATCATCTATGAGTCGCCCTTCCGATTGGTGAAGACCTTAGAACAACTGGCAGAGGTGATGGGTGGCGAGCGCAGAGCCAGCGTTAGTCGCGAGATTAGCAAGCTACATGAGGATACCCAACGCGGGACACTCACGGAATTGGCAGCACACTACAAGCAAACACCGCCAAAGGGCGAGATCGTACTGATTGTAGAAGGAAAGAAAGAAGAAAAATAACATTACATATGAATTTAGAAGAAATACTTATCCCTAAAGTACAAGAAGCAGTCAAAAACTTGTACGGAGTGGAGATTACTCCTGCGCAAGTGCAGTTTCAAAAGACACGCGCAGAGTTTGAAGGTGATATCACATTGGTGGTGTTCCCATTTGTAAAAGCAGCCAAGAAAGCCCCAGTACAAGTGGCACAAGAGGTAGGCGAAGCACTAGTAGGCGAACTTGTAGAGCAATACAATGCAGTACAAGGTTTCCTCAACCTCAGCATTGCTCAATCCTATTGGTTGGAGCAGTTGCAAGGCATCGCAGCGGCAGACAACTATGGTCAACTTTCTCGCGGCGAAGAGGAGAAGCCACTGATGATGGTGGAATATTCATCGCCAAACACCAACAAACCTTTGCACCTTGGTCACGTGCGCAATAACCTACTGGGTTATTCCATCGCGAAGATTCAAGAGGCCAACGGCTGGAATGTAGTCAAGACCAATATCGTCAACGACCGTGGTATCCATATCTGCAAATCAATGTTGGCATGGCAGAAGTTTGGCAATGGCGAGACACCAGCAACTAGCGGCAAGAAAGGCGACCACCTGATTGGCGACTACTACGTGCGCTTTGATGTAGAGTACAAAGCTCAAATCAAGGAGCTCATGGCAGGCGGCATGGACGAGGAGACCGCTAAGAAAGAGGCTCCACTCATCAAAGAGGCACAAGCAATGCTCGTAAAATGGGAGCAAAACGACCCAGAAGTACGTGCACTGTGGCAAAAAATGAACGAATGGGTATATGCTGGCTTTGACGAGACATACGCGCAAATGGGCGTAGGCTTTGACAAGATCTACTACGAAAGCGACACTTACCTCGTGGGTAAAGGCGAAGTAGAGCGCGCACTCGCTAAGGGCGATTTCTACCGCCGCGAAGACGGTAGTGTATGGGCAGACTTGGCACAAAACGGATTGGATGAGAAACTTCTCTTGCGTGCAGACGGCACTTCCGTATATATGACCCAAGATATCGGTACTGCGAAGTTGCGCTTTGAGGACTACCCTATTGACAAGATGGTGTATGTGGTGGGCAACGAACAGGACTACCATTTCAACGTATTGAAGATAATATTGGAACGCCTTGGTTTTGACTGGGCCGAAAAGATATACCACCTATCGTACGGAATGGTAGAACTACCCAATGGAAAGATGAAATCGAGAGAAGGTACTGTGGTGGATGCCGACGACCTAATAGAAGAAATGATAGCCACCGCCGAAGCTATGAGCAAGGAACACGGACGCAACAACGACCTACCTACCGACGAAGCTCAAAAA
>CALCGX010000047.1 GCA_937901225.1 uncultured Bacteroidales bacterium | reverse complement strand
TTGATTGCACCACTATTGGTGAATTTATTAGTTGCATCATTGGTTATAGCCGCATCAAGGTTACCTATTGCACCTCCAAAATTGAAGTTTTTCAATGCACTACCGCTGACGGTAATCGCTCCATTATTAGTGATTTCGCCATTAGCAGCCATCGTTACAGTCGCAGCAATCTGACCCACTGCACCTCCAAGGTCTGTGTTTTGATTGAAAGTAGCATTTTTTACATTTATTGTACCAGTGGCACCGTTGGTCAAACTATTGAATGTTAATGCAGTAGCAACACGACCAATTACACCTCCAATGTGTGTAGCACCTTTGAATGATGTATTACCTGCTACTGTATTTCCGATCTCAATAGTTCCTTCATTTGTAAGTGAACCACTTACTTTCGCATCACTCAAACCAAATACACCACCAATAGATTTAGCTACATCTGTACCTGTGGTCTCTGCACTATCACGATAGAATTGAATAGTTCCCTTATTGGTAACAGTACCAGCCGTAATAGTAGTTGACGCGCGTTGCCAGCCGATTATACCACCCAATTGTAAGCTGTTGCCACTGCTGCCTGTGATATCGGCGTTCTTAACGGTGATAGTTCCATTATTGGTTATATCACCATTGATAGTCGTAGTTCTATACAGATAACCCACTATACCACCTACATCCAGATTCTTACCAAAAGTACCTGATGCAGTTATATTTCCATTATTGGTCAACCCCGCAGCGGTTATATCACCCGTTTGTATTATACCTACGATACCACCAACATTTACGGTTGCTGCTTTTCCACCGCTGCTATTAATGGTGATATTAACATTATTTACAATGTTAGACAGTGTAGCACCCGCATCTGATAAACCAATAATACCTCCAATACCACGAGCCGTAGTGTTGCCAAGGGTTACTGCAATTTTCATATTACCACTTGCCGAGCAGTTCGTAATAGTTGTATTAACTCCTGTCTGTTTCACCAAAGCTCCAAAATAGTATTCACTTGTAAGGGTGAGATCAATATCCACATCTTTCAAGTTAACATCCTTGATTGTGGCGCATGCTTTACCGAACAGTGGAGCTGTCAAGCCAATAATACTGTTGCCGTAACCTTTGAAAGTACCAGTGAAGTCAGTGATTGGAGTCCAATCCTTGCCAGTCATATCGATATCTGCGATAAGCGCAACTGGATTCGTAGCGTCTTTCGGGGTGGGATTTGCCCAAGCGATCAACTCCTCTGCTGTGCCAATCGTATATGCTGATGATAGGCCTTCGGCGACAATATATGGCATGGCATCGATAGACGAGATATAACCGCACTCATCGTTAGATGCAGCGCTAACTTCGATAAGCGCAGAGTAGAGATAGTCGATATAATTTGTCTTGGTGAGAGTCTCGTTCGATAATACCTCGATATCGAGTGAGTCGTCTTCCCCAGTAACAACTTTTGCGCTTGTACCAATCTTACCACCGACATGGCAATAATCAACCTTGTCCGCAGCGTATGCAGTACCTGCAATCATACCCACATTTGTGCTCTTGGTCAAAGAACCATCTGCTTCGCCGTTCCAAGTAAATGCTGCAACATCAGCGAAGCTCCTCGAGTTCTTAATAGAATTATCTGCAAGTTTTCCTGCAATACCTCCAACTTGGCAGACAACAGCTGGAGCATTGGTTGCACATATAACATTACCACTATTGGTTGCGTTTTCAATATCAGATCCACGCATTTGACCAATGATACCTGCAACGCCAAAGCCACTACTCTCACTAGTTGTTGTATATGTTCCTCCAATAACCTTAATATTGCCGCTATTGTTAAGTGTTGCATTTGTCGTGGTTATTGCTTTGTCATCATCTCCTCCGATAATACCACCAATACCGATAAAACGAGTAGTCTCCACCGTGTTGTTTCTGAGAGTTACATCTCCCTTATTGATAATATTACCTTTAAGAGTAGTCGTAGCTTGCACAGTACCAAAAATACCAGCTACCTCGAATCCACAGTTGCCCATTGAAGCACTACTACTACCCGAGAGCTCTATCGCTCCTTCATTTGTCAAATTGTTAAAGGTTGACGCCTTTCCTGGATAACCTGAAATACCTCCAATATTGAACCAGTTACCAGAAGCGGAAACATTACGAACAGTTATATTACCAGTATTATGCAAATTATAAAAAGCATGTCCACTACCAGGGTTTATGAGTCCAATTATACCACCAAGGTCGAATTTTTTAAGTGTTACATTGCTTACAGTAATTGCACCTTTGTTAGTAACTGTGTAAGAATTGCTCATTGTGAGATTGGCGGCCTGATATCCTATTACGCCACCAAAGTTGGAGGTACTACCAATTGCTACTTTTGTTTCATCTTCTCCTATTGTGATAGGACCTTCATTTGTCCAATTACCTGCAATTGTAGTCGCACCTTGAGTATAACCTACTAATCCACCTATATTAGCGGCGCTTGTTGTAGTCAAATTATAATATTCGATGGAACCACTGTTTTTCCATGTACTCTTGGCAGTAACAGCGGTGTTATGGTGAGCGATTATACCACCTACGCATGCATACTCCTTTGCAGTCAATTTAGTGATCTCAATCGAACCACTATTGGTCAAGTCTGCATTAGTAGTAAGTGTAACTTTACTATTCATGTAAGCAACCATTCCTCCTATTCGAGCATAACTACTGGTGGTTTTTGCATTAGAAATATAGATGGCACCAGTGTTATTCCATGCCTCGTTAGCTGTAATTTCGGCATTATTATAGGCGTAGCCCATTAATCCTCCGACATTCAGGTTAGCCCCAGCAGTCGAATTAACAGCCTTTATAGCGCCAGTATTGGACAAGTCGTCGTAGGTATTTTTGGAGCCTTCGAAGTAACCTATGATTCCACCAATACTCAAATTCTTACCAACATTAGCAGAGGTTACAGAGCTTGCTGTTGCATCGCCCACTGTTAAATCACCATTGTTGGTTAAGCCCGAAGCTGTAATATCACCTCCTTTGTGAGCACCCATGATACCGCCCAACATCAGAGTGTTAGAACTTCCACTGAAAGCTCCAGTAACGGTAATATCTACATCGTTTGTGAGTGTTGACAAA
>CALCGX010000046.1 GCA_937901225.1 uncultured Bacteroidales bacterium | reverse complement strand
AAATAATTTAAAAATTTTAGTTATATGAAATTCGAACAAACAGAAATCAAAGACCTCACCGCGGTTATCACGCTCACAGTGGAGCCAGCAGACTATCAAGAGGCAGTTCAAAAAGAACTTATCAACATTCGTAAGAAAGCTAACATCCCAGGTTTCCGTCCAGGTATGGCACCTAAGGGTATGTTGCAAAAGATGTACGGCAAGAGCATCCTCGCAGAGGTAATCAACAAGGTTATCGGCGAAGGTCTCAACAAGTACATCGAGGAGAACAACCTCAACCTTCTCGGCGATCCATTGCCAAACGAGGAGCTCACTCCAGAGGTGAACTTCGACACACAAGACACTTTCTCTTTTGCATTTGACATTGCAGTAGCTCCAGAGTTCGACGCAATGCTCAACGGCAAGAACAAACTCACCCAATACACCATTACCGTGACCGACGAGATGGTTGACAACCAAGTGAAGAGCTATGCTCAACGCTTTGGCGACTATGTACAAGCTGAGGTTGTAGAGGAAGGCGATGTAGTGAAGGGTCTTCTCACAGAGCAAAAGGAGAACGGTATCGTGAAGGAGAACGGTATGTTGACTCCTGCATATATGTCTGACAAAGAGCAAGCTAAGTTGTTCGCTGGCGCAAAGGTAGGTGATGTGATCACCTTCAACCCAACCAAAGCATATAGCAACTCTGTAGAGGTTAGCTCAATGCTTGGCATCAGCAAAGAGGAGGCAGAGGCATTGACCAGCGACTTCACTTTCGAGCTCCAAGGCATCACCCGTCACCAAGCTGCTGCTATCGATGGCGAGCTCTTCGCTAAGGTTTACGGCGAGAACAATGTAGCTGACGAGGCTGACTTCCGTGCACGCATCAAAGCAGAGATCGAGCAAAACATGGCTGAGGACGCTAAGTACAAGTTCGGTTTGGATGCTAAAGAGGCTGTGATGAAGAAGATGGCTAAGGTTGAGTTCCCAGAGGCATTCTTGAAACGTTGGGTGAAAGCTACCAACGAGAAGATGACCGACGAGGAGTTGGAGAAGGATTTCCCAGCTATGGTGGACGAGCTCCGTTGGCACTTGGCGAAAGACCAATTGGCTAAGCACTTCAACATCCAAGTAGAGAAAGAGGATGTAGAGGCATATGCGAAAGAGGTAGCTCGCATGCAATTCATGCAATACGGTTTGATGCACGTAGAGGATAGCTACTTGGCTAACTATGCAGAGCAAATGCTCAAGGACGAGAAGCAACTCCGTGGTATCGTTGAGCGCGTAGCTGAGAACAAGATCTATGCTGTACTCAAGGGCGTAGCTAAGATCGAGGAGAAAGAGATCAGCCACGAGGACTTCGGCAAACTCTTTGCATAATAACCAGCCCTCGCGAAGCGACACAACCAGCCCCTAAGGGGCACAAACCTCGGCATAGCCGAGAATACAAAACACAAAGACATCGGTAGGACTGCCTATCGATGTCTTTTGTATATTCCTCGCCTCTAATCTCTAAACTATAAGCACTAAGTGCCGTCCTTTAAATAAAAAAATCGCATAGCACTTGCATATATGCGATTTTTTGAGTACCTTTGCAGTCATAATCGCCTTAAATGTTTTATCATATGCGTTACACAATACCTATTGAACTTTGGATATACTCTGTGGACGATGAACTCCTATGGGAAGGATACTTCTATTATACCATCTCTGAAAGGAGAATTACAGAAATTGTCAATTTTATTCTTAATTGTGAAAATAAGGAATGCAAATTTAACAATATGCCAAAAAGAATACAGGAAAGTATCTTAAAGAAGGCAGATGAGATGTCTCGTAAAATCATACTAACAGAAAATATACCTATAAAAAATTATCGAATCTATTTGCCTAAATACCTCATAGGTATTTTGTTTTTGTTGCCAGAAACCGTTTGGGATGAATTGAATTTAGATGGTTTATTCGAAAACTATGATGTAAAGTCCATTGATGAATTGTTTGAGAAGGTAAAAGATCTCAAACTCTTCTCTGGGATTAATCTCCAAAAATGTTTATAAATATATATATCATTAGCTCTCTTATTAATATTCCCTCCCTTTGTTCCTCCCCCTTTTAATCTCGGGTCAAAGACCAAGGAAAAACCAACGAAGAGCCAAAGAACTCCAAATTACAAAAAAGTACTTTTATTAAGATTGCCATCTCTTTTACTTCTCTTATACCTTGCCTAATTTTACCGACCGATGAGCGGGAGAACGACGATAGAACTCCCCGTGACCCCAAAGTACGTTTTGTTAAGATTTCCCTCGTCTCTAAACTCTATACAGCAGGCACATTGTGCCATTCACTAAACAAAAAAATGCACGCAAGAATGCATTTTTCTTGCTCAATCCAAAATAAATTTGTACCTTTGTCGTCAGATTTACAACAATATCGGAATGAAAGATCTAACCCTTCTAAAATCGCTGACTGAAGATGAATATAATCAATTACTGCGACAGGCTGTCGCAGTAATTGAAGTTTCTCGCATACAGATAGCCAAACAACTAAACACAGTTGCTATGTCGTCCTATTGGGAGATTGGCAAACTATTAGAAGAAAAGAAACTTGATAGCAAACACGGTGATAGTGTTGTTAAAAGACTTTCTGCAGATTTGAAATCTAGATATCCCGACATGGGATTATCTCCAAGAAATCTATGGGATATGAAAAAGTTCTATCTCCGTTATAACGAGGGAGATACAAAACTGCGACAAGCTGTCGCACTTTTGCCATGGAGCCACAATTTGCTTCTTATGACCTACAACTTATCACCGGAGTATATCATTTTTTACGCTAATGAGGTCATTGAAAAGGGATGGTCACGTGATATGTTGAAACATGCCCTAAAATCAGAGTACCACCTTACTATTCAACCTGTTGAGCAGTTCAATAACTTTACCACTACCTTGCCAGCCCAACAAGCGGCATACGCCAATGAAGTCTTTCGTAGTAGTTATAATCTTGGGTTTGTTGATGCGGTAGAACCTCTAAGAGAGTTAGATCTTGAACGCCGTCTAGTGCACAAAATTACCACTTTCATAATGGAGTTAGGCGATGGTTTTAGTTTTATAGGCAATCAGCACACTTTGACATGTAATGATAAGGAATATCGTGTTGATTTGCTATTCTTTCATCGTCGTCTTCGTTCTATGGTCGCTATAGAACTAAAAATAGGAGAGTTCAAACCTGAGTATGTAGGCAAAATGAATTTCTATTTGTCGCTTTTGGACAAATTGGAGAAAGCACCAGATGAGAATCCATCTATTGGTATTATCTTGTGCGCAGAAAAAGACCATTTAGAGGTAGAATTAGCATTGCAAGATGTAAATAAACCTATTGGTGTTGCAGAATATCAATATTTACTACCTAAGACCAAGTTGCAAGAACTAATTGCTGAAGAAATTCAAAAGACAGAAAAAGAATAATTCAGTTTCACAAACTTTTCGTATTACTTTTGCCATTTATGCAAACTCGCATAAATGGCTTTTTCTTTTCTCTAAACCCTAAATCACCCATAAAACTTTTAAAACTCCTAAAACTTTTTCCCCTCAAAATTTGCACGATTGCAAATTTTGTAGTACCTTTGCATCGTGAACCAACGTCGGGGATGTCTGCACATCAACTGGCGGAGGGTAGCAGACATAATAAAAGGCGTTTATTGGCGCTTGTTTTGGCAACTTGAAATCTAGCAAATTACAAACCCCGAAACAAGAGAGCGATAAATGCCCCTTGGTATGTATTTTTCGTTGTGCTTTACAACGATTAGCATATCGGCGTGGGCATTCATTGTTTATTCTTGGTTAAGGGTTTTGCTAGAACCTCAAGTTGGAGAATAAGCAAAAAGAGGTTCCACGCTTTTTCTATAATTATACCAACGGGGCGTTTGGAGCCAACTTCCCACAAAACATTCAATTACAATGAAGAAAATTCATTTGCTCCTTTTGGGCTTGACAATCTGTCTATTCTCGGCTTGTCACAATGAACTATGGGAGGCTATCGACGGACTTGACTCCCGCGTCACTAAACTCGAAGAACTCTGCAAAGAGATGAACACTAACATCACATCTTTGCAAACCATCGTCTCTGTACTTCAATCCAACGACTTCATCACAGGTATCGTTGAAATCAAGAAGAATGGCGAAGTGATTGGCTATACCATCACTTTTGGCAAACACGACCCTATTACCATTTATCACGGACAAGACGGTAAAGATGGACAAGACGGCAAGGACGGAGAAAATGGTAAGGATGGAGCCGATGGAAAAGACGGACAACATGGCGCTGATGGAAAAGATGGCATAACTCCTGTGATTGGTGTAGCACAAGACACCGACGGTGTATATTATTGGACATTGAATGGCGAATGGCTATTGGATGACAACGGCAACAAACTCCCTGTTTCGGGCAAGGATGGTCAAAATGGCGCTAATGGCTCTAATGGTCAAGACGGTGCAGATGGAAAAGACGGACAAGATGGCGAGGACGGACAAGACGGTAAAGATGGTATCACTCCTCAGTTGAAGATAGAGGATGGCTATTGGTATATCTCATACGACAATGGCGCAACTTGGACACAACTTGGCAGAGCCACAGGCGAGGACGGACAAGACGGCAGCAAAGGAGACAAAGGAGATAAAGGTGATAAGGGAGATACTGGAGACTCTATATTCCAATCAGTAACCGAAGATGATGACTATGTATACTTTACTCTCTCAGATGGTACTATAATCAAAGTTCCTAAAGGAAGTGGTAATCAATCTTCAATGGGAGATGGATATGTTACTTCTGGTAAAGCAGATGGATATTATTATGTAGATTTGGATTTGCCAAGTGGAACTAAGTGGGCAACCTGCAATGTTGGATCTAATCGTCCAGAAGGTCCAGGATATTTCTTTGTGTGGGGAAAAACAATCAGAGTCGGTGAAACAGATACTACCACCTCTATTCCACCAGAAGATATTCATCACACATTATATGATGCAGCTACGATTAACTGGGGCAGCAATTGGGCAATTCCTACACGAGAGCAAATGAAGGAATTAGTTGATTATGCAAGTTGGACATTTACTGCATTAAATGATGTTGAAGGATGGAAAGTAAGCGGACCAAATGGAAATGCTATTTTTCTGCCTATAACATCAGATAGCTATAATTTCAGTGTAATTTATTCGTTAAAGTATTCGTCAAGTACGGGAGGTGGAGAGATGTATTCAACCAAAACAGTCTATTGTCTTACAGATCAAACATCAGATCGCGAACGTGTTAAACCATATGTGTCTAATTGTTTAAGTAACCAACCAGCTCACCTTTTGTCAAGGTATCAATCATATCCGATACGTCCAGTTCTTTATAAACAATAGAGTTAATCAGGTTAAAATACATATGAGTATAAAAGTAGAAATTATGACTAATAATGAATTGTTAGAATTAGAAAAGAGACTTTACAAAATGATTGAAGATGCTGTTTATGAGAAAATTAGAAATGGTGTGGTCATTAATGGAGTATTATATAAGACTATAGCTCCAATTAAAGAATTTGAGGTTGGAGAAGAAGTAAGTTATGACAAACCACTAGGCGGTACAGCCAACTATATTGCTAAAGCTTATATAAAAGAATATGGTGACTATATTAAACTCGCCACAAGTCCTACCTTATATGGTAGTTTTAAGGCTGAACTATATGACTCAGAATATAATAATCTGTTGACTAGAACTCTCAAGTTTAGAACCAATGATTATCATTATGACAAGAATACAGAAACATTTAGTTTTTCAGATAGTGTAAGATTTTGGTTTGCTTGACCCTCTCCTCACTCCGCTTGTGAATCTTCACTTGCGGGGTGAGTTTTTTATCCTAGCGAAATAGACAACTCATCCTATACCAAAGGTATACTAAGGGTATACAAAAGGCAGGTAATATCTTCGGCACACCTTTCGGCACACGAAAACTTTTTTCAAAAAAACACACCCACGCGAGAAGTGCTTATAACATAGCTACTTTCGCATGCTTTATCTGTCGCTTTTCTATCCAAATTCTCCAACCTTCGGCATAAAATCCCTTCCGTGCCGAAGATTTTTGCAGCATTGTTATAGAGACACGTGTATAGAAAGCCACCGAAAGCCCATAGATATCCCACAGATCTCCTATTGTGGTCACCGAATTTCCAGCTCATCTATTCCCATACATTGCTCCATATCACAAAAACACATCATATAGGTAAACATGTACATGATTGGGTAAATTTGCAGATAATCTTATATTTGCTCATAAATTAACACTTATATTTGCTTGTATCAAAAAAAAATAGTACCTTTGTGGCATAGAAGACGCTGTTAGTAAGAATAATGCGTATTTTCCTAAAAATATATTATTCTAAAAATTCAAAAATCTAGTTAATTATGTCAACTTTAAATCATGTATATCAAGATGTTCGAAATTTAATAAAAGCACAAGGATATAATGAATTATATCGAATTTTCCAAGAAAAAAATGTTTCTGATGAAATTGTAGAACATGATAATTGGAATGGAGGTATTGACTTCTTTTGTATCTATCTTAATGTATCTTCCAGTATTTATGCTAAGATACAACGGGAAGATAATTTGACAAAATATGAAAAAATTATTGAGGATGCTTTCTGCGCTATATTTCGTGGTGATGAATCTATTCAAATTAGAAATGTCTATATTCGGCCGAGAAATATTGATACGGAAGAGAATGGTGAAGCATTAGATATTGATACTAGAATTTATTTTGAAGTTCGTGAAACTAATAGTCGATATTGTGCAGATGGGGCTTGGATTAGACAAAAACCCGAACGTTACCCTTGTTTTTTGTTAAATCATAACAATGGATGGAATGACTATAGTTATTATACATGGTTTGGACTAATATATTATGAAAGTGCTGACACATTTCATAATATAGGAAATGTGAAAATTATGCGTCAGAGCACTCCTAAGACCATAGATGCTTTGGGAACATCATTTAATTGTCTTACTTCGGAGTTTTGCTCATTAGGAATGTCAACAATGTACTATGACTCTTTATTTCGTTATTTAGGTAAAGAATATGCAGTAAAAGTACTTAATGCTTTAAATGATGCAGCAGTTAACATAAGCACCTACGATAGATTTAAAGAAGACTCAATTTTTATAAATTCCCTATTGCGCGATGCTGATTCAGAAAGGGCTTTAAGGGAGGCAAAATTTATTGTTTTTGGCAAAAAAATTGAAAATGCGTATCGTTTTGAATATGATTTTTATCCACCATATAATCAAGATATATCCGCTAATTGGCTAGTAAATTTTCAGCCTAATACGAGTTTTTTTTCTCGTGTAGTGGGAGTTATCGGAGAAAATGGAATAGGTAAAACTAGTTTATTAATCAATATTATCAAAGATTTAACCTCAGAAGGAAATGGACATTTTAAAGAAAAACCATTATATAGTAGCATTATAGCAATCAGTACGACATTATATGATGGTTATAGAGATATAACCAGTCCTTTATCCTATATGCCATATAAATCTTGCTGTGTTGAACAAAACCTAGACAATATGCAAGAGAAAATGGAAAATGCTATTCATAAAATTATAAAACGTGGAAGATTCAATAGAAAAGATCTATGGCGTTATTATGTCAACAACCTCAAAAAACTATTGGATACTAATTATATTGAAGATTTAATCTATCAAGACGATTACCTTAACACTCAATTAAATCAAGAAAAATTAGCACAAATTATCTCAATGATGAGCTCTGGGCAATTACATTTATTCGCCCTTATAACTCATTTACACGAACATGTTCGTTATGATACGCTATTTATAATAGATGAGCCTGAAGTACATTTACATCCTTATGCAGTGATGCAATTGATTAATGTGTTGAATACTTTATTAGAACAATTTGAGTCTTATGCTATAATTGCAACACATTCTCCGATTGTTGTTCGCGAAATTACAGGAAGGAATGTGTATTTATTGCGTAAATTAAGTGATAATATCCCTATAATTAATTCATTAGATATTGAAACTTTAGGGGAAGATATATCTATTTTATATCGGACAATCTTTAACTATGATGAATCCAAATCCACATTCAGATTATACATAAAAAGGTTGATTGAAGATGGGTATAACTACGAAGATATTATAAAAGAATTATCACGCAATGGCATCATTTTAAATATTAATAGTAAGTTTATTATCCGGAACTTGATAGCACATTCTAAAAATCATTCACATGAGGAATATTAAGCATTCGATACAAGATCCAATAACCTTCATTGATTCTATTGGTGAAAATCTACAAGAAGAGCATCTAATTCAATACAGGAGTGTTGAATTGGATGTAAAACAACGATATAGTACATTTGCAGACAAGCACAAGCAATTAGAAACTATAAATCCGTTATGGAATACTTCAAATAGTGCAGATGTGCCCAAAATGGAATGTACACGTAAAATGTATTCAAGAGAAAGAAAATCAATTAAAAATTTATGGGACGAACTTCATACATTAAACGGAGAAGGTAAAGTTCTACGATGTCCACTATGCGGTCTTAATTATGTATATGACCTTGATCATTATATGCCTAAATCCATATATCCAGAATACGCGGTTCATCCACAAAATTTAATCCCAATTTGTCACCGATGCAATAATAAAAAGTTGGAAAAATGGGTTGATAATCAAAACAAACGTGTGATTTTTAATGCTTACTTTGATATAATAACCTTTGAATGTCCATTAATCTGCAATATTATTATTCAAGACAACTTACCTTTAGCTATAGTTTCAATATCAACAATACATAATTCACCTATCATAGATATTATGATTAACACTATCAATATATTAGATTTAAAAGTTATATACGATCAAGTTGTCAATGAAAGACTTCGATTAGAAATACAACGCACAAAAGAGTATATAAAAGAAGGGATTAATTATGGCTTAACTGACATAAATAAACTTTGGGATATGAGAAAAAATGAGTATTCAAGTTCTTTGAAACAAGATATTCCAGAATTTGATTATTTATTATTTACCGGATTGACATCTTCTACGGCTCTAGATGAGTGGATTGTTGAGAACATCATGAAGATATAAAGTTTTTTGATAGCTAATATTATTTATTTCCACCAACAAGGAAAATCACCCTTTTATCATTCCACTATTGCATATCTGCAAATTTTTCTGTACCTTTGCAGCATAAATTCAGTTAATGTTATGGGACAAAGCGAAGCAATAAAACTTTTTGAGGAGAAAAAGGTTAGAACTATCTGGGATGATGTGCAAGAGAAATGGTATTTCTCGGTATTAGATGTTATTCAAGTTCTTGCTGAGAGTGTAAATCCTACTGACTATTTCAAGAAGATGCGAAAAAGGGATGAACAACTCGCATCCTTCGTGGGGACAAATTGTCCCCAGGTACTAATGAGTGGCGATTCGGGAAAAAGACGTAAAACTTTAGTTGGCGACGCTCAAACTATTTTCCGTATCATCCAATCCATCCCTTCGCCCAAAGCAGAACCTTTCAAACAATGGATGGCGATGGTGGCTGCGCAACGGTTGGATCAAATGCAAGACCCTGAACTTTCTATAGAGCAAGCGATATTAGACTACAAGCGTTTGGGATATTCTGATGCTTGGATCAACCAACGTATCAAGTCTATTGAAGTGCGAAAGGAATTAACAGATGAATGGCAAAGAACAGGTGTAAATATGGGTATGGAATATGCTTCTCTGACCGATATTATCACCAAAGAATGGAGCGGAATGACCACCAAGCAGTACAAACATCTAAAAGGACTAAAGAAAGAAAATTTACGAGATAATATGACTAACCTTGAGATAGCGTTGAATACTTTGGCAGAAGCTTCGGCAACAGAACTGTCTAAACAACGCAATCCAAAGGGATTTAGACAACAAACGTATGTCGCAAAAGATGGTGGTAGTGTAGCCAAAGCTGCTCGTAAACAATTGGAAAGACAATTAGGAAGAACAATCATATCAAGCGAAAAAGCCAGTGATTATATTCTTCCGATAGAATCTAAAGAGGAGTGACACTTCATTGCATAACGAAAAAAATGCCAAAATCTTGCACAACTCAAAACTTTTCACTACCTTTGCAGTCTAATTAACAGCAATAAAGAACTATGCGTATACACTTTATCGCAATCGGCGGCGCCGCCATGCACAACTTGGCTATGGCGGTGGCTACCAAAGCAGGATATGTGGTGACAGGGTCGGATGACGAGATATTCGACCCTGCTCGCACACATCTGCAAGAGGCAGGACTACTGCCCGAAGAGATGGGCTGGCATCCAGAGAAGATAACCAGCGACATCGATGCTATTATATTAGGTATGCACGCGCGCGAAGATAACCCAGAGCTCGTTCGTGCACGTGAGTTGGGTATCAAGATTTACTCTTTCCCTGAGTATCTCTATGAGCAGACCAAAGATAAGATTCGCATCGTTGTAGGTGGCAGCCATGGCAAGACAAGCACCACCTCCATGATTCTATATGTCTTGCAACACATGGGCATCGAAGCCGATTATATGGTAGGTGCTCAAATTGAGGGTTTCGAGCGCATGGTACGCCTCTCTGATACCGCCAAATACGCAGTCTTTGAGGGTGATGAATACCTAACTTCTCCGCTTGATTTGCGCTCTAAGTTCCTATGGTATCACCCACATGTGGCGATACTGACGGGTATAGCATGGGACCATATCAACGTGTTTCCTACTTTTGATGGATATGTGGATACTTTCCGTAAGTTCGTCGATGGAATCGAGGAAAATGGCACATTTATCTACTACAAACATGACGCTAATTTGTGCGAGATTGCATCTCAAGCACGAAAAGATATTAAGCAACTTCCATATGAGGCATACCAAGGAGATGTGAACATGAAAATCTTTGGTAAGCACAACATGGAGAACCTGCAAGCCGCAGCATTGGCATGCCAGCAGATAGGCATATCGTTGGAGGATTTCTATCGCGAGATTTCCACCTTCACGGGCGCAAGCAACCGCCTCGAACTGATCGATGAAATCGGCACAAATGTGGCATACAAGGATTTTGCCCACTCGCCAAGCAAACTGCGTGCAACGGTAAACGCCGTACGCGAGCGTTATCCTGAGAAGCAATTGGTGGCAGCGATGGAGTTACACACCTTCTCTAGTTTGATGGCGGACTTCTTGCCTCAGTACGAAGGTTGCATGGCACAGGCAGATGTGGCATTGGTGTATTTCAATCCGAAGGTAATTGAGCACAAACGCTTGACCCCAATCACAGCCGAAGAAGTGCGTAAGGCTTTTGGCACAGAAAATGTAGAAGTGTTTACCGATAGCAAACTATTGCAACAACGCCTTCGTTCTATCAAATACGATAATACGGCACTCTTGATGATGACTTCGGGCACTTTCGATGGTGTGAATATACCCGAATTTGCGAGGGAACTAATCAAATAATAGTTAACAAATCTTTTGTGAATTACGTAAACTAAAGGAGTGCGATGAATCGCACTCCTTTAGTTTGTTTAGCCGGCAAATAACTTCTCTTTTATGTGCTAAAGTCTTGCAAATATCAGAAAAATATACTACCTTTGCAGCGGATAAAGGTTTTCTATTCCAAGGGAATAACACATATTTAATGCGTAAGGGTGATAAAATACGATTTTTGGATGCGGTGGGCGGAGGTACTATTGTGCAGTATGATGCGCAGCGAGAACTCGTTTGGGTAGAGACCGACGATGGCTTCGATGTAGGACCAATCCCCGCAGCTAAATGCGTGATGGACACTGCTGCCACCAGCTATCAACGCAAAGGTTGTATCGGCACGCATAAGCAATCCGAGTCACCAGCGCCATCCATTAGCACTCCAAAAACAGCTCCCGCCAAACGGTCCAAACGCCAACGCGATGAGCATGTAATAGACCTGCATCTGGAAGCCCTACCCACCAATGGCAACGGAATGACAGAAGTAGAGAAACATCAGTATCAACTGCGCTACTTCCGCATGAGCATGCAGCAACATATCCGCCACCGCGGACGACGTGTAGTGATCATTCACGGCAAAGGCAATGGCGTACTGCGCAACGAGATACGGCAGATACTCAAGCGTGACTTCGCAGGGAAAGTAGAGGTGCATGATGCCGATTTCGCTCGCTACGAAGAAGGAGCGACACTCGTCGTGGTGAAGTAAGATAACGAAAACGAATTAATCTTAAAATTATATATTGATTATGAGAAACAATCGTGTTTTTATGTTTTTAGCAGCTATGATGCAAGTGATGATGAGTTGCGCTCCCAGCGCGGAGAAACGCACCGACCAAGCTATTCAGCAAGTGATGAACGACTACCAAGCAGTTGGCATCGCTGCTGTCATTGTCCAAGATGGGCAGATCGTTTATGAAAAGGCCTTTGGCCATGCCAATCTCGACAGTCAAACGCCTTTGACTACTAATCATTTCATGCGTATCGCATCTATCTCCAAGTCCTTCACCGCTACATCCTTGATGCAGCTTGTGGAGAAAGGTATCATCTCGCTCGACGATGATGTGAGCAATCTCATCGGCTTCCAAGTGCGCAACCCATATCACCCAGAGGTGCCTATCACATTGCGCATGGTGCTCTCACACACCGCCAGTTTCCGCGACCCTGAGAATTATTCCACGCTCGATCATATCAATCCTGCTGTGAATGGCGACTGCAGAGCCACCTATTACGATTATGCGCCAGGTACTAGCTACAACTACTCGAATCTGGGCCTCAACTTCGCAGGCGCTATCCTCGAGAAAGTGTCTGGTGTGCGTTTCGACCGCTATGTGAAGGATAGCGTGATCACGCCACTTGGCTTGCATGCTGGACATAATATCGACGAACTAGACATGAGCAAATGCGCTTCCATCTACCGTTATCGCGACGGCCAATACGTAGCGTCCAATGCCTACGGCAGCGTAGCAGACCGACTCGATGATTATACCATGGGCTACTCAGCTCCTATGTTCTCGCCTACTGGCGGCGTGAAGATCTCGGCGCACGACTTGGCTACCTATATGATGATGCACATGAACTATGGCGAGCTCAATGGCGTGCGTATCATCTCCGAGGAGAGTGCCCAAACCATGCAGACACCCGTATGGATCAAACTAACGGATGACTACTACGAGGACCAATACGGATTATGCCTCATGGAGTTTGTGGATTTTCTGGATGATCCTCACTACAATACGCCAGGTAACTACCCTGTGGGACATACTGGCGATGCCTACGGATTGCGCAGTATCATGATGTGGAGCCCAGCGGATGGTTGGGGTATCGTAGCCATCACCAATGGATATGTGTACAATCCCGAGAAAGATGTCCTAGAAGCATTGGCCAATGCCATCTATAAGGCGTATTTTGGTATATCCCAGCCGTGCAACAAGACTGCCCAATTGACTTACGAACCATTTACTGGCGAATTGCGCCACGCTTTTGGTATCTCCACCAACACGCGCACCACGACCCCTATCGTGCTCACCCGCATCACGCTGGGCGACCAGACGGGATACGGCGAAGCGGCGTTGCCCCCTTATCTCAAAGAGACACAGGAGTCGGTCTGCGCTTTTCTCCAGTTGGCTCAGCCTGTCATCAATAGCTGCCGTGAGCCGCTGAATGTGGATAGTATCATGCAGGTAGTCAATGCCTTGGCACCAGGCAATCATGCGGCAAAAGCAAGTATAGACATTGCCTTGCACGACCTCTATGGCAAGCTGCACAACCAGCCCCTATGGCAGATGTGGGACATCGATCCTGCTGCTACCCCTTGCACCAGTTATACGATTGGCTATGATGCCAGCGATTCGATTGTGCAACATAAGGTGCGTGAGGCAGACTGGGCGAAGATTCTCAAAGTCAAACTCGGTCGTGAGGAAGCAGAAGACAAGCGCATGATTCGCCTAATTCGTAGCATTAGCACCAAACCTATCTATGTAGATGCCAACCAAGGTTGGCCCACCAAAGAGCATGCACTGAAGATGTGCCAATGGTTATCTGAGCAGGGTGTGGTACTTATCGAGCAGCCTATGCCTAAGCATATGAACGAGGAGCATGCTTGGCTCTGCGAGCGGGTAGAACTGCCTATTATCGCCGACGAGGCATGCCAAACGTATGCCGATGTAGCGGGGCTGCAACCCTACTACGACGGTATCAATATCAAACTGATGAAGTGTGGCGGCGTGGCGGAAGCGCGTAAGATGATTACTTTGGCGCGTGAGTTGGGTATGCAGGTGATGATTGGTTGTATGACGGAGACAAGTGCAGGTATCTCTGCGGCTACAACGCTCAGTCCGTTGGTGGATTATGCCGACTTGGATGGTCATGTACTGCTTGCTAATGACCCATACGATGGTATTCAACTGGTGGATGGCAAACTGACACTAGTCAACAAACCTGGCACGGGTGTCACACTGCGCTAATACTTAAAAATATTTTCTATCAAACAACCGCCCGCATATGAAGAAGCTCATCCTTCTCACTGCCCTAATAGCAGTCACACGCTTTGCTCATAGCACCGAATATGTCATTAATCATTGCCCCGTCACTCCCGTGCGCGAGGAGCCAGCCCATGCAGCCGAACAAGCTACCCAACTGCTCTTTGGCGAAGTATGCGAAGTGGTGGACCGCCACTCCAGCTGGACCAAGATCCGCTCTACTATGGATGGACAAGTAGGCTGGGTCGTATCTAAGATGCTGACACCTGTGAGCGAGGAGGCGATTAGGTTATTAGGCGAAAGGCGTGAGGCGAATGGTGAAGGCGTAGTGGCTACACCTATGGCGGTGGCAACCGACACAAAGACTGGCGAACAACTGATACTTACCATCGGTACACGATTGCCGTACTATAAAAAAGGCACCTTCGAAGTGCTGGGAAAGAAATATAAGATTGATCCTCGTTGTGTGTATGAGGTTAAAGGTGAGGGGTTAAAGGTTAAAGGCGAGAATGTCGTGCGCGTAGCACAGTCGCTGCTGAATGTGTCATATCTATGGGGCGGAAAGAACATAATGGGCTACGACTGCTCGGGCTTCACACAAACGGTGTATAGCGTGTTTGGCATTAACCTCTTGCGCAATGCCCGCGAACAGGTCACTCAAGGGCAAGTGGTGGGCTCACTGGCAGAAGCGCAACCAGGTGACTTAGTGTTCTTCGACCATTTAGATCGTGCTCCAGAGGCTACGAGGATAACGCATGTAGGTATGTTGATTAGTCCGACGGAGGTCATCCATTGCTCGGGCTGCGTGCATGTGGATAAGATCGACGAAACGGGTATCCGCCTCGCCAACGGCGAACTGACACACTATCTGGTGCAGATTAAGCGCTATTTGTAGCCTCTCCATACCCTATATTTATACCTTACACCTCTTGCCCTTAGATAAGCTTCGCTTTGGTATAGAATTTGTATCGTTACCGTCGAAGTATATGCTAAAACAGCAGGCGATATTCGAAAAATCACACTTTTTCGGGCATACATTTGCCCATGTGAAGAAAAAATCGTAACTTTGCAGGCGTAATAGGAGCCAGAACAATGAGTCTAGAATAAAGATAGAAACGAAAAATATGGACAAACAAACACAACGTGATTACCTCTATATGCGCATGGCGCGTACGTGGTCGGAGAATAGCTACTGCGTTCGCCGCAAAGTGGGCGCTATCCTAGTGAAAGACCAAATGATCATCTCCGATGGCTACAACGGTACACCCAGTGGCTTTGAGAATGTGTGTGAGGATGAGAATAATGTGTCTAAGCCCTACGTTTTGCACGCAGAGGCGAATGCGTTGACCAAAGTAGCACGTAGCAATAACAGCAGCGAGGGCGCAACCTTGTATGTGACCGCTTCGCCATGTATGGAGTGCGCCAAACTGATTATCCAATCGGGTATCAAGCGTGTGGTTTATGGTGAGAAATACCGCATCATGGATGGTGTGGAACTTCTTGAACGCGCAGGTGTGCAAGTGGACTATATGCCGGACCAAGAATAATAATTGAACCAAGAACAAGGAGCCAAGAATAAAGACAAGTAAGTTTCGACTAACTAGACAAATACATATAAATCTTTACTCCTTATTCCTTGTTCCTTAATCGAAAAAAGAACTATGAAAAAGTATTTATTCCCAACCCTGACCATCGTTTGCCTACTAGTGGGCTTTCTGATAGGTAATGCTGTGTCGAACAAAGTGAATGCACAGCGTTTTTACATTCAAAACGGACAACTATTTCAGCAACCTGAGTCGAAAGTAGATCAACTATTGCAGTTGATGGACCAAGCCTATGTCGATAAAATCGACGTAGATAGCATAACTGAAGAGGTGATGAAAGAGATGGTCAAGCGCCTTGACCCTCACTCTGCGTATATTCCAAAAGAGGATTTGGAGATGGTGAATTCGGAACTTTCTGCCTCTTTCTCGGGCATTGGTGTGCAGTTCTCGATTCAAAACGACACCGTACAAGTGGTGGCAGTCATCCCTGGCGGTCCATGCGAAGGTATGGGTGTGTTAGCAGGTGATAAGATTGTGATGGTTAATGACTCGAACTTCACAGGCAAAACCATTACCAACGAAAAAGTAATGCACGCTTTGCGCGGCCCCAAAGGCACCGAAGTGAAGATTGGTGTTAAACGCAATAGTTCGGATGAGGTGTATGATTTCACCATCACCCGTGGCGATATACCTGTGCACTCGGTGGATGCGAAGTTTATTATAGAGGCTAAAGGACAAAAGATAGGTTTTGTGCGTGTGAATCGCTTTGGCGAGAATACCTATGATGAGTTTATCGCTGCATTGGCATCGCTGAAAGGCCAAGGTGCTAATGCGTATATCGTGGACCTGCGCGAGAACTCGGGTGGATACATGGATCAAGCCATTAAGATGGCGAATGAGTTTTTGGCAAAGGGCGATTTGATTGTCTATTCGGAAGGTCGCGCTTATCCTCGTTATGAGGCGAGAGCCAACGGTTCGGGCCGATTCCAACGTGATTCGTTGGTGGTGCTGATTGATGATTTCTCGGCATCTGCCAGCGAGATCTTTGCAGGTGCGATGCAGGATAACGACCGCGCTACTATTATTGGTCGCCGCTCCTTTGGTAAGGGACTGGTGCAACAACAATTGCCATTTGCTGATGGCAGTGCCATTCGTTTGACCGTAGCGCGATACTATACACCATCGGGACGCAGCATCCAAAAACCATATAAGTTGGGCGAGGGCGAGGATTATGCGATGGATTTGCTAGAGCGTTTCGAGCATGGCGAGTTCTACTCGGCTGATAGTGTACAAATAGCCGATTCCACCGTATATTTGACCAAGAAAGGTCGCATTGTGAGAGGTGGAGGCGGAATTATGCCTGATGTGTTTGTAGGTCGTGATACTACCCTCAATACGCCATACTTCAATATCGTAGTCAATCGTGCGTATACGTATCAGTTTGCCTATCAATATACCGACCGCCATCGCAAGGAGCTGAGCCAATACAAAGACTGGCAATCGCTGGAGAAGCACCTGCTGAAGGCGAACTGGCTGCCTGAGTTTGTGGCATTTGCCAAAGAGAAAGGTGTGGAGCCTAATGCAGAGCAGTTGGCGAAATCCAAACCATTATTGGTGCGATTGGTCAATGCGTATATTGTGCGCAATATATTGAACGACGAGGGCTTCTTCCCGCTCTTTGAGCGCGATGATGACATCACTAAAAAAGCCGTTGAAATATTGGAAGAACGTATGTAATATGAAGTATTGGCAGTATATCGTAGGCGTGATGCTATGCAGTATCTTGGTGGGTTGCCAACGCACGGCAATGCCCAAACCATATGGCTATTTTCGCATAGCCATACCCGATACGTCGTATGCTGAAGTGCAAACGCCACATTATCCCTATGCCTTTCGGTTGTCCACCAATGCATATATCCAAGAGCGTCAGGAGAAAGGTGAGCAGTATTGGATAGATATTCAGTATCCAACGTTGAATGCGACGATTCACTGTAGTTACAAGCCAGTTGAGAACAACCTGCGTATCCTGTCGCGTGATGCCCAAGAATTTCTATACAAACATACCACAGTAGCCTCCGCAATACCAGTACAAGAATATGGTAATGCAGCGAATAATGTGTGGGGATTGTATTATGAATTGCATGGTAATACGGCTACCCCAATTCAGTTTGTTTTGACCGATTCCACCAAGCATTTCTTCCGTGGCTCGGTATATTGCAATAGTGTACCTAATCAAGATTCATTGGCGCCGATATACGACTACTTGCGCAAGGATGTAAGGGTGCTGATGGAATCGATGAAATGGCGTTGAAATCGAGCAAAATGAGTGTCTATTCTACCATATTGTCCCATAAGCAACAATCTGCTAAGCTGTTGGCAATCTTGATTGATCCTGACAAGGAGCAGGCGTATAGACCATTGTTGTCAGAGCTGAATCATGCCGATTTGATCTTAGTGGGTGGTAGTACAGGTGGGAATATTGAGCCATGTATAGCAGCATTAAGGGCGCATACGAATGCTCCGTTGGTGATTTTCCCAGGTAATGTGGCGCAGTTCTCGCCCAATGCAGATGCATTGCTGTTTCTTACGTTGCTGAATGCGCGTACAGCCGATATGCTGATTGATCCACATGTGCAGATGGCAATGCCTATCCTGCAATCGGGCATAGAGTCGATACCGATGGGATATATCTTGATTGATGGTGGCAGAAAGAGCAGCGTGGAGAAGGTGTCGCACTGTACACCTATACCTCAGGACGAGGTGGATAGGATCGTAGCGACAGCCGTTGCGGGGCAATTGCTGGGTAAGCAGTTGATTTATTTGGAAGCAGGTAGCGGAGCCAAAGCGCGTGTGTCAACGGATATTATCCGTGCCGTACGAGCACAGCTGCAAGTCCCTCTGATTGTAGGAGGAGGGATATGCACTCCAGAGGCTATGTTGCAAGCTTTTGACGCCGGGGCAGATATCGTGGTGATAGGTAATCATTTTGAACAACATCCCGATGAAATGGGCGATTTTATAAGAATTAAACGGGAACACTATGGAGAATGATACGCGCTATATGACGATGGCGTTGGCAGAAGCGCAGAAAGCCTTTGCTATGGGAGAGGTGCCTGTGGGGTGTGTGATTGTGGCGGATGGGCAGGTGATAGGCCGTGGACATAACCTGACCGAAACCTTGGCGGATGTGACGGCGCATGCTGAGATGCAGGCTATCACAGCAGCCACCAACACCTTGGGCGGTAAATACCTGACACAATGCACCTTGTATGTTACGGTAGAGCCATGCGTGATGTGTGCGGGGGCTATAGGTTGGGCACAAGTGCAACGTGTGGTGTATGGAGCCAGCGATGAGAAACGGGGATTTACCGTATATGCGCCCAAGGCATTGCATCCAAAATGCACGATTTCATCGGGAGTATTAGAGGCTGAATGCCGCGAACTGATGCAATCATTTTTTGCTAAGAAGCGGGGTAGATAACCTGACAGCATAACGAAATAATAATAGACAAAAATAGTATGAAAAAATCCATCTTGACAACCTTCCAAGTGCTATCATTGGCTGCATTGGCTGCGTTGGCTATTTATCTTGCTCCCAAATATAGCAATCCCTTCAAATACCATTTTGAAGTGGGCCAACCTTGGGCGTATGGTTTGGTGACGGCTGAATCGAATTTTGCGATTTATAAAACAGATGCCCAATTGGAAGCGGAGCAGAATGAGGTGTTACGTGACTATACGCCATGCTATACTTTGGATACGGCTGCGGTGCAAGGGCATCTTATGGTGGTGTCGCTCGAAGAGAAGGAGCGTTTGCAGGCGTTGGGATGCACGAACGTGTCGGTATTGTACAATCGCGTAGCTACAAAGGTGGCGGTTGCCGATCTATATACGCCGAAAGAAGCGTACGAGAAAACGCATCGCAATATCGCTGTAAACTTGCAATATGACTCGATTACATCGGATAATCTACGCCAAAACATCCTATCCTCCATCTCGCTAACCCATGGTATGGTGCAAGAGGGAGAGAAGATTATTGACACGGGTGAAATCGTGTCGGAGCGGACGTATCAGATACTGGAGTCGCTGCGCAGGACGATAGAGGAGCAAAACCTCTCGCATCGCCAATCATTGACATCGACGATAGGAGTAGGATTGTATATCGTGGTGCTGGTGGCTATGTTTGGGATGTATCTATATACGTATCGTCGCAAGCTGCTGTACAACTTGCGCCATATGCTATTCTTTACGATCTTGGTTGCGCTATTGGTAGCCACCGCCTTTATCGTATTGCGCCATGTGGCGGCGGGATATATCTACTTGATTCCGTTTGCGTGGGTGCCTATCATTGCCCGCGTGTTCTACGACTCGCGTACTGCTATCTTTATTCATCTGATTACCATTTTGATTGTATCCATCGCGGCACCAGCGCCTTATGTATTTGTCCTGCTGCAAGTGATTACGGGTATTGTGGCGGTGATTAGTCTGCGTGATATGACGCAACGTGCCCAATTGGCGCAAACGGCCTTGTTTGTGTTCTTGACATATAGCATTGTATATACAGCCATTACGATGTTGGTGACAGGTGATATCATGAATGTGGAATATCATTATTACATCTACTTTGCCATCAATGCCGTGTTGGTGATTTGTGCTTATGGATTGATTTTCCTGTTTGAACGCACGTTTGGTTTGGTAAGCAACATCACCTTGGTGGAGTTGACGAATGTGAATTCGAACCTGATGTTAGATTTTGCGGAGAAAGCTCCGGGCACCTTCCAACACTCGCTGCAAGTGAGCAACTTGGCTACGGAAGCTGCCAAACGCATTGGTGCAAAAGTATTGCTGGTGCGTACTGGTGCGCTATACCATGATATAGGCAAGATGGCACATCCAGAGTATTTCATTGAGAATCAAACGGGTGTGAATCCGCTACAGGCAATGTCGTGTGCAGAGGCAGCCAAGGTGATTATCAACCATGTGGAAGAGGGTGAGCGCATCGCACGCAAGCACCGTTTGCCCGAAGTGATTGTGCATTTTATTCGTTCGCACCATGGTACATCGGTGACTCGTTACTTCTATAATACGGCGGTGAATGCGGCAAAAACTGCGGGAAAAACCGCTACGGATGTCAATAAGGAAGACTATAGTTATCCAGGTCCAAAACCATCTACTAAAGAGGCAGCGATATTGATGATGGCGGATGCGATAGAAGCACGTTCACGTTCGCTGAATGAGCTCACAGAGCAATCTATCGCCGAGATGGTGGATCAGATGATAGATGCGCAAGTGGCTGATGGTCAGTTCTCGGAGACGGTGTTGTCGTTTAAGGATTTGGAAGATATCCGTGCGGTCTTCAAGCAAAAACTGATTGAGATCAACCACCATCGAATCGTGTATCCAACGATAGAAGAAACCAAATAAATAGTTCACAAAGAGATCATGGTAAATAGCAAATTATACTTAGCTCCGATGGAGGATGTGACCGATCCTGCCTTTCGCCTCTTATGTAAGCGATTTGGTGCGGCGCGTGTCTATACTGAGTTTGTGAATGCTGATGCCTTGGTGCGCGATGTGGCTTCTACTACGCGTAAGTTGCAGATAAGCGATGCGGAACGCCCTGTAGCGATACAGATCTATGGTCGCGATGCGGAGAGTATGGCCGATGCGGCACGCATCGTGGAGCAAGCCAAGCCCGATTTCATCGATATAAACTTCGGTTGTCCGGTCAAGAAGGTGGCAGGTAAAGGTGCTGGTGCTGGACTGCTAAGAGATATTCCCAAGATGTTGGATATCACTCGTGCGGTAGTGAACGCGGTGCATACCCCTGTGACCGTGAAGACACGCCTTGGATGGGATGATAATAATCGCATTATTACCGAAATAGCTGAGCCATTGCAAGACTGCGGTATTGCGGAGTTGGCTATCCATGGTCGTACACGCAGCCAGATGTACCGCGGCGAAGCGGACTGGTCGCTGATTCGAGAGGTGAAGAACAACCCACGTATTCATATCCCAATCATCGGTAATGGCGATGTCACAACGCCCGAACAAGCGAAGAAATGTTTCGATGAATTTGGAGTAGATGCCATCATGGTAGGTCGTGCGACCTTTGGTTGTCCATGGATCTTCGAGGACATGCAACACTATTTGGCTACGGGTGAATTGCTTCCTCCTCGCAGTATGCAATGGTGCGTGGATATCCTCAAGGAGCATGTGGAGCGCAGTATTGATTGGATTGGCGATGAGCGTAAGGGTATTGTGCATAGCCGTCGCCATTTTGCAGCTTCGCCAGCCTTCAAGTGCTTGCGTGATTTCCGCCAAACGCGTATCGCATTGCTTCGTGCAGATACGAAAGCCGAAGTCTTCCAAATCATGGATGAAATCGTAGAAAAGTGGGGTGAAGAAGTGCCATTATGATTCAGATAACTTTTACCGATACAGAGATCCTTGCTACCGAAGATGGCAAGTTGGTAGGTAAGATTGAATTTGCTCTTGCAGGAAACGAATTATCAATCTTGCATACCTATGCCTATGAAAGTGGACGAGGCATTGGCAGTTTGCTGATGAAAAATGCGATGGAATGGGCAAAAACTCAACAATATGTGATTCTCCCAATCTGTCCATTTGCTCAGAAGTATATCGAACAGAATAACAACTAATATTCTATCTCATGTCAGTATTATCTCCTGAAATAATCCAACTCCGCAGCGATATAGAAAAACAGTTAGCTCAAACTTTTCATTCGCCTGCTGATTTCCAATGGCTTATTCAGCAAATTTGGAATAAACAACATACCATTCTCTCCTTATCCACCATCAAACGCCTCTGGGGGTATGTGCCGAGCAATGGTGTGCCTCGGCTTTCCACGCTAAATACGCTATCCCAATTCATTGACTATGCCGATTGGAATGCTTATCTCGTGGCTCTGGAACAACGTGGAGGCAACGAGAGTGCCATGTTTCAGGGCGAAGGCATCTCTGTTTCGGCTCTGCAACCCAACGATAGAATAGAAGTCTGCTGGCAACCCAATCGCAAGTGCGTATTCTGCTATTTAGGTAAAAACCAATTTGTTGTAGAAGAATCAAAAAATGCCAAATTGCACATAGGTGACCGATTTAGTACTGCCACTTTTATGGTGGGACACCCTATGTATTTAGATAATCTGCTTCTCTCTGATGGCACCTGCACTTCCTATGTCGCAGGCAAAACTAATGGTCTAATATCTGTAAAAAAAATTAACCACTAACTACACGATATTATGGACATTTCCGATTCTGGTTTTATCTCTTCCGCTGCTTTTTCCACAGAATGGCAAAGCATCGCGCTTCTCCAGCAGCGCAACCATAATTGTCTTTACACCGCCTCTCGCTACGGCAAACGCTATGTGTTGAAGGGCTTATCTGCTGATTGCCAGTCATTAACAGATATGCTGCTCCTTCAGCAGAAGGAGTTCTCGTTGGGCATCACGCTCCGCCATCCCAATATCGCAGAAACCTATTCTTTAGAAGAGGTTGCAGATTGCGGTAGGTGTATCGTGATGGAGTATGTGGATGGCATCACATTGGCGGAATGGCTTGCTACCAACCCCTCGCATTCGGCACGCCAGCGCGTTATGCTACAGCTCTTAGATGCGTTGGAGTACATCCATTCTCTACAACTCGTCCACCATGACCTCAAGAGTAGCAATATCCTTATCACTCGCAATGGGCAGAATGTCAAACTCATTGATTTCGGACTGAGCGAACTGGACACAACCAATCCGCAGAACGATATACAGCACGATATACAGAAGTTCGGAGAGATTCTTCAACTGCTTTTCCCTTCCCGTTACAAATCCCTCCGCCAGCAATGTCAAAACGGATGCTTTGCTAACATGGCAGCCATCCGCCTCTCTATCGAAAAACGCCAACGCCGCCAAAAATATATCCCTTATATCATTGCAATCATCGTTTTGATTATCAGTGCTTTGCTATCTGTTCACACCTATCGCCTGTACCAAGAATCCGAGCAGATGGCACAAGTGGCAAACGAGTATGCGCAAAAGCAGCAACGCGAGCAAGAGATGATGGCGCAGATACACCGATTGGTGGATTTGGAAACCGAAAAACTGCAACATATAGCCGATACTTCTACGTCGTATATGGTTTTCTGCCAACAACTCCAGAATTTATGGGAATCCCAAGCGCAAGTGCGTGACTCGCTTGCTGAGTGTTATTCCGATAATACAGACTTGAAGTATCGCTGCGTAGAAATCTGGGCACAGGAATTTGGTACTCGAGTAATGCAAATCGACACTCAAGTCAAGCAAACCAAACCTCTTTATTGATAATAAAGACCAGTAATATAAGAAAAAATCGCTCAATCGGAGCGATTTTTTTGTATATATGCCAAAAAAATTGTATCTTTGCACCCGAAAAGATGAGAGTAATATAAAATATTCCTCAATAGGTAAGCAAGCGTGTCGACCGAATCTTTTCAAGACATATAGAAGTAGCATTTGCTATTTATTCGCTAACATACCTTGAAACCTGAGAAATTTCAATTTGTATAGCACAAGTTCAGTGGATGAGTACACTCTCATTGCTGATTTGTACCTATACTCTCGTATGTATCGTATCGAATAAAGGGCGAATGCCCACGCGTAGGCGTGGGCGATTCGTTGTTTGACGATACGGGTATTCTCAGGACCTCAAGGTATGGACAAGGAATCGTTCATGCCTTTTTTTGTGCACCAAACTGCCAAACACAGTACGAAAACCATGCCATCCATACCCTTTGGCAGACGCTTAACACTCAAAAGAACCAACAAGAACCAGCACATTTCTTGCCCAACCAACATAAAAGCACTACCTTTGCAGAGCAAAGAAAAAGAACAGTAATGATCACGTAAAAACCAATAAGGAAATGAAAAACAAACTTACATCCATTCTCATTTGCGGCATTGCCATGATGATGGCTGCGTGTAGTGGTTCGTCTAACGGCAAACCCATGTCAGGTGCTCAGTTAGCAGAGTATAACGAGACAGTAGCCAAAGTGCAACAGATCGAAAATCTACTTTGTGATATCAATGGTATGGAAGCCAGCGATGCGCTCCAACTCTCGCAATTGGCAGACCAACTATATTATACTTATGATACCAATGGTTTAGACTCTGCTTCTATAGCTAATTGCCAAGCGCTCCAACAACGCATGGAGCAACTCAAGCAAAACATCCGACAAACCATCCAGAATAATATGCACAATATCTATGTGCCAGTTGTGAGTGATGATGATTGTCTGGTAGAGAAGAAAACCGCATACCCCGTTTACCTCAAACGCGGCGAAAAACTCTATGTAAATATCAAGACCAAACGCGCTGCTACACTCAAAGTCTATAACTACGACTCACATTCCACCCTCAAAACTATCGCAGACAAAACGGCTTTCAAGTTCAATATGGAGATTGAGAATAGCGCCATCTACTTGGTAGAACTCAATCCAGGCGCAAGTTCACAATACGCCTCTATCCACATCACCTACACTACTAATCATCTCGATCGCCTCACCCCTGTAACAGTCAACGAGCACACGGTTGAAGCCAAACAAGGCGATTTCCGTGCGTGGTCAGTCAAGGGAATCAAGATGACCCCAATCTTGGATGAGCCTCGCAAATTCACCCTCCGTGGACAGTTGAAAGCAATGTTCTCAGGTTCTTATCGCGGATTGGTAGCTATTGAAGTGCCTGCTGGAGCAACAGATATCCTCTATCGCATGCGTATCTCTACCAATGAGGCAGACCGCAACGGCGATGGTGAGTTTAAAGACAATATGAACGCCTCTTATCGCAAAATCAAGTCGCTAGGCTTACCTGTGTACGAATCTACTAGGAGTTCGGGTATCTTGAATACCATTCTGGGTGAATATGCTCCAAAACGTGAGGAAGATGCATATATCAATATGTTTGTCTTCAGTAGTTCGTCCCAAGCGAAGAAGTTCCAAGACGACAAACCTACTAATCAGTTGAGTTACGATGTCAATAGTTCTATTATGGGTATGCAATCTAGCAACGGTCGTATCCCTGTGAAAGGTAGAAGTGTTATCTATCTTGGCTTTGAGAACGAGCGCACCCGCTACAACAATTATGTTTGGGTAGAAGTCTTGGCTTCTAAGCCAATCAATGAGTATTTCAAAACAGAGTATTATATCAATTAACAATGAAGTTTAACATCCTATTCTGCTCATTTACTTAAGATTCAGCGGTATCGTATCGGCTGTTCCCGATACGATGAGCGGTGGTAATAAAATCAGCAGCGTTGTAAAAAGATTTATTAAGATTTCTCGAGTGCAACGAGTAGGAGTTAATAATCAAACGACACAATTATGGCAAGAATTCCAGGACTCAGTTTCTCGCTTAAGCGAGCAGTAGGCATCTCGGGCTTGAAAACCAAAGTAGCTCGTGCTACAGGTATCCCAACCACTAAACAGGGCCTCGAGCGCAAAATCGGTGGCGCTATCCTCAAAGGCTTAACAGGCAAAAGAAAATAATCGTATGTACTAACTCTTAAATAACTTTACATCTATGATTAAACAAACAGTAAGTTATGGCGTTTGGACATTAAATCGCCATGATGACAATAAAATTGAAGTCTTGAAGAATGGTCAGGTATGTGAGAAGGCATCGCCTGCATATCGTGAGATTGCAGCAGAAATAGGTTTTGAGATTGATCCAGAGTGGCGTACATCACAATTAGGTAGAAATGTGTTCAAAGCACTAGAAAATGCCGCCAATTCTTCTTGCAGTTCAACGACAGCATCTACTCCAGTAGAGGATAAGAACACTCAGCCTATTCAAGAAGTTAGTCAAAATGAAACTATCTCTGTTTTTGATGTCATTCTGCAATCAAAAGGAGAGAATGCACTCCAAGTAGTTAAAGCAGTAAAAGAACAACTGGGCATTGGTTTGAAAGAGGCCAAAGATATTGTAGATGCAGCACCAAGTACTGTTGTTGAAGGGGTAGATAAAAGTACTGCTGAAAAGCTCAAGTTAGAACTTGAATCGGTAGGAGCAGAAGTTAAAATCTGTTCAAAGACACAAGCACCTACGACTAATGCATCTCAAAAAAAATATAATGTCAATAGTATAGAAAATTCTGAAGATTATTACAGAAATGATCCTATGCTCCGAGCATTTTATAAGGAAAACAGGAACTATACCAAAGAACAATTTGACGCATTACTATCAAAAGCAGTAGCAGGGGATGCCATTGCTCAATATCAATGTGGTTATATCTTCGCAAACCTGTCTCGTATACAATATACCATAGAAGGTTGGGGTGAATGTAGTTTTGACAATGGTACTTTAGAACGTTATTCAAAGATTACGGATGTATCACAGGCAACGACCCTTGCGACTGAATGGTTGGCAAAATCAGCAGAGCAAGGATTTGGATTGGCCATGCAGGAATTAGGTGAACATTATCTGAGTGGACCGTTGTGTGAGTTTGTTCGTGCAGTTCGTTGGAAAGACCGTTGTAAAGAAGTAAGTCCATGGAGAAGTAATTTTGACTTATATGTTAATTTTAACCAACAAGGAAGTCGTGCTGCAAACTATCCAAAATTGCTTCGTGAAAAAAATATAAATTCGAATTTAGCAGGTGAATGGCTTCACAAAAAGTTGGAATTACAAAGACTTCTTGAAACAAACGAGGAAGAATACAATGAGTTAAAGAAAATGTATAAAGAACTTGAGCAAAGGTATAATGAGTTAGAAAAAAGATATAAAGAGTTAGAAAAAACATGCCAAAATTTACGAGATAAGCACAGTACATTGGAGCAAAAATATAGTGATTTGCGAGATAAAGAGGAAAGAACCCAAGAAAAGTATAATCAACTAAGGTGGTCTTCCTCATCCTCTTCCTCATCATCTTCTTCATCATCCTCTTCCTCATCTTCATCCTCATCTAGTCGTTCCTCGAGCTCATCAAGCGATAGTGTTAGGGTAAAAGTGACATTTAATACAGATAGTATGTTTTTCAAATTGCGTAATGGTACTACTTTTAAGTTTACTATTAGTAAAATGGAATATAAAAGTTTAGCGAATGGTAGTATGAAGTCCCGTGTCGCGTGGGTACGTGGAAAGTTGGGCTTGTCGAATTCTTTAGATATTAGAGATGTTGCAATTATCCTATTGGATTAAAAGAAAATAAAGAACCTTGCGAGCCTTAAAGCGCAACGCAAAATAGCTTCAAAGTAAATATAATTATGCGTTCAGCCATAGAAACTCCCCATATAGGACAGCACTATATGTTTGCTGTTCCAGATTTATACAATGGTAATAGACTTAAAACTGACATTCTCAGCGAAGAGTACTTTCTCTATCGTTGGTGGTTCCCATCTGATTCACCTATTGTAGCATATTTGAAAGATTATATTACTAAGCATCCCGAAGATATAGACATGAAATATATGTATTCCCGCCTTAAGAAAAAGGAGATTGGCTATACCATATACTACGCACTCTATTTTGGGAAGAGCACCAACGGGCGCAAACGCTTTGGACAACATATTCGAGGTCCTATCAAACAATCGACATTGCGTGAGACGCTGCGAGCCGTACTGTCGCTCAAGGGTGAAATATGCACAGAGGAGCGCATTAGCGATGAACTCCAAAAGTGTTATTACGAATGGATGGAGTTTTGCGAAGATGATCGTGAATTGATTGATTGTTTTGAAATGATGGCTATTGCCATTGGCTATTATCCTTTGAACATGGAAGGCAATACTTCCATTAGTGAAGAATGGAAAAAATCCATCGTGGACAGACGAAAGGAATTGAAAGATTACAAGTAACTACTTTGAGTATAGACCGAGAAAGAGTGATCAGAACTCGAGAACGCGTTTATAATAAAAATTAAACACACACTATTCACCTTAAAAACCTTGCAGTGTATAGGTAACTGTAGAGAATTATGGCAAAATGCTTCGTTTTAAGAACAAAGAAATCTTATGGAAAGATTCCTAAGGGATACACCATTCAAGTCGTTACAAACAATGCACAACCTACTACTTTAGAATTAAAAGATGCGCTTGTAAAAGCGGGTTTTCCTGCTGGTGATGCATCGGTATTGAACACGATGTCTAATTTTGATATCATTTAAAATCGTAATATGTAAAAAGAGGGTGTGGCAATATTTGGCACACCCTTTATTGTTGTAAAAAATGAAGCTATTTTCCTGCAATATGAAAAATATTTTTGCCATTACAAATTTTATTGATCAAGCACGGTGGAATAGTGTTGAGAACTATTCTGAAATCAATTATGCGAATTCCAATATGCATGATTCGTTAAAGATTCTAACACATTATATTGCATATGTTACTGATCGCCAAATGCCATTTCAGAGAATTTGGAATATTGGTGGCTTTGTTTTTTCGAAATTAGTAGAGGAATATTCTACTTCCAATCAATCTATAGAGGAGCTGGTTACTAAATATTATTCTACTGATGAAAATAAGTTCTCTTTTAAATGCAGTATTGACGAATCGTTGCCTTCTGAGCAACAAGAAAAGTTGCAAGTTGATGGTAGAGTTAGTGAGGTACAGTTCAAGTCTAGATTTGTCACTACTGATTTTTGTAGTATTTACTATACATTGTATATATTAGAAAAAGTGGCAGAAAAATCGCTTATCCAATATATAAAAAAGGTTATCCAATTGCATCTTGACCCTCAAACTAATAAACTTGATGAAAAATACTCAAAGGATATTATCAAACGCATCGCTTTTGCGTTGTATATTTTGACCTATCAAAGTAATAAGATTAAAAAGAAGGAACAGAGTATTGAGGATTACATAAGTGAAGTGAAAAAATCAGCTGAGAGCCAAAATAAGGAAGTGAATCAGATTCTTAATGATTTTAAAGAATTCAATAGTGGATATAACAAATTCTCAGAAGAACGAATCTATAAATGCAAAAGAGTATGGTGCGCTCTTCGTGACTATATGAAAGGACTTGAATTTAAGGACTTTTTTGCTAAAGAAATGAAGGATTTATTAGGTGACAATATTGGAAATATTTTTTATCTTAAACAATTGGAATTGCCTGGAGATGTATGGAACAATAATGATAAATTCATCTGTTGTAATTTCCCAAATAAAGATCATGATAGAACATTCAATAACTATCTCCGAGAAACATTTAAAAATCAAGAAAATAATATTAACGAAGGATATGTAGAGCAATTTGACATTACTTTCTCTTTAGTCCCAAGAATGTGTGAACGTAAATTATGTGCACTATGTCCATATGGAATTTTGAAAGACAAAGAGCATCAATTCAATCTATTATGTATAAACGATGTGTCTAAACTATGCCCAATTATACTACATAGTACAGGATATATATTTAAATGCATTGGAAAAGAAAGATGTATATTATGTTCGTTGAGATAAAAACAAATAAGTATAATATTTAAAAATCAGTTAAATTATGAAAAAAAACAGTATTCTTTTGTGCATATTGCTCGCATGTAGCATAATGCCATCGTGTTCATTTTTCGGAGAAGAAACAGATGACCCCCAAATGCCATCCGTTGTCACAAATTATGTTACAGACATTAAACTCAATGCGGGATCAGCAGTATTTAATGGTCAAATAACTTTTCTTGGAAATCCAATTTATTCAGAAAAGGGATTTGTTTATGCGACTCATTCAGATCCGACCATAAATGATACTTGGAAAATCGTATCAGGAAGAGAGGAGGGGGCTTTTCAAGCATTGGTATCAGGACTTAAGTTAGGAACGACATATTACATTCGTGCATATGCAAAAAACAATGTTGGTGTTGCATATGGTGATGTTATAGCTCTTGACTTTTCAGAAGAAGCACCAAACTTACAATCACTAACCCCTACTGGAGAGATTGATGGCCATGATTATGTGGATCTTGGATTATCTGTAAAGTGGGCAACATACAATGTCGGCGCAAAAAGTATTGAAGAATTCGGAGAGTATTATGCATGGGGAAAAACGACTCCATATGATGAACAATTAACATATGTAAATTATTATTGGGAGCATAATCCCTGTAGTCCTGACAATATTTTGTCTTCCATCTATGATGCGGCAACAGTCAATTGGGGGAATTCATGGAGAATGCCCACGGGTGAAGAACAGAAAGAACTTCTTGAAAAATGCGATTGGAGATGGGTGGACAACATCTATAATTCAACTACGTCGGGATATATTGTTACATCTAAAATAAACAAAAAGTCTATATTTTTACCAGCTGCAAAATATATTTCGCATGATAAATACGCCAAGATTACAGAAAAGGATGGATTGTATTGGTCGTCATGGATGTTGGAGAGTCACGGAAAGTTATCATTAAATAAAAATAGTAGTGCTGGAGCAATAAAATTTATAGATCAGTCTATCGGAATGGTCCTACCAGCAGAACAATTTTTTGCAACGTTAGGAGATGGTTTAACCATTAGAGCTGTTGTTGGAACGCCAAACGATTATTTACCCAATAGAGATACTGTGACTATTGATATAGAAGAGACTCAACGGCAAGGATTTTCGGTTAGTGGATCTGTTGATGGATTTACATATGTGGACCTTGGTTTGCCAAGTCGTACCTTGTGGGCAACATACAATGTTGGCTCTACATTACCCCATGAATATGGAGAGTATTTCTGTTGGGGCGAAACAGAACCCAAAGATGGATTATACGGATATCATGAATATTATAAATTTTTCTTAAAATGGCAGGAGAAAGGAGAGTTTAAAGGTCCAGTATATAGCAAATATACTTGGTATGAACCACATCATGGAACCGTTGATGGAAAGTTTATCCTAGATCCAGAAGATGACGCTGCAACAGCTAATTGGGGCGGTGCATGGCGTATGCCAACCAAAGCAGAGCAAGATGAGTTGCGCACAAAATGCGAGTGGGTGTGGACTACTCTAAATGG
>CALCGX010000045.1 GCA_937901225.1 uncultured Bacteroidales bacterium | reverse complement strand
GTAGAACAATAATGCAGAATATAAGAAAGGAGATAAACATGCTACAAAGGGTTAGTTGGATGTTCCTAATTCGATGAGGCACTTGCGGCAGAGGCAGTGGTTGGGGTATTGCTCTGCTAGATGGGCACGCGCAGCAGGTGAGAGTTCCACGCCTGCACATTGGCACTTGGCGGGATTCTCGTGCTGACAAAGGAAAGTAGCACCACAGCGAGGACAAGATTTGTGTTCCATAGTTTTCTTGGTTTATGAAGTTATGAGGATTACTGGAAAAAGTCTAACACGAGGTCGGCTACGCGTTGGGTTTTTAGTCCGATCATGTGATTCTCGCCTTCTACGATAATTAGATCGGCAGCGTCGCCATAGGTGGCTTTGAAATCTTCGCTGCATGAGAGTGGAACAATCTTGTCCTTGTTGCCATGAATCAGTCGAACTCTGCCCTTGTAATGGCTGGCTGTACCGTAAATATCCAGTTGCTGGGTGGTGAGGATATATTCTCTGCCTAACTTCATTATTCCAAAGCACTTGATGTAGGCTGGGGGATCTTCTGGGTTGAACTTAGCCCCAAAGAACTTACCATGCAAACAGGCGTCTTTGACCACCGATCCTGGTGCAATAAGTGCCAGCGAGTAGGGTTGTATACTATCGCCAGAGGCGGCAATCCTGCCAGCCGTCATAGATGCTACTACACCACCTTGCGAGTGCCCGAGAAGTCCGATACGAGTGACATATGGCAAAGACTTGGCATATTGCCAGATAGCCATGGCGTCGGCAATCTCTTTTTCGATGGTCATTTGCTGAATCTCTCCTTCGCTATCCCAATGACCACCAAAATCAAAGCGAATGGATGCTATGCCCGCCTTAGCCAGTTTTCGGGCGATAGTAGGCATTGGCAGAATATCTTCGCTAGCAAAAATGCCGTGCATCAGAATGACCATGGAGCAAGTGTCGGTGTCTGGATTAAAGTCTTTGGGCAAAGTGACGGTCATTGCCAGTCCCCCTTGTGGACCATATACTTGATAGTCTTTGGCATATAGCATAGTAGTGAGTAATGCCAGAAGGAAAGTGGTGAATGGTTTCATGGTGAGAGTTATTTAGTAAATATGCTGCAAAGGTAAGAAAAACATCTGATATTTGCAAATAAGAATTAAAATTTACAAAAAAAATAGACAAAATATTTGGTCATATCAGATATTTATACTACCTTTGCGGCGTAATTCGTAAAATAACGAACAATATACTAGTATAGCCAACAAGCAGTATGCTAATATGACCAACAAGCAATATGCTAATATAACCAACAAATAATATAATCAATATGAGCAACAAACAATATACCATTAAGCAAGATCTTCTCTCACGCTTTGCCAAAGCAATGGGACATCCAGCACGGATTGCGATTCTTCAGTTTCTCGCCAAGCGTGACACCAGCTATTTCGGTGACATACACGAAGAATTGCCTATAGCCAAAGCTACGGTATCACAACACCTCAAAGAGCTGAAAGAGGCTGGACTGATCCAAGGAGAAGTGGAAGCACCCAAAGTGAGGTACTGTATCCATCGTGAGAACTGGCAAATGGCACAATCGCTCTTTGGGGAGTTCTTTGGGCAATGCGCATGCAAAAGTCAAGGTTGCTGCGAGTAAGTGATCTTTTAGGGAACTTTATACGAGTTGACACTGATTTATTAAACGACAATTAATGTCAATTTTGATGTCAATTATAGGAATATATTTTGTTTGGGTTGGAATGAGCGACTTGTCGCTTGCAACCCAAACAAAATGAAAGATAATAGGTATCAACAAGTATATATTTTTTTATAAATAATGTTCGTAGAATTACGAATGGATAAAATGTTTTATATGAATATGAAAGTAAAGATTCTGATGATTGCCCTTTGCCTCGGGATGTTGGCATTGGGTGTTGAGAGTGCTCATGCCAGCAGCGAAGGCGTGCCACGCTGTGCGGCATGTGCGTCGGTAGAGCAACAAGCACAAGAATGGGACATGGGAATACCTGTGCTCACTGCTCTGGTATTAGGATTAATAGCAGCTCTTTCGCCTTGTCCGTTGGCAACCAATATCGCTGCGATTGGCTATATCAGCAAACGCATCGACAACCGCAGACAAGTCTTTCTACAGGGCTTATTATATACCTTGGGTCGAGTAGTGGCTTACACGGCATTGGGCGTTGTGCTGATTGCTCTACTAAGAAACGGAAGCAGTATGTTGGGCGTACAGCGTTGGGTGGCGACATACGGCGAGATGGTACTGGGTCCAGCTCTAATCGTTATGGGCGGTTTGATACTGTTGAGCGACAAACTACGACTGCCGTCTTTGTCAAACAACAACAAGCATGCGCAGCTCGCACAATATGGTGGATGGGGCGCATTGTTGCTTGGCGTACTTTTTGCATTGGCTTTTTGTCCATCGAGTGCCGTACTGTATTTTGGCGGATTGATTCCTATGTCGGCAACCGCCTCGATGGGTTATCTGCTGCCCGTGGTCTTTGCTATAGCCACTGCATTGCCCGTACTGATTGTGGCATGGGTGTTGGCGTTCAGCGTACAACACATAGGTAAGGTGTATGGCAAGATGCAAAGCATTCAGAAGTGGCTGAACATAATCGTGGCAATAGCGTTTATCGGTATAGGTGTGTATTATACATACAACTATTTTAGTAATCGTAATAGTGAGACAATCAATCATATAACATCTAAAAATAAAATTATGGAAATTAAAGTATTAGGCACAGGTTGCAGCAAGTGCCGCACTACCTACGAATTGGTAGAGAAAGTGATCAAAGAGAATGGCGTATCTGCCCAGTTGGAGAAAGTGGAAGACATCATGCAAATCATGGAGTATGATGTGATGACCATACCTTGCGTGGTGATTGACGGCGAAGTGAAAATCGCAGGTCGTGTACCTACCGAGAGCGAAATCAAACAACTATTAGGACTATGATTCAGCGATTTGCAGACTGGTTGGTGTATGAGGTGTTCTCGTTGGATGCCTCTACACCTTTAGGCGTGGCAGTGAACTTCTTCTTTTACGATAGTATCAAGATTATTCTGCTGCTCTTTCTTATCAGCATGCTGATGGGAATCATCAACGCCTATTTCCCCATTGAGCGACTGAAGCGTTTCTTGGTCACTCACAAACTCTATGGTTTGGACTATTTCTTAGCAGCAGTATTTGGCGGCATTACTCCGTTCTGCTCGTGCTCGTCCGTACCGTTGTTTATTGGCTTTGTGCGAGGGGGCATACCTTTGGGTGTTACGCTGACTTTTCTGATTGCCTCGCCTCTGGTGAGTGAGATAGCTATTGCCATGTTCTTGGGCACTTTCGGCATCAAAACAACGCTCATTTATATCGTTAGTGGCACAGTATTGTCTATGATTGCGGGTTTTATCCTCAGTAAGATGCGTCTTGAGCGTTATCTGAGCGATTGGGTGAAAGCCGCACAGCAGCAGTCTAACACCCAAAGCCAACAATGGGAAGCCGAGCAAACACCTTTTCTGCAACGCTTGCCTGTGATAGCAAAAGACGCTTTAGGAGTCGTTAAGGGAGTGATATGGTACATATTATTAGGTATAGGCGTGGGTGCTGCTATGCATGGTTATGTGCCCGAGGGCTTTTTTGAGCAATTTCTGTCGGCAGACAATTGGTGGGGCGTGCCATTGGCAGTCGTGTTGGCAGTACCGATGTATGCTAATCCAGCCAGTATCGTGCCTATCATAGAGGTGTTTGTAGCCAAAGGTATTCCATTGGGCACCGCTATTGCGTTTATGATGGCAGTGATAGGGCTGTCTATTCCAGAGGCGATGATGCTAAAAAAAGTGATGACTTGGCGACTGATTGGCATTTTCTTTGGCGTGGTGACATTGTTAATTATTGTTTCAGGATATTTGTTTAATTGGCTATTATGAGAGTATTGATTTTGTGTACAGGCAATAGTTGCCGTAGTCAGATGGCACACGGTTTTGTGCAATCGCAGCACCCTGATTGGGAAGTATATTCAGCTGGAACTCAACCTGCGGCAAAAGTTAATCCGATGGCTGTGAGAGTCATGCAAGAAGTGGGTATTGACATTTCGCAGCATACGCCGCACCATGTGCAGGAATATGTGAATCAGTCGTGGGACTATGTGATTACTGTTTGTGGAGGTGCAAACGAAACCTGCCCCATGTTCGTAGGGCAGGTTAAGCATCGCTTGCATATTGGTTTTGATGATCCATCGGACGCTTTGGGCAGCGAAGAGTATATCCTTTCAGAGTTTCGCCGCGTTCGCGATGAGATACATCAGAAATTTGCTGAGCTGTTTAATTGAGGAGTTTTGAGACGGTAGAGTTTATTTTCGTCCGAAGCGCTCTTTTAAGAATGCTTGGGCAGCGGTTTTGACATTGCTCATCGTGTTGCCAATAAGGCGTTGGAAGAAGACCTCCATTGCCAAAAAAGCAGCATAGAAATACAGCACTCCCCAAAGCCATTGAATAACTTGGTAATCAACATGTTGGTTGATTTGTACGATTGACCAAATAGCTACAGCAGCCATCACAACGGCTGTCCACCAACCAGGAGATACGCCTTTGAGTCGGAACAGAAAGATGCCCCAATTGTGGATAAATCCCTCAAAAATACAGAGGATAATCACGCCAAAAGTGAGCCATAGTTGTTCAGGGAAGAGAATCGCTAGCGAGAAAATGGTGGTGATATATACGGCTTGCGCCAGATGTGTAAGACCTGGTGTGAGCGAGCGATAGTCAACGCGCATCATGCGACCCAGCATCAGCTCCAAGAAGCGGTCTTTGTAACTCTCTTCGTATTCGTGCAGAATCAAGCAGGCATACAACGCCAAGACGAGTTTTTGTACGAGTACGAGTTCTGCCCAATAGCATGCTGCCCATACTGCCCATCCGACAAAAATCAATGTCATCAGATGGATGTTGTGCTTTAGCAAAAATAATCCTAACTTTTTCATGGTATTATGTGTTTGGGTTCATGTTTTCGCTGCAAAGGTAGTAAAAAAATCGCATATGCGCAAGGGCTATGCGATTTTTTTGGGTGTATAGTGTAAAGGCGGGTAATAGTTAATTTTATTTTACGACAATTGGTGTCAATTAAGACGACAATTAATGACAATTATTTTTTTTAGAAACAAAAATACGGCATCTTGGAAGCCTACAAAAATATTTAAAATCAGGGACTATCCTTTGTTTCTGCCCAAAAGAATGCAGCGCGCTGCATTAGTGGGCAAAACAAATGGTTAGAGGCGGAGCACTTGCAGCGCAGTTTAGTGGATGCTCGTAAGCGAGCTATTAGGTTAGAGGTTAAAGGTTATAGGTTAGAGGCGGGGGATTACTCGCGGGCTAGCCGCGAGAACTGAACCAACTATGAGAAATTGGCTCGGCGAACTACCGCCGAACACTGGACGAGCGGTGAGAGATAGTAGCACTAGTAGTACTAGCCGCACTAGAGGCTCGAATGAGATTCGAGAGGAAAGGAGAAAGAGTATAGATACAACATGCGGGAAGTGTAGTATTTACTATGCTTCCCGCGTGAGTGTATTTTTTTTGAAAAAAGTTTTCGAGTGCCGAAAGTTAATTATTTACTACATTTAATGAGATATACATAATTCTTGACTTCCTTAACTTGATCTTTAAGGCTCTTCCCTTGTAGTGTGTTTTTTGTGTTCAATATAGAAAGATCTGAAATACTTTCAATCAAGTTTTTAACTTGTGAAGTCTTAACTGCATAAGCCACATTTTCTGCCCCAACATGTTTTGCACAAATTACACCTATTACATTCCCATCTTCGTCAAACATAGGACCTCCACTATTACCAGGCTGAACAGGTGCAGATAATTGGTATGTAGTTACATCTCCGTCAAAACCTGTTCGGGCAGAAATGATACCATTAGTCAATTTAATTTCTTCTCCCATTGTTGCTGTTAGAGGATATCCTAAAACAAATATATTTTCCCCAACATCAGAAATGGATGTTTTAATCCCATATGGTATGGCGTCAAAACCTGTAGGTACTTCTCCTAAAATTTTTAATAGTGCTAAATCGTTGGATTTGTCCACTCCAACTACTTGAACTCCATACTCCGTTAAAAAATCTCCATTAATTCCCTGTATTTTTATTTGACTAGCATCACTAATAACATGGTAATTTGTCATGATATATCCATCTTTAAGAGCAAATCCAGTACCCGACCACATTGATGTAGGCGTTGAATATTTGTTAGAGTTATCATCTCCCTTTTTTACATACATAAGGATATTCTCTTCAAAATAAATATCTTCTTCTAATCCTATTTTCAAGACATTTCCGTCAAATTCTGCGGATAACTCTTCTTCAAAATCTAATCTTTTATCATACCATATAACATCCAATTTAGATTGTGAGTTCGTCGGTTTTAGGATGCCCCGAACCTCTCCATATCTCCAGTGTGAACAATTGTCTGAATCATCTAAATAAATCATAATTATTCTGTCATCTTTTTGTAACACCGCCATTTTATATGGATAATCAACGAAATCCTCACTACTTTTTTTAAGTTCATATATTCCTGAATAAATATAATCGGAATTTGTTATTAACGATAGTAATTCTTGTTTACTACTAGCAATTTTTTCAATCTTTAAATTTGCTTGCTCTTTAGCAGTAAAATTAATTCCATTCCATCTAAAGCCACCTGCACAATTTTCTATCAAGTTAATTCTACTCACTCCTACTGGTAAGTTAGGGAATCTTAAAACCATTGTATAATAGGGTAATTGTTGGTGTGTGTACTTGGTCCCAAAACTTAAGATTTGTCCAGTTACTGTTTGCAAACATAAAATTGTTTTTGTTTCAGACATTCCTGTAGTTGGATTTATATATTCTATATAAGTGTTTGGGGTAATAGCAACCCATGAGTACCAATAAAATACATTAGTAAAGTCAATCCCTACTATCGTTTGGTCTGTACTAGTACAATCAATCCAACTAATCCTTGCGCCATGATTTTTATTCCTTTCTACATGTGGATTTTGCGTTGTTTGTGAGAATAATGAAATATTGGAAATAAGAAGGATGATAAAAAATAGTAAACGTTTCATATGTTTGGGTTATATTTCACCTACTCTTTATCGGATTTTCGGCTACCTCCGTTTGTTAATTATTTGATTTATTTTGTATTAGTTAGATTTCGTATATACATACAAAAAGCGTGAACTTTCGTTCGCTTCAATTTGATTGTTTGAGGTTCTGGACTACCTTGTTAACTCAAATCTACGCACGGAAAACTCACGCTGATAACGCGAGCGTGCATAAACCGTACTTGAGTTAACAAATAATTGTTTTGAAAGTGTCCAGTTTTCAAACAATCAAGTCTGGGCTTATTACGCTATACTAAAATATGTAGTGATGGGTAACGCTTTACCGAATCGGGGACAAAGGTACAATAAAATTTGCAAGTGTGCAAGAAAAATCGCATTTTCTTGTGTTTTTTTGCTCGGCGGGTTATCGCCGAGCACTAGACTACCAAGAGGGACGCAAGGATACTCAGCGTGCACGCTGAGTGGTAAAACTATAACAGAAATACCCGAATACAATTCGGGGCTAATGGACAAAGAAAGAACAGAATACTCGACAACATGTCGAGGCAATAGAAGAATATTTACTCGGCGAACAATCGCAAGTGTCACTTGACAGGTGGCAGGGTACGGGGAAAGTACTGGATGGCAATAGAGTGGTAACGAAGTGGTATCGAAATGGTAACGAAGTGGTAACGAGAAAGGAAGCGGAAAGAGACAGGGGGATGGCAAGGGGAAGATAAGAAGAAGATAGGGTATTCTTAGGTTAACAACTCGGTTATCCTACGTATATCTTACGTATATGTTACGTATATGGTACGTATATCCTACGTAATTGACAGCGGAAAGATAGGTAAAAATTAAGAATTATGAATTAAGAATTTTGAATTATGAATTGGAAATTGAGGTACAAAAATTATAGAAAACAAAATATTAGGAATAGAAAAAAATATATTTTTTTTGCAGAATGAGAAAAAAGTAGTATCTTTGCAGTCGATTTTTAGCGACAAATGCCAGAGATACTATTGCACTACATATGGCAGAAGCGCATTTGGTCGGGTTTTCCACAATCAACAATTGAAGGGAAGCCTATTGAAGTTGTGTCCGTAGGGCAGCACAATATCCACGCAGGACCCGACTTTAGCAATGCGCATATCCGCATTGACGGACAGGATTGGGTGGGAAATATTGAGATACATGTGCACTCGGCAGATTGGTACAAGCACAAGCACCACACCAACATGGCGTATGACAACACAATCCTGCATGTGGTAGCAAAAGCAGATAGAGAGGTGCGTAATTCGCAAGGAGAACTAATCCCTCAATGCGAACTGAAATACCCGCACCAAAGGGATTATCTCAGCGAGCTATTTCAGCATGGCACATTAGAGAACATCCCATGCGCCCAACAACTGCTGCAAGACCCCGCCCTATTAACTCAGGATTGGAAAAGACTATTATTGGAAAAACGTTTAGAATGCAAGTATCAATCTATCAAACAGTTGCTCGACATCACACAACAGAGCTGGGTACATGCATTTTATATCACATTGGCGCATAATTTTGGTTTTCATACCAATGGAATGCCCTTTGAAGCATTGGCATTGGCCACCCCACTCTCCTGCCTGCAAAAGCATAGGAATAGTCTCTTTCAGCTCACGGCTATCCTACTGGGGCAAGCAGGGTTGTTGGAGCCAAGAGCAAGGAACAAAGAACAAGGAGCAAGGAACAAAGAACAAGGAGCAAGGAGCCAAGAGCCAGGACTGTGGGAGGAGTACTGCTTCCTACAAAAGAAGTTCTCGCTCACTCCTATTGATGGTCAAATGTGGAAAAAAGCGAGAATGCGCCCACAAGGTGCTCCTGAAGTTCGCATTAGACAATTTGCGCACTTGATCTATCAGTCAGAGTTTCTATTCGCTCAGTTGATGGAAGCACAGACGACAGAAAAGATGGTCGAATTATTGAGTTTGCAATATGGCGACGAAGAGGTTTACACCCGCGTACAACGTCCGTTGCCGCTTGGCAAAAGTTCGATTGATATTTTGCTCATCAACACGGTGATACCGTACAAATATGCATACATGCAAAATAGGCAAGTAGATGCTGCGATCCAATGGCTCAATGCCATAAAAAAAGAGGACAATACCATCGTTCGTCAATGGGCTATGCTCGGACAAACGATTCGTACCGCAGCTGATACACAGGCATTGATACACCTCTACCAGAACTACTGCCAACCACATCTATGCTTTAATTGCCATGTGGGGTATCAAGTGTTTGCACATAAACAATTGACGCTATTTTAATTGACAATGAACGTTCAAGTATTAAAATAAACTATATCACATCATGAAAAAAATCTTATTATCCATCATGGTATTAGCGGGCTTAGTGGCTTGCAATACCACAGAGAAAGTGGCGGTAGCAGATCGCAATGCCGACACCCAAAATCCAATTATGCCTATCCTCTACACAGGTGATGTGCAGCAAATCTACTTGACGGATTATTTGCCACAAGTAGAAGATTGGAACACACTCAAGTTCTATACCGATCCTAGTTATCAAGTAGTGGGTATGGAGAATGGTATTATAAGCTTGATGGGCGATTATACCCTATCTGTTCTTACAGTGCAAGATCAAGCAACCGGTATCTTGTATGATATACCTATCGTTCCAAAATCTAGTTACGAAGTAGGATTGGTGACTAAATCGTATACTGATTCTACCATTACGATTGGTGTGCTTAACGAATATGAGCATCTACAATTCCGTGTTTTTTGGCAAGATCAAAAAGCTGAAGAGTACGTAGAGTATGGTCAATACGATCCAGAAGCTACCATCACCATCGAAAAAGCTTGGCGCGAAAGCAAAGGCCGTACCTTCATCCGCGTATTTGCTTTGGGCGATGGCAAAAACCTCAACGACTTGCTCATCCCATTGGAGAATGGTAAAGTAGTCAGCGACGTTGCACAATTGACTCGTCACGACGACCAAGCACAAGTGCTCTACTCGCTCATGATTGACCGTTTCCACAATGGCAACAAAGCCAACGACTGGAAGATGAACAGCCCAGAGGTACTCGACATCGTGGACTACCAAGGTGGTGACATCGCAGGTATCACACAAAAAATCAAAGACGGATTCTTCACCGAACTCGGTATCAACACCATTTGGATCTCTCCTATTACCCAAAACCCATGGGATGCATGGGGCATGAACAAGTTCCCTAATGGCAACAAGTATGACAACACCAAGACCTATACCAAGTTCTCTGGTTATCATGGTTATTGGCCTATCTTTACTACTGAGGTTGAGAAACGCTTTACCACCGAGGAGGAATTGCATGAGATGTTGGCTGTCGCTCACGAGCATGGGCTCAACGTCATTCTTGACTATGTAGCTAACCATATGCACATCAACTCACCTACCCTGCAAGCACACCCTGACTGGCATACCGATAGTATTTTGCCTGACGGACGTCGCAACTTCGAACTCTGGGACGAAGCACGCCTCACCACATGGTTTGACGTACATATCCCTACCCTTGACCTTGAGCGCCCAGAGGTTTGCTCTCCTATGACCGACTCTGCATTGGTATGGCTCGATAAGTTCGCTTTCGACGGCTTCCGCCACGATGCTTGCAAGCATATTCCACTCAACTACTGGCGCGAACTCGGCGCAAAGATGAAGCAACGCTATCCAAACCGCCACATCTGGATGATTGGTGAGACATATGGCGACCCTTCATTGATTGGCTCCTATGTCAAGAGCGGTATGCTCAACTCGCAATTCGACTTCAACATCTACCACACCGCTATTGATGTGCTTGGCAAACCAGAGCAATCACTCAAAAAGATGCACGAGACTGTCATGCAATCACTGGCTGCATATGGCTCACACCACACCATGGGTAACATCTCTGGCAACCACGATAAGTGCCGCTTCATCTCGCTCGCAGGTGGTGCTGTAAGCTGGAATGAGAACGACAAAGCAGCTGGTTGGGAGCGCGAGATTGGCGTGACCGCAGACGGCAACCCAGAGAAAGAGGAGCAAGCCTACAAAGCGGCAATGTTGCTCGAAGTCATCAACCTCACCATCCCTGGCGTACCATGTATCTACCAAGGTGATGAGTACGGCGAGGCTGGCGCCAACGACCCTGACAACCGCCATATGATGAAATTCAATGGCCTCTCCGAGCGCCAACAACAATTCCGCAACGAAGTACAACAACTCGTGCAACTCCGTCGTAACTCTCTCCCACTCATCTACGGTGAGTATATCCCTGTGACGGTGACAGATACCCTCTGGGTATTCGACCGCACATACATGGGCGAAACAGTACGCGTGAGCATCGATTTAGCTAACCTGGCATATTCAATCAACTAATCATTTATAAACAAACAAAACAATGAAAAAAATCCTTATTCTCGCACTCGGAGCATTGGCTATGATCTCCTGTGCAAAACAACCATGCGATGCTCGCCACACATGCTGGGCATACGACGCTACCATCTACGAGCTCAACACCCGTCAAGCAACTGAGGAAGGCACATTTGCTGCTGCTGAGGCACTCCTGCCAGAAATCAAAGAGAGTGGCGTGGATATCATCTGGATTATGCCTATCCAAAAGATTGGCGTGCTCGAGCGCAAGGGTACATTGGGTAGCTACTATGCCATCACCGACTACTGCGAATTCAACCCTGAGTTCGGTACACGTGCTGACTTCGAGCACTTCCTCGCAAAGGCACACGAGTTGGGTATGAAGGTTATCCTCGATTGGGTAGCTAACCACACTGCTCCTGATAGCGAGTGGACAAAGAACGAAGGCTGGCACTATCGCGATAGCCTCGGCAACCTCATGGTACAATACGACTGGACCGATATCTCTAAACTCAACTACGACAACCAAGACATGCGCGCTGCTATGAAGCAAGCTATGCACTGGTGGATGGATACCATCGGCATCGACGGTTTCCGCTGCGACGTAGCAGGCGAAGTTCCTACCGATTTCTGGAACGATGTGATGGCTGAGATTCGTGTAAAACATCCAGATATGTTTACTCTTGCTGAGGATGAAGCAGAGGCACAAGATCTCACCGAAACTGCATTCGACATGTACTACGGTTGGGAACTCCACCACCTCATGAACGGTGTGGCTCAAGGCAGCAAGACAGTGGAAGACCTCTGGGGTTATTTTGCGAAAGTGGATACCACTATCCGCAAAGAAGCTATCCGTATGAACTTCACCTCTAACCATGACGAGAACTCATGGAATGGTACCGAGTTCGAGCGTATGGGCGATGCTACTGACCTCTTCGCTGCATTCACATACGTAGTGCCTGGTATGCCTATGATTTACACCGGTCAAATGAGCGGCAACCACCATCGTTTGGAGTTCTTCGAGAAGGACCTCATCGACCGCGTAGAGAACGCACCACAAAAGGCGTTGTACAAAGGTCTCAACGACCTCCGTGCTGCCAACCCAGCATTGTGGAGCAACGAGAAGGGTGCAGAGATGGTTCGCTTGACTGCTGACAACGATAAGGTATTTGCTTGCGTGCGCACCAAGTCTTGTCCAAAACATGGCGATAACACCGTGATTGCTATCATGAACATGTCTGCTGAGCCACAAACCGTTACCCTCGACCTCACCAACCTCGAGGGCGAGTATAACTGCCTCTGCGGCAAGACCATGCAGCTCGAAGCAACTCAAACCTTCGAACTCACCCCTTGGAAATACATGATCTTGACCAAGTAATACAGTTCACATATACCATTCAAAACACGAGATTATCACGCCATAATCTCGTGTTTTTTTATGTACATACATAAATTTCAACAAAACACTTGTGTATTCAAAAAAAAAATAGTACCTTTGCGCGCTAAACTTACGTAACGTGGTATATTTTGACTTCATATCATCCAAAGTAGGGGTATCTGCCAAGCAGATAGCAGCTACAGTAGCATTGCTTAATGAGAATGCTACGATACCATTTATTGCACGTTATCGTAAAGAAAAAACTGGCAGTTTGGACGAAGTGCAAATCGCCGCAATAGCCGATGAATACCATCGCTACTTGGAGATGGAAGACCGCAAGGCTACTATCCTTAATACGATTGCCGAGCAAGGACAATTGACGGACGAGCTGAAAGCACGTATTGAGAAATGCTGGGATGCTACAGAATTGGAGGATATCTACCTACCCTACAAACCCCACCGCAAGACACGCGCCGACGTAGCGAGGGAGCAAGGCTATGAGCCATTGGCAAAGGCTATTTTCAGCCAAAAACGGGAAGGCGATGAGGCAATGAGGCGATTAGGCGACAAACGGGAAGAAGCCCTGCAAGGCGCACGCGACATTATAGCTGAGTGGATTAGCCAAGACGAACAAGCCAGAAATGCTATTCGCCGTGAGTTTACCTACTCCGCTGTATTGACCACCAAAGTAGTCAAAGGCAAAGAATCCGAAGAAGAGGCACAGAAATACCGCGACTATTTTGCGGTGAAAGAGCCACTTCGTCGCATCACATCACACCGATTATTGGCTATCCGCCGCGCTGAAGCCGAAGGGTTTATCCGCGTGGATATTTCGCCCGACAGCGAAAAAGCATTGGATAAACTGGCACGAATCTTCCTCAAGACCCAAAGCGATACCACCTATCAAGTGGAACTCGCCATGGAAGATAGCTACAAGCGACTACTCAAGCCATCCATCGAGACCGAGTTTGCTGCTAATAGCAAAGAGAAAGCGGATGAAGAGGCGATACGTGTCTTCGCACAAAACCTCCGCCAATTGCTATTAGAGTCGCCATTGGGACAAAAGCGCGTCTTAGCACTCGATCCTGGTTTCCGGACGGGCTGCAAGACGGTTGTACTATCGGCACAAGGCGATCTATTGCACCATACCGTAGTATTTGTCAATAACGTGGCTTCTACTAAAACCCTGCAACAACTTATCGCACAATACCAAATTGAAGCCATCGCCATAGGTAATGGCACAGCCTCCCGCGAATGCGAACAAATGGTACGTGTAGCGCTAGAGGCGAAAGGCGATGAGGCGATAAGGCGAGAGGTGTCGGTGTTTGTGGTGAGCGAAAGCGGCGCTTCGGTATATTCGGCTAGTAAGATTGCTCGTGAGGAATTCCCTGACGAGGACGTGACGGTGCGCGGAGCTGTGTCAATAGGTAGACGCTTGATGGACCCATTGGCGGAGTTGGTAAAGATTGACCCTAAGTCCATCGGCGTAGGGCAATACCAACACGATGTCAACCAAACGAGATTGGGTGAGAGTCTGCGGCAGACTGTAGAGAGCGTGGTCAACCATGTGGGCGTAGATGTCAACACTGCCAGCAAACATATATTAACATACATCTCAGGATTAGGTCCTGCGTTGGCACACAACATCGTGAACTACCGCAGCGAGAATGGTGCGTTTGCAAACCGCAAGGCGCTACTCAAAGTGCCCAAAATGGGCGCAAAGACTTTTGAGCAAGCAGCTGGATTCTTGCGCGTGACCAATTCCGATAACCCATTGGATAACTCAGCGGTGCACCCAGAGAGCTATGGCATCGTGGAGAAAATGGCCAAGGACTTGAAATGTAGCGTAGCCGACCTTATGAACAATGCTACACTACGCCAGAAGATAGATTTGCAACGCTATGTGACGGACAAAGTGGGAATGCCAACGCTCCAAGATATCCTTCGTGAGTTGGAGAAGCCAAGTCGTGACCCACGTGAACAAAAAGAAGAATGGCACTTCGACGAGAGCGTGCATACCATTGACGACCTACAAATAGGCATGGTACTGCCTGGCATTGTAACCAATATCGCCAACTTCGGTGCATTTGTAGATATAGGGGTGCACAAGGATGGATTGGTCCATATATCCGAAATGGCTAATCGCCGAATCAGTAATCCCGCAGAAGTGGTCGCACTGCACCAACATGTGATGGTGAAAGTGATTGACATCGACAAACAACGCGGACGGATACAGTTATCGTTGAAGGTTTAAGGTTGAAAGGTTTAAGGTTTAAAGACAAGAAAGATATGAAAAAGATTTTTACTATTTTGCTACTATCAGTAGCTATGATGACGATGGCGCAAAAGGTGCCAACGTCTTTCCCACGAAAATTCCTCATTGAGCATTTTACAGGTACATGGTGCGCATACTGCCCATATGGCATGATGGCGATTGACTATGCGGTACAGACGTCAGAAACCCCATATATTTGGGTTAGCCACCACCTAGATGACAACTATTCCATCAACGAGGGATATGATCTCTATAGTTTTGGTATGGCGAATGTTCCTGTCAAGGAACGAGGCGTACCCGCTATGATGCTCAATCGCACGGAGCAATCACAGAGATTAGCATTCCACCCTGGATATTTAACTGATATGACCATTACGGACGCGACTACAGCCGAAGCGTCGGTAGTGATTGATCATACCTACAATGCAGAGACTCGTCAACTGGACATCACCGTCAGCGGACAAGTAGCTAACACTACTACCACCGCCTATCTGCTCACCGTACTCATCAAGGAAAATGGTATCATTAGCAGTCAAAGTGATGCATATTTTGCATGGGGTAGCCAGTGGAAAGAATTTATCCACCCTCGTCTCTCACGTGCATTCATCAGCGCAGCTATGGGTGATCGTGTTAATGTAACTAACCAAGCATATAGCAAGACCTACACCTATACCTTGAACGAGAAATGGGTTCCAGAGAACTGCTGCGTAGTAGCATACATCACCCCTCTTACCCAAAAACCGATTATCAATGCAGAACAAACAGCGATTGTAGAAGGTACCACGGGTGGCGAGCACTTTTATCCGCTGGGCATTACCCTCAAAAATAAGCCTAGCAATCCTGATAAAATCACATTCGATTCTATCATCGTAAATAAAACTGAGGCAGACAAGATAAAGGTGCTTTTGATTTCTGAGAAAGTTGTGAGCCATGCACAGTATGGCGAATTGCAACCTGTGTTAGCATTAGAAATCAACACTACATCCGATAAACTGCCAGTAGATACCATGGACATCTCAGCAGGCAAGGAAGAGAACACCATTACTGCGGGATCTTTTGACATCAACACCTTTACATACGGCGGTTCATGTTACTACTATGTAGATCCTGTGGCGTTGAAAGCAGGTGTGGTAGATCCATATTTTGCATGGCGACTCAACAAAGGTAAATTGGCAATAGATGCCAAAGGAAATATCCTGACAGCAGGCAACTTCTACAATGGCGAGCACTTCACTATGCGCTATACTGCACCTACCAATACTGCGCTAGAAGATGTGGTGGCTCCTCAGCAACAATCCATCAAATACATCCAAGATGGTAAACTTATCATCCGTAATAACGGGGCTGAATACGATGTGGTAGGTAAAAAGTTATAATCGAAATTTTATAAGCAAGAACATATGAAAAAGATTTTATTATTCGCTATCATGGCTATTTGCGCATTAACTATTAGCGCGCAACTGCCAAATGTAAAGTTACAAGACATCAATGGTAACACCGTACAAACAGGCTCCATTAACAACAATGGTAAACCTATCATCATCTCCTTTTGGGCAACATGGTGCAAACCATGCTTGCGTGAGCTCAAGGCCATTCACGAAGTTTATCCCGATTGGCAAGACGAGACTGGCGTGAAGATGATTATCGTCAGCATCGACCAAGCGCAAGATGCCAACAAAGTAAAGCCACTCGTTGACGGCTTTGGCTGGGAGTACGAGGTGTTGCTCGACCCTAACGGCGACTTCAAACGTGCGATGAACGTGCAAAACGTACCTCACGTATTTGTATTGGACGGCAAAGGCAAAATCGTCTATAACCACGCTGGTTATGTGGATGGTGGCGAGGAAGATATCTATGATGCATTGCAATAACTAATCCAATACCCTTACAATACCGTGTCAATTACGTTAGATATACGATAGATACACGATAGATACACGATAGATATACGGTAGATATACGGTAGATAACCGAGTTGATATCAAGGGTTAAAGGAAACAACAAAATGATGAAAATTAAGAAATACATACTCCTCCTCGCGCTCATCCCTACGCTACTTTGGGCAAAGGATACGGTGATTGTCGTTGGTGGCATTCAGCACGATGCACTGGTGCCTATACCGACTATTGAGCAAGGTTACTACTTAAGCAATTCGTATCTTGACTTAGGTATGCGTTGGGACCACAACACCGAAAATCAGACAAGTTTTCGTGGATTAGAAGTCATCACTCGTGCAGAACTCACGGAGTGGCCATTGCCTGGCTATGATGCAGATCCTAGCTTCAAAGGATATGGTATCAGTCACTTGCATGTAGGTGCCACCTTTGATTGGGGAAAAATCACAGTAGGTGACGTCTATGGTCAGTTTGGTAGTGGTATGGTGCTGCGCTTGTACGAAGATCGCGCGCTGGGTGTAGATAACGCATTGCGTGGCGGAAAGATCGAGGCAACCCCATACAAAGGTATCTACATCACCGCATTAGGCGGTAAGCAACGACGTAATTGGAACTGCTACGACGATAAGGCTTGGGGCTGGAACTACAAGCAAGATGCTGTACTCGGTGCCAACATCGATCTTGGTTTGCAAGAGTGGATTCCCCAATTGCAAGAAGCTGGTGCTAACCTCACGATAGGCGGAAGCTATGTAAGCAAGTATCAAAAAGAGGATACCATTATCACCAATACCGTCATTCAGCCAGAGGGTAAGTACGACTATTACTATAACCTGCCTCAATGGGTAGGTGCAGGTAGCGTGCGTGCACAATTCCAAATGAATGGTTGGAATGCGTTGGTAGAGTATGCCTACAAAGCTAACGACCCTAGCATATTAAACAACTATAGCTACAATCATGGCGAGGCATTGCTGATGTCACTCAGTTACTCACAAAAAGGGTTGGCAATTTTGGCACAGGCCAAACGTTCGGAGAACATGTCAATGCGTTCGGATAGAAAGGCCAACCTCATGGCTGGTACCATCAACCATATGCCTCCATTTGCCACACAACACACCTATATGCTGGCTTCGTTATATCCTTATGGTACAGAAAAGACCGCCAACGAATGGGCTTTTCAAGGTGAAATCCGTTACACTTGGAAGCGAGGCACAAAGATGGGAGGACGCTATGGAACAACCCTCAAACTCAACGCTTCGCATATCCGTGGTACAAAAGATACATGGTTCGGCATGAGTGAACTACCCTACTATACTGACATCAACTTAGAACTGAATAAGAAATTGACTAAGGACTGGTATATCGGTGCTATGGCAATGTATCAAACCTACAACAAGCAGGCCATAGAGGGACACGGTGACTTAATCCATGCAGGTATAGGTGTGATAGAGGCCAAGTATGCGGTGAACAAGAAAGTGCAAATGCGTGCTGAATTGCAGTACCTCTATACCAAGCAAGACGAAGGACAATGGGTAGCTGCCTTGTACGAACTCAGTCTATGGCGTCAATTGGTATTGTCGGGACAATGGATGTATAATATTGGGTATGCACATGAGGCGACCAACGAACACTATTATACCTTCGCTGCCACCTATACGCATGGTGCACACCGCGTGATGGCTGGCTATACCAAAACACGCGAAGGATTCAACTGTTCAGGAGGTATATGCCGCTATGTACCTAAACAAGAAGGCATATCGTTAACGTATAATTTTACATGGTAAGTTATTAGTCTAATTTATGAAATCAAATATTCAAATAAGTCTTTGTTCCTTGCTATTGGTACTTGGTTCGCTACTGACTGCTTGCGAAGTAATACCCGCAGGCGAACGTGAGGAAGTCATCTTTACGCCTACCGACCCTAGTGCCGTCAAACGCACATCACTACTCATTGAGTATTCAGGATGGCAATGCGTCAATTGCCCTACGGCTGCCGAAGAAGCTCACCACCTCAAGGAACAATATGGCGAGAACCTCGTAGTGGTAGTGATGCATCCCGAGAGCAATCCAAATACCCGTCATAACAACAAACCTGCGCTCAACTATACTTGCCCAGAGGCAGATAGCATCTATATGATGATGGGAGGAACCAACACGACCCCATTCCCAACAGGTAATGTGAATCTAGTCAAGGATATGACAAAAGGTTACTTCAACGACTTTGATAAATGGGCTACTAACATCAGCCAAGCATACTCGACTCCTAAACCAGTACTCATCGGTCAAGAGGTAAAAGGAACTGCAGACAGCAAAGATATCTGGATGGCTGTAGATATCACCAACTTAGATACGAAAGCCATTGAAGCTACCCTACAAGTATGGCTGACCGAAGACTCGGTAATTGGTAGTCAAAAGAAACCTTCTGGTACAGACAAGAATTATGCACATAACCATCTCATGCGTGCATCTATCACACCGATTTGGGGTGATGTCGTGCCTATCGAAGCACATATGACGCAACAAGTAGTGTACGAATATACCCTACCCGAGAAGGTCGTAAAAGAAAACTGCAATATTGTGTCACTCGTCACTATAAACGGCGAAGTGGTACAAGCTAAGGAAACAAGAATCATTATTGAATAACAACAAAATAAATACTATAACAATGAAAAAGATTTTTACAACTATTTTTGTGCTAAGCGCAGCACTGAGCATGCAAGCTGCATTGCACTTGACAACAGAGAAATGGGTGGAAGATGATCAAGTTTCTACTGAGATCACCGAAAGCACGACCATTATCGTAAATGAGTACGAATGGGATGAAGACCTCGAAGAGGCGACCATGACAGTAGAAGGACAATTGTATTCAGATGAATCGCAGGCAATAACTGTTACTATCACACGTCAAAACACAGGTATCAACGATCAGTTCTGTGCTGGAGGAAGTTGCATGTATGGAAATGCAGAATTGACCCAAGTATGCCCTTTAACAGTCGCTGCTGCATTTCAACGCAGTTGGTCTGCGCACTATATTCCACAGCAAGCTGGTGTAGAAACCATTACTTACACGTTTGATGATGGAGTGAATCCAACTATCGTATTGACCGTAAAGTATAGCTATCTAACCAATGCGGTAGAGAATGTAGTAGCGCCACAATACAATGGCAAGATCTACAATCTGCTCGGTCAAGAGATGCCTGCTAACGAACTAAGCGAGTTGCCAAAGGGTATCTACATCATCAATGGTAAGAAATATATCAAACAATAATATTAACTGTTTATATTTATAAGGTATGAAAAAGATTCTCACAGTAGTGATGTTGCTATGTGCAACCTTAGTGGCATCAGCACAAGAGGTACCAAGCTCTTTTCCACGCAAATTCCTCCTTGAGCACTTTACGGGTAGTGAATGCATATATTGTCCTGGTGGAATGGCTGCTATGGTAGAATATATCCAAAACACTACTACTCCATGCATTTGGGTAAGCCACCATTATGGTTACAACGAAGACGAATATACTATCTCCGAAAGCGCAAAAATAGCGAAGGCAATTGCCTCGAGTGGAGCGCCTAATTTAGGTATCAATCGTACTAAAATCACGGGCACAGATATTGCTTTCCACCCAGGCTATTTGGTTGAAGATGGCATGGCTGATCTTATTGCGAAAAAATGCAAAGCAACAGCTGAAGCATCGGTAGTAATCAATCACACCTATGACACTCTTACCCGAGAACTCAATCTGACTGTTAGCGGTCAAGTGGCCAATACTGAGGTAACAGAATATCTCCTTACAGTACTTATTAAGGAGAATGGTCTAATCGGAAAACAAGCTGATGCTAATTCTTGGAAGGGAGCAGGATACAAAGAGTTTCTACACCCATGCATCGTTCGCGATGTACTCTGCGCTGATGCCTTAGGAGATAAAGTAACTGTCGAGAATCAAGCATATAGCGCTACATACACGTTTACGATGCCAGACAACTGGGTAGCAGAAAACTGCTGCATTGTAGCTTATATCACTCCTACAAGCAAGAAACCTATCATCAATGCAGAAGAAGTGCCTGTGGTAGATGGTACCGATGGCGGAGCGCACTACTTGCCATTTGCAATTACCGAAACCAAAGAACCTACGAATGTAAAGACACTGAAATTTAACACCATTGCTCTTAGCAAACCATCTGATGATAAATTAATGCTACAATTGATAGCCAGCTCAAATACTCGAGTCGATGGTAATGGTAATAAACCTGTGAAAATGGTAATTAATTTGGAATTCAACACCACAGACACAGTCGTACCTATACAAACTCTTGAAATCTTGGATGGCAATGAGTTCAACACTTTTACTGCTGGGCAAGTAGATATTGAGACACAAACGTTCAGCGGCTCACAAATGGCATACTATCTCGCAGCTGATATGGAGCAATTACGTCATCGTTGGCGCATCAGAAGCGGTCAAGTAGTAATGGATGAGAAAGGTGGTTTTGTAGCCACAGGTAAAATCTGTAATGGTAAGAACTTCTCCATCACATGCACATTGCCTGAAAAGAATACTGCCGTAGAAGACATCGTATTTGACCAAGCTCATGTAGAAAAACTCATGCGCAATGGCCAATTCATTATCCGTATTGACGGTGTAGAATATGACCTCCAAGGACGAGAGATTAAGTAATGAGTTATGAAGTATAAGTTATAAGTGATAAGTTATAACTCAAACAAAGATAATCCCCGCACTCAAACGAGTTGCGGGGATTATTGTAGGTATAACCCAACTATGTGGCTAACGCAATGACCTTACTTCACGGCTTGACCTACTACAGTGTAGGTCTCTGCGTTGCGGATAATCAATAGCTGACCATTCTTCAATACCTTCTCCACAGCAGTTGGCTCTGTAGTTACATTCTCCACACCAGCACCGATAGGTGTACCATCATATACAATATGTACAGGAACACCATAGGAGTTATAAGCATTTACCTCCAAGTATGGATTGCCCTCCTCGTCTTTAGAAACCTCTACCGTGCCACTAACCAATAGCCATAATGGCACTGCGTAACCACCTTCTGCCTTCAACGCATAGAATGATGGCCATACGCCGTTGCCTTGCACTCCAGGATTGGCTTGCACAGTACCATAATCCTCCGTATAATCTATAGTATATGTGCCTACGGGAATAGTAATATCTTCATCTGCCTCCTCTGCATAGAAGAAAAATTGTGCTTCATCAGACTCATCCGCTGCTATCAGTTGCAGAAATATATACCCATTATCAGCTATTTGATCCTCAATAAACACCACATCATCGGTGGTATATGTGCGATCTACTTCCTCCTCTGGCTCATCGTAATCCAAATGAGTATTATACTCCGAAGTCATCTTGATATGGTAGTAAATAGCATTGGAGCAAATCACTTTGGCTTCGGCCGTAATGGTACCATCAGGAGCATGATTCACCACCAGTGTACCTTTCTCCACTGTATAAGGTCGCATTTCTTTAGAAGAATACACATAGGTATCTCCGCCCATAAAGTCGTATTGTCCTTCGCCAAATTGACCAAATAAGCCATCGTTAACAAAAGTACCAGCTACCTCATCCGTCATAGGTGTAAAAGACACAAACCATTCTTCGTCAGGTGTATAGGCAGATAGGGTGTAATAGCCAAAATCCATCGCATTGGTAAATGCCACAGGCATTTCCATCTCTACGGTATCTACTGGCGTTGGAACAGTGTACCAGAACTCAATGTCGTATTGCACGGCATCCCAACTGATGATACTTGCATCAATCACCGTGGTATCTCCTCTTTGTAGGAGCGTACCCTTAATATCCGCGAATTGAATACCATGTCCCTCTTCCAAATCATACAACTCAGAATACTCCATCAATACGTTCTCCATACCGAAGGTTTCGCCCAATCCTATTCCATAAATAGTCATTGATGCGGCATAATCATACTCTGGGTCCTCGTGTAGCAACTGAATCATACCCAATTGATCAGGTCTGTAGGTAGCTATAGCAGACTTGTCAAAGTTCACTTTCACCGTCTTAGTTGGAGTTGGTACCACGTATTTCATATCAATCGAATACCACTTATAATCCCCTCCATATGCTTCAATATATGCTTCCCAACCATCCTCTCCATCCACCAATGTCAATGTAGCTTGGATAGCTGCCTGCTCAATCCATGTCGTTTTATCAGCAATGACCAGCGCCACATTCTTGTACACACCAGCCTCAGCACGATCAGCTTCGTAAAAAACATCCACATGGTACAAATCCGACGAACCACTTACCATCATGTAGCCATAATTGCTCAACGACTCGTCTATATCCAAGTTCACACATGATACATGCACCGTATCCGACACAGCAGGCAGTGGCGCTATCATCGACACGCGATGCAATACTGTATCCTGATTGTAGAACTGCAATTCAGCGTGATACCCCAAGGAGCCATCAGCAAGAAACTCGCCTACAATCTCCATCTGCGCTTGCAACATCTTTTGCTCTACTCCTTTGTAAGTAATTCGTGTCATACCTGCCTCAAAATCCTGATGCGTATAGAATCCATCTACCACATCGGATTTCACACCCAAAAGGATATCCATGTCTGCATTATTGCCGTCCAAGAGATAGCCATTGTCGTACATAGTCAAGGTAGCATTATTAATCTTATTATCTACTGTAGATTTAGGAGTATAGAAACTATGCACCGCGTGGAGCTGATAGGTATTGTCTTCGCTATCCAAAATGGTAGCATCCAATATAATCTGCTTGAGGTATGTACCCACTTGCTTCTCAGAAATGGTCATCGTCACATCCTGAAAATATATCTCATAGAATGTGTCGTCTGAGGAATACCATCCCCATGTCCAGTCCCAACTGATATCATCAAAGCTATAAGTGCCTGTAAAAGTATCCTCCAAACCAAACCAACATAGGCGGAAAGTGTATCCCTGTGCCTCTAATGCAATATACCATTCGCTGGTCTCAGGGTCGTATTCTGGCCCTACCAAAAATCCATCACCATTGAGGGTAATAACCTCAGCTTTCGCCTCTCGCTTGAGTGGCATAGCACATGATGCTGCAGGATGACGACGCACCTCTGATGCATCAGCAGATAATGGACGAACTACTTTCTTTTGCACATCGGTCAATTGACTCATTGCAGCCGTTGGCTTAGTATTCAACACTTGCTCTTTCTGTGGGAGCATTGTTGGAGAGGTAGCGAACATGCCGGCTCCTACCATCATTGCCATAAGAAGGGTAAAAATCTTCTTCATACAGACTAATTTGAATTGGTTAATAGTATAAAACAAGTAATACCTTTGTGGTATATGCCCACAAAGGTACTACATTATTTTGGAATACGCAAATAGTTGCGCGTTTTTTTACTTCACTGGTGCACCAAGTGCGTTATAAACTTTGCCGTTACGGATAATGAGGAGTTGACCATCTACGATCTGCTTCTCTGCATCCACCACACTGGTACCTATATTCTCAATACCAGTAGATGCCAAGTCATATACGATATGTACTGGAATATCGCATGAGTTGAGTGCGTTGATCTCGAGAGCCAATTCACCTACCTCATTCTTATATACTACAACCTCGCCACTTACGAAGAAGTAAAATGGTTCGAGCAACCAACCTTCCATATAGCCAGCATAGTAGGATGGCATCACATTGCCTTCCCAATCCATACCCGTACTTGCGAGTACAGTGCCATCAAACCAAGTGCTATTAATAGGATAAGTACCCAATGCAATCACATTCTCAGCATCTGCTTCGCTTGCTACAAAATACAGCGCGGTAATGTCACCAGCTACCTCATCTATAATTTGAACAGAAATCAATCCATAATCTGCAGTATAATCTTCAATCGTCATGGTTGCATTGGCATCATAAATTCGCTCAAGAGGGTTGGCCTCAGAGTCGAATTCAAGGTGTGGTTTCTCATACTTAGATGTCAAGTCAATCTCGTATTGAATTGCATCTTCGCACACGACAGAAGCCTTCAAAGTAATATTGTCATTTTCATCCAACACAACAGTAAATTGACCTTTCTCCATGTAATACAAGTCGTACATCTCCCAATCGGCATTCCATTTGCCTACATAGCTATTGCTTGCATCAAAGTCGTACTGACCTTCGCCAAACTCACCAAACTTACCATCGTTGACGAAGGTACCAGGGATTTCTTCTTTAGCAGTTGCATATACAGTGAAGACTACAGCTGTTTGTTCGTCCTCAGTATATCCTACTAAGTTATATACACCATTATATTCGAAATCCTGAATAAACTCCGCATTCTCAATAGTTAGATTAACGGTCTGGGTAGGAGTAGAAGCTACATACCATAGATGAACTTGATAGAGTACACCTTGGAAGGTCACATAATCCATCTCCATCTTGGTAGTATCGCCTACTTGGTAGAGTTTACCATTCACCTTTTCAGCTACATTCAAAACGGTACCATCTTTGAGTTCTAAATAGGTAAAGTACTCTATAATCTGCTCCTCATCAAACTCACCACCTAACTCAACAGCAGCTACATTGATAGAAGCGCTGTAGAGATCGTTCTCGTTGTAGATTTGGATATCGTTGTCCAAGTGAGGATAGTATTTCGCTTTTGCGGAGTGCTCAAATGCTACTAATACAGTGTCTGTTTGCTCTGGTACACTCCAACTCAGGTGCAAGTTATATACTTTATTGTCGCTACCGAGCATGGTGCCGTCAATCACCCAGTTATAATCGTCATCCAAACTGACTGTGATCTCTGCTTGCAAGCTGGTAATGGTGTTCCAATCTGCATCGTCTAAGAAGATAGCTGCCGTGTAAGTACCTTCTGCGACCTCCTCTGCTTGCCAACCGCCACGGATAGCAAACTCGCTGGTGTTAGCATAGAAATCTACGCTACCCAAAAAAAGTGCATTAGAGTCATCTACTTTCAAGTCAACAGCTGTCAATTCGATCGTATCAGTTGGTGCGGGCAGTGGAGCTGCAATCACAAAATGATAGTCTATGGTATCATTGCCCATCATCTTCACTTCGGTCACGTATGCCAACGAGCCATTCTCTGTATGTGTCGCCAAGTTTATCGTTGCCTTGAAAGTCAGAGGAGCAACATCCACGCCCTTGTATGCGATTTTGCTTTCATCCCAATTGACCATATTCATACCATAGGTACCTACAATATCCGAATTGCCAATTACGAGTTTGATATCCAAATCCTCGTTTTTACCCTCAAGGGTGAAGTCCCAATCACCAGTAGTAATCGTAGCATCCAGGATAACTGATGCTACCTCGCTCTTTGGTACGATATTCTCATGCACAGCGTGTACCTCATAAGTATCACCATCCTCGCTAACAAGCGTGGCCTCTAATACATAGCGCTCCAAGTTTGCACTCACTTTTTCTTGAGTCAATGTCATATTCATCTCTGAAAACATGATCGAACCATAGCTGAATGGAGTAATCAAGTGAGTAAAATCGTATATAAAATCCTCAGTAGTGAATGTTCCGCAAGGATTATCTGCAGGAGCGTTCCAATTAAGTTGCAGGTTGTGACCATACTCTGGACGCGTAATATCATCACAACTGAGACCAATCATCCACTCGCCAAGATCAGCATCGCATTGCATAAATGCAAATCCGTCATAATAGAGCGTAATCACCTCGTTTTGTACTTTTGCTTTAGGTGCTTTTTTAGCGTTAGGATTGGTTTGGGGAGTTGTCTTACCCTCAAACTTGTCCAAACCTAATACCTTAGCCACTTGTTTATGGTGCTTAAGTTCTTTGCTGGCAAGCTCAGTAGCATGTCCCGTAGGATCTACTTTATTGCCTAATTCTACTGGAGGCAACGCCATCATGCTGGCAGCTACCACCATCGCCATGAGAAGTGTAAAAATTTTCTTCATACAGACTAATTTTAATTGGTTAATAGTATAAAAATAAGCAATACCTTTGCGGTATTGCCCACAAAGGTACTACATTATTTTGGAATACGCAAATATGTATGCGAATTTTTCTTATAATTTTGCTCCTAAGACATTATACATCTCACCGTTGCGGATAATGAGGAGCTGACCATTCTTTAGTTGTTTCTGTGCCTTATTAGATATGACTACCTCTTCTACATCAGTAGAAAGACTTGCATCGTAAATGATATGTGCAGGTACATTGTATGAATTCAAAGCATTGATCTCCATATAGAGTTTACCTTGTTTATTCTTTACCTCTACTGTACCACTCACGAAGAAATACATGGATGTAAATGCCATTCCATTGTGTGTAGCAAAGAATGTAGGATAGGTTCCAATAGACCCATCACTTGCATTAACCGTATAATAGTCTTCAGAATAATCAATCGTATAAATACCCTCTGGTATCACAATTTCTGGGTCTGATTTCTCCGCATAAAAATACAATGCCATGAGCACACTATCAGTCATTACATCAAAGAATATACTGCCATTTTCTTCTGTAAAATCTTCAAGCGTAATATCAGTACCTGTAACAACACAATCAATAGCTCCAGATGTCATATCATCGTCCAAGCGAGGTATGTCCACTTTAGTCGTCAAGACAATAGTATATTGCACCCCATTTTTACCTACAAATGAGCCATTCAAGGTCACATTCTGCTCATCATCTTTTGTCACTTTAGCAGTTCCTTGCTCAATAGAAACGATATCGTAATCATTCTTATCTTCGTTCCATAGAGCTATATATGTAGAATAACTTCCACCAATAAAATTGATGAAATCATAATTCTCACCACTAAATCCACCAAAGAGACCATCATTGGTGTAAGTGCCTGCGATATCTTCTTCAGAACTTCCTAACAACGAGATAGCAAACTCTATCGACTTATCTTCGGTAGTACCAATGAGTGCATAGAATCCCTCTTCTTCTAATTTGTTATAGAAAGTAGCATTGGACATATTGACAACTTGTGTTTCAGTAATAGTAGGTACTGCATACCATAAATCAATTCGATATAGCACGGCATCGAAACCAACTACATCGGCCGATAAATAAGTAGTATCGTTGGATTGCCATACTTGTCCATTTGCAGAAGATATCTTTATCGTATCATTGGTCACCTTATTTGCAATCACACAATAAGCGATATTTAAGTTCTTCTCTGTAAACTTCTCTCCCATAGGCACATTAATAATATCCAGCGAGATATCGTAGGCTTCGTTTTGATTACTCAGCATGAAGTCATGTTGCAAATCGGGATAGTATGCCACCGAAGCAGAATTAGGGAAAGCTATTTGTACCGTGTCTGTAGCAGTAGGAGGAGTCCATGATAAGTGCAGATTATAGCAGATATTATCCTCACCTATCATTGTGCCTGTAATCACACAATTACGATTGGCGTCAACATCTAATGTAAGGATAACACTGGCCGCTGGAATCTGCTTTTGCGTAGCAATATGCTTGAGATCCATCACGCAATCCGTATATACACCTGGTGGAATAGAGTCTGCAAAGATTGCGCCTGTAAGATTATAGTCGCTATTGTTAGCAAAAATATACGTCATTCCAAATATGCCAATAAAATCGGTGTCCAGCTCTAAGTCATGACATACCACATCTATCGTATCAACAGGGATTGCACTGACAACTTTATTATTCGACTGCGCAAACACAGATGACAACGACAACACCATCAACGTAAAAAGGGTAAAAATTTTCTTCATATCACATATTATAATTTATGATGCAAAGTTAATACATTTTTTCGAATTAGACAAAAAAAAGAGGGAAATTCTACGATTTCCCTCCAAACTATATCTATTTTCGACAGATTACTTCACTTGTGCACCTTGTGCATTATATGTCTTGCCATTGCGGATGATAAGGAGTTGACCATTCTCAATCTTCTTTTCTACATCCAACATCGTTGCACCTACATTCTCAATACCAGTAGTAGGAGTTGCATCGTAAACAATATGCATAGGCACTCCGTATGAGTTAACGGCATTTACCTCAATATACAGATGGCCATTCTCGTTCTTCACCTCTACAGTACCACCTACCATGAAGTACAAAGGAGCTACTAAGTTGCCTTGTGCATTTTGCTTTGCATAGAATGATGGATAAGGGCTGTTCTCCACTGCACCCACACTTGCCAATACGGTCATCTCATCCAAAGTCTTACTGATGGTATATACACCAGGTTGGATAGTGATAGTTTCATCAAACTCCTCTACGAAGAAATAGAGCGCGCATAGATCAGAACCATCAGCCGCAGTTATTTCGATGTAGGCAGCATTATCATTTTCGTATGTCTCAAGTAATACTGAATCTGCTGCGTTGTATGTACGATCTACCGCACCTTCAGCAGCATCATAATCCAAATACTCGTTGTATTTAGAAGTCATAGTCACCTCGTATTGTACTGCATCTGATGCAATCAATGTAGCTACTACGGTTATATCTCCGTTCTCTGCCACAGTTACATTCATCGTACATTTCTCTACAGAGTATGCAACGGCTCTACCACCGATGTTTTTATACACAGCAGTCTCATTGAAGTAGAAGTCGTATTGACCATCGCCGAAGCTTGAGAACTTACCATCGTTTACGAATGTACCTGCTACTTCCTCTGTAATAGGAGCCAAAGAAACGTGGAGAGTATTCTCCTTGTTGTAACCACTAATTTTGTAGTAGCCTTCCAATTGAATATTATTGTCGAAAGTAGCTTCGATTTCTACTTGTACGGTCTCCTTAGGAGTAGGAACGCAGTACCAGAGTTGTACATCGTAGAGTACGTTGTCAAAACTCAAGATTTTTGCATCAATGAAAGTGGTATCGCCTACTTGATATACTGTACCTTGTACATCAGCCATATCCACCCATGCTTGATCATCCTGTCCGTAGTTAGTGATGATTCCACTATACTCCAAATCCAAATTAGCTTTGGTGAATGTGCCACCCATCTCTACACCAACAATATCAATACCCACATAATATTGGTCATTGCTGTTTGCCAAAATCAAGTCGTTATTCAAGTGTGGATAGTATTGTGCGATAGCTGAATTTTCAAAACGGAGAGTTACTGTTTCCTCAGCAGAAGCCAAGTCTTTCTTCATAACCACCTTATATAGCTTGTTATCGGTACAGAATGACTCGATATTTACTACCCAACCATATTGTGGGTCGTTGGTTACTACTAACTCAGCATACAATTGCTCAGTGAAAGCATTAGTCACCTTGTTGGTCAACCAGAAGATAACCTCTTCCTGACCTCTGAAAGTGCCTTCTTCCATCTCCCAAGGGCCATAAATACCTGACGAAAGATCCCACTCATCATTGCCTCCGTTAAGGTAAATCCAGCCATAGTCTAATACACTACTCTCGTCAATCTCCAAATTGTTGATGGTGATCTCTACTGTATCAGTAGCTACTAGAGGGGCAAAGATAGATACGCTATACATGATAGCATCGGTAGAAATCATGTCCAGAGCGATTTGATAACCAATTTGGTCATCATCATTTCTAACGGCTGAGATCAACATATCAAGACTTGCCAACTCCACGTCTGCACCATTGTATTTTACGCTGGATTGTAATACTTCATTCAATGAGAATGGACCTGTAGCCCACCATGCCTCAACAGTGAGTGACAAATCTAGTTTGTCATTCTTTGCAGTCAATACGCCAAGAGCATCGTCTGCATTCCAAGCATAGCTTGCATCGTTGATCTCAATCTCGATAGTCTCTTTTGCCTCAACAACTTCTTTGTCTGCTGTAACTACATAAGTGTTACCATCGCTACCCAAAACAGTTGCTTTCACCTCAATACGAGCAGTAACATCATCAACTTTTACTTTAGCAACTTCCAAAGTAATGTCCTCAACATCTACATACTCATAATCAGGATCGATGAAAAAGGTGTTGCTCAAATCAAAATCTTCCAATGTGAAAGTACCTACATAACCATCGTTGTTCTCGCCTTGAGGTGCATACCAGTCAAGCTTCAACATCCACCAGTCATCATTCTCAAGTACAATGTACCAATCGCCGAACTCCTCATAGTACTCAGGACCTACGCTAAAGTACATTGGCATGTTGATGGTTTGACCTTCTGCCATAGCATGTTTAGCAGGAGCAAGTTTAGCGGCTGACTTGGTAGCCTCTGGACGAACAAAATCGTGCGCCATCGCTTGCACTCTGTGCTTCTTCTCTAATTTAGCTTTGTGTGGGGTCTCCACATTAGCTTTCTCAAAACCTGCCTGTGCCTTTTGAGCAGACAAGTTCGCTTGTGGCAAAGCGAACATACTCATCGCTACCACAACTGACATGAAAAGTGTAAAAATCTTTTTCATACAGATTAATAATTTAATGGTTTAACTTTATTTTCGTAATTATTGTTTTTTAAGCCATACCACCCATATCGAGTTGTATCGACATGGGTGATACCTTATTTATTTCACGCGCGCGCCCGTGGCGTTATACAAACCGTTGTGGCGGAGGATGTATATCTGACCATTGATAATCAGTTTCTTCGCTGCTTGATTTTCGCCACCAAGGATATCACCGCAGTTACCGCCGAAGATATCCTCAACACCAGTAGAGAGTTCGCTTTCGAACCACAAGGTCAAATAGCCCTCATTCCATACCCATGGAGCCGTCACATCAGAACCAAACTTGAAACCATGCTCCGCACACCACTCTGGAAGGAAAGCTGTAGCACACAAATCAGCACCCTCAGTGGTGGTATCTGTAAGTTGAACCGTAGCGTCAATAGCAGCTAAGTCAGAGATCACATAGTTATTCTTGAAGTTCTTCTCTGGTGCGAAATAAGCGCGAGGCCATTCAGATTGTGGCTTATTCCAATCTACATTATCCCAATCATACTCATAATCATCGCCACTAGAGAAACCTATCACGCGGTGAGCAATCACATCCTTACCCTCTGGTACGTTGATCTCACTCAGTGCCACCAAGCAGTTCTCTGCCAACATTTCGGTAGAAGAACCTGTAGCATCGGTATCTACATGACCCAAGATACCACCCACTTTACCCACTTTGGTGGTGTCCGCAAGGTTGAGTGTACCACTGACGATATTGTTGTAGATCTTTGAGCGACCGCTGTGTCCTACGATACCACCAATGGTGTTTGAACTATACAAATCAGCATCTACGCGGCAATCATATACTGGTTCGCCACCAC
>CALCGX010000044.1 GCA_937901225.1 uncultured Bacteroidales bacterium | reverse complement strand
AGCGTGTGCGCGAGAAAGCCTGTATGAGGTCGCGCTCGTGGAGCTGGGAGGTGTAGCTGAGCTGCACCTGCTCTTGGTTGTCGGAGATGGCAGAATAGACTTGTTGGAAATAGGGTGTGAACTGCTCGATGAAGCGTTGGCGCGCTTGGTAGATGGGCTGCGCGTGCTGATTGAGCTGTTGCTCGAGTACCTCGAAGAGTTCGATAGGCAATAGGTTGGCAGGCGTATCGGCGTGCTGCTTGAGCAGGGAGTTGCGCTGTTTGAGAAGCGCATTGTACTGCGTGAGGTGCTCTAAGTAGGGGCGGTTGTATTGCGAGATGACACCGTCGATGAAACGGCGACGCTCGTCGCTGCCATCGGAGATGAGTTCGCTGTCTTGAGGTGAGACCATGACCAGCGGAATGAGACCGATATGGTCGATGAGGCGTTGGTAGTCTTTCTTGCCACGGCGGAACTGCTTCTTCACTCCGCGTTTGATGCCGCAGGTGATGACCTCCGCCTCGTCGTGATGATGGAGGTGGTAGGTGCCCTGGATCATCGCCATATCCTGGTCGTGGGTAATGTTCTGGCTATCAATGGTGTTGTACGCCGATTTGGTGAAGCTTAGGTAGTAGATAGCGTCCAGTACGTTGGTCTTGCCCTGCCCATTGAGCCCAATGAAACAGTTGAGCTTGTCCGAGAAGCTGAGTTGTGCTTCACGGATATTCTTGTAGTTGATTATGGAAAGGGCGCGGAGCATGGTTAGGCGTAGTCTGCAACGTCTTGGTCGGTGATGGTGTCGCCCGCAAGTATGATGAGTCGCTCTACCACGTTGCGGAGTTCGCGGATGTTGCCGTGCCAGCTGCGCTCTTGCAGTTGGGCGATGGCAGATGCATCGAAGGTCTTGGTGCGCCAACCTTGTTCGGAGCAGATGAGCTCGTTGAAATGGTTGATTAGCAATGGGATATCATCTTTGCGGTTGTCGAGCGAAGGTACGTGGATAGGAATGACGTTGAGGCGGTGGAAGAGGTCCTCGCGGAAACGACCTTCGGCGATTTCCTTTTGAAGATCCTTGTTGGTGGCAGCGATGACGCGGACGTTGACCTTGATGGGTTTGTCGCTACCAACGCGGGTAATCTCGTTCTCCTGCAATGCGCGTAGCACCTTGGCTTGTGCTGAGAGGCTCATGTCGCCAATCTCGTCGAGGAAAAGCGTGCCACCATCGGCTTGCTCGAACTTGCCCGCACGATCTTTGATGGCACTGGTGAAACTACCCTTGGTGTGCCCAAAGAGCTCACTCTCAATGAGTTCGCTAGGTATGGCAGCGCAGTTGACCTCTACCATTGGGGCTTTGGCGCGGGTGCTGTTCTCGTGGATGAGATGTGCTACTACCTCTTTGCCCGTGCCGTTGGCACCAGTGATGAGTACGCGTGCTTCGGTGGCAGCCACCTTGTCAATGGTAGCGCGCACGCGAGCGATGGCAGCGCTCTCGCCAATCATTTGGAAGCGTTTGCTGATTTTCTTACGCAGGACTTTGGTCTCTTTGACAAGAGATTTGTGATCCAATGCGTGCTTGGTGGTGAGTAGTAAGCGATTGAGATCCAGGGGCTTCTGTATGAAGTCGAAGGCGCCACTCTTGAGTGCTTCAACGGCGTTGTCCACCGAACCGTGACCTGTGATCATGACCACAGGTGCCTCTTCTGCCCCCTGCTGTGAGCAGGCGCTGCGGTAGGCGTGCAAAAACTCCATGCCGTCCATCTCGGGCATCTTGATGTCGGTGAAGATGAGGTCGTAGGTAGTACTGAGCGCTTTGTCAAGCCCCAAACGACCATTCTCCGCCAGTTCGATGGAGTAGCCCTCAAACTCTAATATCTCCTTGAGGGTATTGCGAATCGCACGTTCGTCATCAATAACAAGAATTTTTGCCATAGTTTCGTATTTTGGCGCAAAGGTACTACTTTTTAAGGAAAAATGCAAATTTTTTTGCATATGTGAATAATTATTTGTACCTTTGTGCGCTTTTGTTGCCTATAAGAACAAAAATAAATGATAATATTAACTTAAATTAATTTTAGTATGAAAAAAATTACTCTTTTACTGATGGTTGCTATTGCAGCAATAAATATGTCTGCAGCAACAATTACAATTCCAGAGGAAGCTAAAGCTTGGAATATCCCAGCAGAGGCAATTGATGTACTTCAAGCACGTGAGATTTGTGCAGGCTTGGAGGCTGATGTACCCACGACAAAAATGTACTATGTGATGGGGTATGTGAAACGAGTTAGTAGTAAAAATACTGAAACTGTTTCTCAATATGGGCAAGCACGATTCTATTTGGAAAATGTAAAAGGAGCAAATTCTGAAGAAGAATTTGATGCTTACCAAGTCTATGGATTAAATGGTGTCAAGATTAATAATCCTGATGTGGTAGCTGCAGGTGACTTTGTAGTTCTCTATGGTCCGTTGACTAAGCATCAATACGAAGGTGGTGATGTTGCGTATCAAACACCAGGTAAAGGGGCTGCATATATTTGGAATAGTACCAATCCAAAGCTTCATAATGATACAGGAACTACTCCAGACACTCCGGAAACACCAGAAGAGCCAGTGGCAAAGGTAGTTACGGTAGCTGAATTCAACGCTGCTCCAGAGGCAACAGATGTATATTATGAGCTCACAGGTACTATCGGTGGTACTATCAATACTACATATGGTAACTTCGACTTGACAGACGAAACAGGCACCGTATATGTTTATGGTTTGACAAAAGCATTTATTGCAGTAGGTAGCACACAAAACGATAAGTCATATTCTTCATTGGGCTTAAAAGAAGGTGACAAGATTACTATTCGTGGTTTCCGTGGTTCATACAACGGCAAGATTGAGGTTATGGGTGCATACTTTGTAAAACTCGTTGAGGCAGGTAGCGGTACAACTCCTCCAACTCCTCCAACGCCTCCTGTAGGTGATTTAGTAGGTGATGGTACAGCAGAGAATCCTTATACCGTAGAAGACGTAATTGCGTTGAATAACACTTTAACAAGTAAACATTATGTAAAAGGATTTATTATCGGACAGGTGAATGGAATGGCTATCAATACTGGTTTGGATACAGAAGCTCCATTTGCAGGAGATGATGGTAAAGCATATCATACCAATATTGTGATTGCAAGTGCAATGGGTGAAACAACAAATATCGTACCTGTTCAGTTGCCTTCCGGTGATTTGCGTAAAGCATTTAACTTGGTGGAAAACCCTGACAAATATGGTGTAGAAGTGTTGATTTGTGGAGAGTTGATTAAATATTTTGGTGTTCCAGGTGTCAAGAATCCTACTTCTATTGAAGTGATTGGTGGCGGTGATCCTAATGTGGTGAATGTTGAAGGTATGCAATATGCAGATGCATATTATTATACAGAGGATGAAATAGGTTATTTCGACTTTGATATGTATGTGGCTCTAGATGTGGATGTAGATCTTGATACATACGAGTATACATATCCTGAATTGTATGTCGCAGTTAAGGCAAATAGCAAAACAGCGTTGAATGGTACATACGAATTGCTTTATGCATGTTTATGGACAAGTGTAAACGACTCTATTGAAATGGGTGAAGCATTAGGTACTGTAACCATTAAGAATGTAGATACAGAGGGTAATTATTCGTTCAAAGGGTCGTTTGTTGGTGCAGATGGCAAAACATACAAATTCAATGATGAAATGTATGTATGGGGATTCGATTACGATACAGAAGAAGAAATCGTGTTCTCAGAGGAAAGTACAACTCCTCCAACACCTCCAACTCCTCCAACTGGCGGCGCTATCGTATTTGATGCTGATGTAGATAAGGGTAATGCAGGTACAGATTCTAACAATGCTACTGCATATCAAATCACTAAGAATGGTGTAACATTGGATGTTACATCTGGTATTCTCGGTACATGGAATAATGAAAACCACTACCGTATTTATAAGAACCAAACTCTGACAGTTACTTCAACTGTAGGCAATATTGCTAAGATTGAGTTTACTTGTACAGCCAATGGCGATGAGAAGTATGGTCCTGGTTGCTTCACAGTATCTACAGGTGAGTATGGTCATGATGGTGCGGCTGTAGGTACATGGACTGGTGATGCAGCTACTATTACCTTTACTGCAAGTGCTAACCAAGTTCGTGCAACCCAAATCGTTGTAACACTTGTAAGTGCTACTGCTGTAGATAATGTAACTGTTGGTGCTACTCCAGTGAAAGTGATTGAGAATGGTCAAGTATTGATCATCCGTGGCGAGCATATTTACAATGTGCTTGGTGCACAAGTGAAGTAATTACTATCTCGTAATAATGGAATAGGCTACCTGTGAGGGTAGCCTATTTTTTGTTTAGTGAACGCGGCAGGCCGCTACAGTTTAGTGTTTATTGTTGTGTGGTGAAGCGTACTTGCTCGCGGCAAAAGCGGAACTCTACTGGGCAGTACTTGAAGCCTCGTTCGTTGGTGACAGGTGTGCCCCAAAACAGGTAGGCATGCTGTCCGCGGCGCACATAAGCACCCTCTTCTTTCCATTGCTCGTAGGTCTTTAGTTCCGCATCCACGAGGTTGTAGCACTCGCGTAACAGTTGGTTGCAGGTAAATTTGCTGCGACCAGCAGCTTTGGCCATTTCGACTAAACCATTGGTAATGGTACGAAGGTGAGCACGATAGTCTTGCATTTTGGATGATGGGTTGGTGGTGAAGGTATTCACCTTGTTGGTAGTAGTTGTCATAATCTTGAAAAAAATGAAAGTGAATATTATTAAATATTTTAACGACAATTTACGTCAATTAAGATGTCAATTAATGTCAATTTTAGATTGTTTCTTTTGTAGGTGGGAAGAATGTGCTGGGCACATTTGCACCCACAAAAGAAAGAAGAGCAGACTTTAAGGTGAATATTATGTTGGGTTGGCTATGATTTGCATCCAAATGAGGATACTATACATGTTGCTGAAAAAGTCCTTTGCAGTGTCTTGCAGTGTGGGTTGGTTGAAGTTAAATTCGAGTTGCATAATAGTTAAATTTTAGACCGCTTTGCTGTTAGAAGTTAGACCGCTTTGCTGTCAGACCGCTCACAGAGCTCGCTGTCGGAGTTTGTATTTTTTGTTTGACGGTGCAAAGGTACTATAGTAGACTGCTAAAACTTGTCAGTATCTAAGAAAAAATGCACTTTTTTTTGAGAAAAGTGCATTTTTTTGACCGCTACGCTGTTAGATCGGACAAAAGTCCTGTTAGATCGCGTTGCTGTTGGAAGTTAGATATGGAGATTAAATACAATACATCTCGTAGGCTTTTTGGGCTTCGTTGCGGAAGATGGCGACTAATTCTTCTGGTTCGCGCACGCGGATATCCGTGCCGTGGGTGCGAAGTTCTTGTATGAAATCAAGAGTAGGGGCAATATAATATTCGAAGAATGTGTTGCCGTGGAACTGGCGAAGTTCCTTTTGCGAATCGTGCAAGGGCAAGAGACGAAGGAACTGGGTGGAAGCGGGAGTAGCCTCGATAATGACTTTGGTAGGTGTTGCGTTGCGGAACACACCATAGTATGGGGCGAAGAATGTTTTGGCATCAAACTTCTTAGGATAGATGAAGTTTTGGTCAGTAGGGCGCATCGTTTGTACGCGATCTAGGGCATAGATGCGTGTTTCGTTAGGATGTGTGGATGGGCAACCCGCTACATACCATCGCTGTTTGAAAACCTTGAGGCAGTAGGGCGACAGGATTAATTCGTACTGCTCTTGGCGGTTGAAGCTGTGGTAGGTGAGTTGCAGTTGTGTGCGGTGGCGAATGGCATCCACAATCAAACTGAGGTACTGCGTGCCTTCAGGGATATCTTCGTAGAGAACGCAGTCGGTGATATCCTTGGCTTGGTCCATCATGGAGTGAACAGCCATGGCATTGAGGAACCATTGGCGTGTGCCACCAGATATATCGTCCTTATTCTCAATGTAATAGACATTACCGCGCGACTTACTGCAACGGATGTCCACATCAAAAATCTCTTGTATCTCCTCCTTGTAACGGTGGAACTTACGTTCGGGGAACTCTTCTTCGTGATTATCGTTGTAGCGGCAATGTGCCCAACGGCGGTTGATGTCATCGCGGGTGAGATTGCCCGATGCAATGGTGTCGATGAGCCAGAAATAAACGTTTACTTGATGTGCAGCCATAAAATTGTGTTTAGTGTTTAGAGTTTAGTGTTTAGAGATGCGCATTTCGCAGTTTTTACAGTCGAACTCGAGGGACAGGCGTGTGCCGTTTTGCAAACGGAGATAGCGAGGTTCGTTTGCCATAGGGTTGATCTTGCGGCAATGACCTAACTCATGGAGTATGCAGTATTTGCAGGTCATGAGGGGGTAGGACGGCTTCGCCTGTAGTTGGTAGATCGCTTCGCTGTAGGACGGCTTTGCCTGTAGATCGCTTTGCTGTAGATAGGAGGTCGCTTCGCTATGGGAAGTGATGAGTTCTCTACGCCATTGGTTGAGTTGGCTGGTTGGAATGAAATATGGGAAGGTGTCGGAGCATGGCTGTTCGTTAGCAAAGACTTGGACGTCTTTGGCTACGAAATCCGTATCTCCGAGTTTGCTAAGTTGCTGAACGATAGTTTGTAATGCACGCTGTGGGTTGGTGGCTGGTTGATGCTCAGCCACGAAAGTAGCGCTGTAATCTCCTATTGTCAAACGATAACCATCTGCTATAGCCTCAAAGCGAATTGCTGTAGGTATTTTGCGCTCAGCACGAAGCGAACGTAGAAATTCGTTGTCGAGATTGCGGTATAAGTTAGTGCCGACTTTGGGAAGCGATCCTCCTGACCTCCCTTCAAGGGAGGATGGTTGAAGGTTGGGATAAATCCAGTCGCCTTCTATGCGGTTGATAGCGAAACCTTTATCACCGTAGCAAATGCCGTCACCATTGTGGAGGGTAATGCCATGCGCAAGTTCTACGCAGATGGCGTTGTGTTGGGTAGCAATGACCTTACCAATCTTCTCGCCAGTGGATTTAGGTGTTTGCCAATTGGCCATGTTGGGGGTGCGACCATGCAAGAAGTAGTCGGTTTGTCCGCGGTGGAAGGTTTTTGCAGGGTTTGGAGTAAAGTCGTAATGATAGACGGATGGAGTAGATGCCTGTGCCAATGCAGGGTTGCTATCTATCAGTTGGTCAAGCAGTTGGCGATAGTATGCAACGATGTTGGTTACATAGTCACGGTCCTTGAGGCGACCTTCAATCTTGAAAGTGGTTACACCAGCTTCGATTAGCTCTGCGAGGTGCTGGCTGCGGTCCATATCTTGGAGCGAGAGTAAGTAACGCTGGTGGATAGGTTCGCCGTGGATATCCAGAATCTCGTTGCCATTTTTGTCGAGCAGGTCGTATCGTTGTCGGCATAGTTGTGCGCAACATCCGCGGTTGGCACTACGATCCATGAGTGCCTCAGAGAGGTAACAACGGCCACTATAGCTTACGCATAAGGCACCGTGGACGAAGGCCTCGAGTTCGATGGACCCCTCCAACTCCCCTTCAAGGGGAGAGTTTTGTATAGTGTAGTTGATTTCTTTGATTTGGTCAATGGATAGTTCGCGGGCGAGGACTACGCGGCGGAAGCCCAATTGCTGCAAATGAAGTACTTGCTCAGGGGTACGATTGTCGCATTGTGTAGAGGCATGCAGGCGGATAGGGGGAAGGTCGTAGTTGAGGAGATTGAGGTCTTGGATGATGAGTGCATCCACTCCCACCTTATATAACTCGTGCGCGAGCGCACACGCGCGAGGATATTCGTCGTCGTGGAGTAGGGTGTTGAGCGTTACAAGTACCTGAGCACCAAAGCGATGGGCGTATAGGACCAATTCGGCGATGTCTTCTAAGGAGTTGCCTGCTGCTTGGCGCGCACCGAACTCGGGCGCACCGATATACACCGCATCTGCACCCGCTTGGATGGCTGCTATACCTACCTCTAAGTCGCGGGCAGGAGCAAGGAGGGATATTTTATAGTTGATAGTTGACAATTGATAGTTAACAGTTGACAGTTTACAGTTGACAATTTATTGTTAGCGGAGCATGTTGCTGAGTTGGTACATTACGATGCCAGCAGTGACACTGACGTTGAGCGAGTGCTTGGTGCCATACTGCGGAATTTCGATACATCCATTAGCAGCATCTACTACCTCTTGCTGTACGCCGAATACTTCGTGCCCCATGATGATGGCAGTCTTTTGATTTTGAGGGAGTTGCAGGTTGCTAAGCATGGTCGAACCATGTGCCTGCTCGATGGCATATACGGTGTAACCATCGGCTTGTAGCGCTTTGACTGCATCTAAAGTATGCTCGAAATAACGCCAGTCCACGGTGAGTTCTGCACCAAGAGCCGTCTTGTGGATCTCGTTGTTGGGCGGGCAGCAGCATATACCGCATAGCCATACACCTTGCAGGCAAAATGCGTCTGCTGTGCGGAAGACAGCGCCGATATTGTGTTGGCTGCGGACATTATCGAGTACCACGATGAGAGGTACCTTCTTAGCTTCGTGGAATGCCTCTGGGGTGAGGCGGTTCATCTCTTGTATAGTAGTCTTTTGCATTGCTAACAGATGGGTAACGAATAGTGCGGTTATAGTGCGGTTATTGTGCGGTTATTGTGCGGTGCATATAAAGGGCAAACAGATGGTTAGTAGCTTGTTTTCTTGATCGATGTTGATGATAAAATCTTCGTGTAGTGGAAGGAGTTGGTCGTTGTCGAGTGTGATGAGGGTATTGATGGTGGTCTCATCTACGTGTATGATAGTGCCGAGTTCGCCTTGGTCGGTATCGAGTACGCGGTAGCCCGTGAGACTCTGCCAGGTAGGTAACAGTTCGTCGTCTTCGTTGAGGTCGGACGCGAGTATATAAGCTTGACAACCAATGAGTTGCTGTGCCGATTGCTCGTCGTTGATACGATCGAGTTGGAAGATGAGTGAGTCGCTACCTTTGCCTCGCCAATCGAGTACGCGGAAAGGGACGAAGATATTGTCGATGTTGAGGATGAGGAAGGTAGCCTCAGCGTTGTCCCAATATTCGTTGGTGGTAAGGCATTGAATTTCACCGCGTTTGCCGTGTGTGCGGGTTATGCGGCCAATGGATATTACTTGTTCGGTTGTGATCATTGTATGGAGTGAATAGTTTGTAATGCGTTGTAGATGATATAGCCCTCGGTGGTGTAGCCCATTTGGCGGAGCAATGACATGTAGTCACGCACCTGCTCGAGGTGGGATGTGGGTTGTTCGTGTCCGAACTTATAGTCGATTACGATGGCATGTTTCCCGCTAATCATCACACGATCAGGGCGTTGCATATTGCCCGAAGGGGTGATGATGTCTTGTTCGGATAGAATGGTATATTGGTTGGAGAACCAATCGTGGTGGTTCTCACGTGCGATAAGTGCTTGTAGCTTTTGTAACTGTTGGCGCATCTCTTGTGCTTGATTATTAGTGACTTGACCTTGTCTGATAAGTTTAGCAAGTGTAGGTTCGGCATCGTCCCATGTGCGGATATATGATAGCCATAGGTGCATGAGAATACCCAAATCAACGGTTGCAAGCGGTGTGTCAGGAGCAAAATCATCTTCTGCTCGGCTTCGTAGTGTGAGGCGCGAGCGGATAGGTTCTGCGATATATGTAGCGGGATAGGTGGTCGTAGTTTCTGGTTTGAGTGGAGGAAGCGGGGCTGGTGTGCCTTCCGCTGGTTTGCAGTAGGTGAGTTGGTCGTTGAGTAGGTCTTTGTAGAGCGCAAATACCTCTGCTCCCACACTATGGGAGGAGCGGCTATTGAGTTGTCCGTAGATGTATAGACGGTACTTAGGACGTGTGATGGCTACGTAGGTAAGGTTTAGATTATCAATGGTTTGTGCTAACTTGTCTTGAATGTACTCGTTCGTGAAATGTGATTGTAGCAGTTTCTTAGATGGATGTACAGCCACCAGAGGTAACTGATTGAATGGCGGTGTTTGAGGTACGCACCAGATGATGTCGCTTGCTCGTTCTTTGGTGAGTTCCCACGTAAAGAATGGGATGAATACGATGTCAAACTCCAGGCCTTTGCTGCTATGAATGGTCATGATACGTATGGTATCGGCTGTTTGGGATGCCGCAATGGTTTTGTTTTTACCTTTTCGTTCCCAATATTCAAGAAACGCTTTTCGGTCCGCTACACGACTTTTGGTGAATTGATAGATGAGGTCTTGGAAAGCGGTTAAGTATGGTGCAACTCCTTCTTGCTGAGTGAGTTGTAGTAGGTTGATAAGCGTTTGAACTTGCTCGTAAAGAGGTAAGTGCTGGGCTTGAAGTATGCTGTTGGTTTGCTCGGGGGTGAGTTGTCCGTAGGTCTGATGGATGTATGCTTGGTCGATGGTGTTGAGTTGAGTATTGTCTTGTTTGAGCAAGTTGATGAGAAGTTGTATGGCTGGATGCGAACCAATTTGTAGGCCTTCGGATGATTGCACATTATAGCCCTTGCTGATGAGGAAATGGGCAAGATTGATAGCCTCGTGGGTGTAGCGAACTAACAACGTAACTCGCTTTAGTTCAATGCCTTCTTGAAGGAAAGATTGTAGTTGGAGGTGCAAGTTGTTGAGGGTTTGCTCTTCTGCATCATTGCCATCGAAGAACTGCATATGGAAATAGCCAGCATAGTTTTTGGCTGGCTCTTGATGCATGTATGCGGGATCAAATATGTAGTAAATGTCTGTTCCTAAATCAGGTTGATTGTATTTGTCGCATATGTTCTTCGCAACGTGCGTGGTGAATTGCTGTATGAGTTTTTCGTTTTCCTCGATGATGACCGGTGCTGTGCGCCAGTTGTGAGGCATGTGGTATGCTTTGTGGCTTGGAAACTGCTCGTGGAGATGCTTGAGCAGACTCCAGTCGGAGTTGCGGAAACGATAGATACTTTGCTTGACATCACCCACGATGAGGTTGTCTGCTTGATAGCTATCACTCTCGCGAATGAGCGGCATGAAGTTTTCCCATTGCAATGCGCTGGTATCTTGAAACTCATCAATCATATAGTGACGAAAGTACTGTCCGAAGCGTTCGTATATGAATGGTGTATCTTGTCCGTCGATGATTTGGTGTACTAATTGGTTGGTTTCGGATATAGGCAAACGCCCCAGATTGCGATTGGTATCCTCGATTTGCTTTGCCACATCTTGCAGGATTCCTAATGTGTAGAGGTGTGGAAGAATCGCTTTGGCAGTCGCATAATCTTGCGCAGATGTACCTGTGCATAAGTCGTTGAGCGATAGGAATATAGGAGCGAGTTGCTGCTCGTAGATAGCGAGCAGGAGCTGCTGCTCCTCCTTAGTAGTCTTGCCCTTAACGAAGATGCTGGCTGGATTGTCAAGGATATTGAAGAATGTCTTGCCCATATTACCCATCAGCCATTCTTCTGGTGATTTTTTGAATGCTTTGAGTATGTTGGTTTGCCAGCCTTGTTGGGTGGAAAATATGGCAGTTGCTTGCGTAAGCAGTTGCGCTACGGCTTGCTCTTTATCCTGGCATATTTGCAACAGATTGGAGCGATATTGTCGCATAAAACTCTTGTCGGAGAAGACTTGTTGCAACTCGGGCATTCGTAATATGACTTGTTCGCGGAGCAGTTGCTTGGCAAAACTCTTGATTGCATTGTTGGGATTCCACTGGTGGTCATCATCGATGTTCTTCTGAATGAAATCCATCATCCATTCTATGAGTTCCTTGTCGTCGCTATGCTCTTGTCGGATACGCTTGAAGATGTCATCCACGGCCTGCTGAATCATCTCATCGCCATCCAGCGATAGGTCGTAGGTGGCAGAAAGTCCGAGTTCCCGAGCAAAAGTGCGGATGACTTGTTGGAAGAACCCATCGATGGTGGAGACAGAAAAGCGTGTGTAGTCTTGCAGGATTCCTACCAGCAAGTGCTGTGCACGTTGTTGAATCTGCTTTTGGGTTAAATTCAAGGTGGCATCTTGGCAAAAATCCTTGATATAGTCGGATTGGTTAGGGGCGGTGGATAGGGTATATAACTCGCGTAGGATGCGCTCCTTCATCTCGGCAGTGGATTTTTTTGTGAAGGTTACAGCCAAGATTCGACTATGTGGAAGTCGCTTATCATCAACGCCTTGCGTGTCGCGAAGCAACATGCGCAAGTATTCGCGTGTGAGGGCAAAAGTCTTGCCACTTCCAGCAGAGGCGTTGTAGATGGAGAGCATGGATGGTAAACGTTTAGTTGGTGATACGGAGAGTTAATCCCGTGGCTGTTTGTTGTGTGAGCGCTTGGTATTTGCGGAGCGGTTCGCGAGTGATCCCTTTGGTGGGTACAGCATAGCCATAGCCCAAATCGAAATGTTCGTCACAAAGCGGACAAACGGCATATAGTCCGTCGATTGCTACAGGCCTTTTGGGTTTAAGGCAATGTGGGCAGCATAGGTCGGCTGCATGATAGTGTCCATCCATGCCTACCCATATTAGTAGGCCTGCGTAGCCGATGTATTCGCGCTCGAATTTGTGTTCGGTGATGGTCATGGTTTGGAAACCATTGTCGATGATGAAATGTGGATGCTCACGTGTGATGTACAAGTTGTAACTCACAGGTACATTGGGTACGGATGAACGAAAATTGGTATCTTCGCAGCCGATGCCAAGACATGCAATGAGCAATAATATGATGCTATGGCGTTTCATCAATTGACATCATGCAATTCTACTGTGAAAATCAGTGTAGAGTAGGGGGGGATATGGCTGCTTGTGCCTTCAGTACCAGCACCTTTTACACCATATCCTAATGAATATGGGATATATAGTTCGTAGATGCCATATTTCTCCATCTTTTTTAGACCTTCGCTGAAACCAGGTACAAAACTACTGACATAGCCTGAGTAATTCTCGTTGGAATCAAACTCATAACCATTGATTAGTTCGCCTGCATAACTGATAGTAACCATCTTGGCATCATCAGGACGGGCATAATTAGGCAATCCTGGTTCAATACACTTGTATTGCAATCCAGTAGGGGTTGTTATAACTCCCTCTTGCTGAGCATTTTGAATGAGCCATAGTTCGTTTTGTGCTTTCCAATCAAGCCAATCGTTTTGTTTGCAACTGCAGAATGCTACTAAGCAGACTAGCAGTAATATTATTTTATTTTTCTTCATATGCTTTGAATTCTAAAGTTATCAATCATCATTGCGCTAACCACAAACTTGGATTCAAAATAGAGCGGTCTTTGTAGAGTTGGAAATATAGCTCCGTTTTGTTATCTTCGTTGGCATCTGTGTAGATGGTGCCAATAGATTGTTTTGCTGTCACTTTGTCACCTTGCTTGACGTTGATGGATTTAAGTGGCGAATATACGGTACGGTAGTTACCATGTTGGATAATCACAGCATAATTGCCATTCATTTGTGCGCACCATGTCACCTCTCCCTCGTAGATAGCTCGCGCGGCACCACCTTGAACAGTCTGCAGGTAAATACCCTTGTTGTCAATTGTCACGTGCTCATGCACAGGGTGCTTGTGTTTACCAAAATATCCGCTAATATATCCTTTCTCAACGGGCCATGGCATACGTCCTTGGTTGGCCTCGAACCCACCAGCAATGAGTTGTTGCTCTTTGGTAAGCGTGGTAGTGGTGCGTACTTGCTTGGCAATCATTTCCTCAATTTTCTTGTTGAGTGCATCTGCTTTCTTTTGTTGCTCTTTTTGCTTAGCAAGCAGATCTTTCTCTTGTTTCTTGAGTGACTGTAGCATGTTCTTCTGCTTACGCTCGTCGCTACTCAATTTCTCTTGTTCGCGTTTTTGCTTTTTGAGTGCACTGGTACGGTCGTCGCGACGTTGTACGAGTAGATTGTTTTGTATGTCGATGTCCGTTTGTAAGCTTTCGATTTGTCGTACTTGCTGTTTGCGATAAGCAGCAAACTCTTGCATGTAACGAATGCGGCGTATCAGTTGCTGAAAATTTTCAGCAGAGAGCAAGAAATATAGTGGCGATTGCTGGATATCGGCATAGTGTGTCTCACGCACCAATCGTGCATAATCGGCTTTGCATGCCTCTAATTGCTCTTGCAAATCAGCACGTTTGGCACGTAGTTGCCCCATCTCGCCATTCAATCCGCTAATCTCTGACTGGATGGAGTTGATGAGTTTTTTACGGGTTTTGATATCATTGTTGAGTAGGTTGAGTTTGTTGACAGTAGCGGTTTCGTTTTGCTTGGTTTGCTTGAGCATTTTGCTGGTTTCTTCCAACTGCTGTTGCAGTTCACGCTGCTGCTTTTGCAACTCCTTTACACTCTGTGCGGGTAGCATCAATGCCACCAAGAGCAGTATATGTATGATACCTATTTTTTTCATAAGGGTAATATGTCGCGCAGGGATACTTGTTTGTATTTCTGTAAATCCAATCGTTTGGGTGTATTTAGTGTGTTGTATTCTCGTTGTGAGAACTTGCACGTAATCCGAATTGTATGATTTCCAAAGGAGAAGTCTATTTGATTTTTCTGGTCCTTTTCGGGTGTAATAGGTGCGCTGACGAAGTCTTGAATGAGGCGGAATGAAGGCTTCGGACTTACCTGATTAGCAAACATATTGTATGCAATCACAGTATATCGTCGGTTCATCTTATCCACTATGATTACACTGTCTTTGGTGGCTTCCATGCGTAGCATTTCTATGCCAAGCATAGGTTGCAAAGACAGTATGATCAGTTCGTTGCGCCACATCTGTACTGAACACCCCATAGTGTATTTATGCTGATCTAGCTCCAAGGTTGCGCTTGCTTTTTGGCTTAACGTCTGATAGCGATGAGGCTGTGTTTGTCGCTGTGTGCCACAGGAAGATAAAAGCAGAGCAAGCAGTGCTATTATGGGTATGATGCGTTTCATAATTTCAACTTCTTCAATATTGCTTTGTAGTGCATTGTAATCTCCTCTTTAGCTTCATCTGTGGCGTTCTCCAATGCGCGCTGAATATAGAAAAATGCCGTCTGATAGTCGCCTTTCTTATACATGATCCATGCGTAGGTGTCTAAGTAGGTTGGGTTGCTTGGCTCTTGCATGATGGTGGTGCGCGACAATGATTCCGCCTGATCTAAATCTGTGTTGGATAAGCATAGATGCCACGCTAAGTTATTCATCAGCATCAAGTTGCGTGGATCAAATCGCAGCAAAGCAGTGTATGCCTCAATCATTTTCTCTGAGGGCTGATGCGTTTGTTCGTACAACTGTGCGCGAAACACCTGAAACTGCACATCGTTAGGGTCTTCCTCAAGGTAGCGCTCCACTTCGTAGATGGCTTGTTTGCTGTTTTTCATCAGCGCATTGAGCCGATAACGTTGCATGGCGCTCATAGCGTTGTAACCCACAATAGAATCTAGTCGATCTTGTAGTGTCAATGCCTTTTTGTAGTCGCCTATATGTACGTATGCCTTTTGCAGCATGCCTTGTACATTTTCATCTTTTAGTTTGGTTTTTGCGACCATCTCTAGGTTTTGTATGGCATTTTTTTTCTGCTTTTTATCTTCGCTATTCAGTAGGTACAATGTGTATTGATACCAATATTCGTTAGGATCTAGTTCGAAAGCCCTACGGAAATATCCTATCGCTTCTGCCTTCTGATCGAATGCGTCCAAGAATACGCCCATGTAGTTGTTGACTGTTGCATTGTTAGGATTGAGCGCATAGCAAAATTGTGTTAGTTCCCATGCAGGAAGAATTTCCTCTTTTTGTATAAGGCGTTGTGCTTCGTAGAAATAATACAGAAACTGTTGCTCTTCTTCTACACTGAGTGTGTCCTTTGAAGCGAGTTTAGCATGCGCGCTACTCAGTGTTGCTCCCGATAACAACACCCATACAATCAGCCATATGTATCTCGTTTTACTCAAGTGGTAAATGGTCAAAATACATTTTATTTCATACCGCTATGTCCAAATCCGCCAGCACCACGCTGGGTTTCACTTAGGACTTGTACTTGCTCTAATTCGGGTTGCTCATGTTGAGCAATCACCATTTGGCAGATGCGTTCTCCTGACTCAATGGTCTGTGGTTCGTTGCTTAGGTTGATGAGTATTACGCCAATTTCCCCGCGATAGTCTGCATCAATGGTGCCTGGTGTATTGAGCACGGTTAGTCCACGCTTGAGCGCTAGTCCGCTACGCGGACGAATTTGCGCCTCATAGCCTATAGGCAGTTCGATGTACAAACCTGTTGGCAATAGTTTACGCTCTAATGGTTGCAAGGTCACTGGCTCTGCCAAGTGGCAACGGATATCCATTCCTGCTGCCTGTGCACTCTCGTATCGTGGCAGTGGGTTATTGCTCTTGTTGATGATTTTTATAGTCATAATTTTTAGTATTCGTTTGACTTTTGGTTTAATACACGAAACGCTTGCTTAGCTTGTTCACAGTCTTCGAAGATGATACCGCGAATGCCAACTTGCTCCCCTGCTACGATGTTTTCTTTTCGGTCGTCGATGAAGACGCACTCTTCTGCCTTCAGCCCATAACGCTCAAGCAATATTTTGTAGATACGCAAATCGGGTTTGGCTATCAGTTCTTCTCCAGACATTACGATGCCGTCCATCATGCTAAAGGCTTCGTACTTGTCTTTTACCATTGGAAATGTTTCGTGCGACCAATTGCTCAATCCATATACTTTATAGCCAGCATTTTTTAGTTCGCATATCCACTCTTTCATACCAGGAACTTCTCCGTTAAGCATGTCTTCCCATCGTTCCCAATACATGCGTATTTCCGTTTCCCACTCAGGATATTCGGCTACTTTCTCAGCTACAGATTCAGCGAAAGATTTACCTAAATCGGTTTGGTTGTTCCATTCCCATGTGCAGATATTATCCACGAACCAGTCTGTTTTCTCTTTACTGCCGAAGTGAGTGTCGTAGAGATTATGTTGACTCCAATACACTAACACGCATCCGAAGTCGAAAATAACATTTTTGATCATTTTCTAAAAACGCTTCTTTACTAATACTTTTAATCCCTCTTCTACGATTTTTACGTGCAATTCTGCAGGCATTGTGATAGGCGTACCATCGATGTGCATTGGACCTTCGCTCTCGCGCTTGAGAGTCAGTTCTTTAGCACGAATCGTATTCATGTGCAATTTCTCGTCGATATTCTTAGTAAAGAGGCTTAATGCCAATCCAGCTGCAGCGGTCATTGGGAACTCGCTTACGATTGCCACATCCAACCAACCATCTTGCACACTGGCTTTTGGAGCGATATATGCATCGTAGCCCCATTGTCCTGCATTGGCGAAACTCACCAAAAACGCTGTGGTGGTTTGGTCAATCCCATCGCCTGTGAGATGATAAGTCTCAGGCTTGTACTGGAATAGGTCCTTGAATATAGTCTGCACATATCCTTTAAGCCCGCGATTGGTATCAGAGAATTTCTCAGCCACTACAGCATCAAATCCTACACCGCAAGTGGAGAAAAAGGGCTGGTCATTTACCATGCCATAGTCTACGTTGATAACCTCACTGCTATTCAGCATCTCAATAGCACGATTCATACGTGTAGAAATGTCTAGATGCCGAGCAAATCCATTACCGCTACCATTTGGGATGATGCCGAGCGCAGTATTTGTGCCAATTAATCCAGTCGCTACTTCGTTTACCGTGCCGTCACCGCCGACAGCTACTACCGCATAGTATCCCTCTAAGGCGAAGTGTTGTGCCAGTTGTGTGGCGTGTCCAGCATATTCTGTAACTACCACAGTAGGTGAAAACTGTTGTAGATCCAAAAGTTCACGAATCAATTTGCCCACGCGATTTTTCGCTTTTGTTCCCGAGATGGGATTGACTATAAATGCTATATTCTTCATATTTGTTTATCGTTTTCTTATTGTGGTTTGTATAAAATACAAATTATCGCGCAAAGGTACGAAAAAAATGCGATATATGCAAATTTTTTGGTTGAAAGTTGCAAGAAAAGTTCAAAGGCGGTATGTGAGTGATAGTCCATCTTTTATTTTAACTATATAAAGCTAAAAAACGCATCGAAAATGGATTTTCTGCAATGATTGTTTGCATATATGCGTTTTTTTATGTAATTTTGCCGAGAAATCAAATTTAAGGTCAATGAATAAGTTAAATTCTAGTGCGTTGAGTGTTGTGATTACAGTACTACTGATTGTAGTTGTAATTGTCAGTTCGCTTGTTACCACTAATATTGTCCAGCAATTAGAGGCTGAAGAGCAGAAGAAAATTGAACTTTGGGCTGAGGCTACACGCCAATTTAGTTTGGCAGATGAGGATGATAATGTGGATTTAATTTTACGGATATTGGAGGGTAATACTACTATTCCTGTTTATATGGTAGATATGAATTACAATCTGCTTCTGTCGCGAAATGTATTAGAGCCCAAGAACGATATAGATGCTTTTTATGTCGAGAAAATCAATAAATTGCGTGCTACGCAGGAACCGATAGAGGTACGTGTTTCCAACGAGGTGATGCAATACATATATTATGAGCCATCTTCCACTTTGCGTTGGTTATCGTACTTTCCTTATATTCAGCTGATTGTTATGCTTGCTCTTGCAGGATTAGCAGCTATCGCCTTGCTGATGGTACAACGCAGTGAAAAAAATAGTCTATGGGTAGGACTCTCCAAAGAAACGGCTCACCAACTCGGCACACCGATTTCCTCACTCAACGCGTGGAATGAACTGATGAAAGCCACCTATCCTGATGACCCGCTACTTCCACAGATGGATGAAGATATACGTCGATTGCAGATGATAGCCGAGCGTTTTTCCAAAATTGGTTCGCAACCCACATTGGAGCAACATGAGGTATTGCCTGTGCTGCAAACTGCAATGGATTATATGCGCACGCGAACATCTAGTAAAATAATATACACGCTCCACGCGGAAGAAGCAGAACATTGTCAAGCGATGCTCTGCGTGCCATTATTTGAATGGGTGATTGAAAATATCTGCAAAAATGCCATTGATTCAATGGATGGTAAAGGCAGTATCACTATCAGTTTGCAACATGCTGATAACCATCTCTATATTGATATTGCTGACACTGGTAAGGGAATTGACAGGAGAAATTTCAAACGTATTTTTACCCCAGGTTATACTAGCAAGAAACGCGGTTGGGGGTTAGGCTTAAGTTTAGGCAAGCGTATTATCGAGAATTACCATCGAGGCAAACTCTTCGTGAAGCAATCGCAATTGGGCATCGGTTCGACCTTCCGCATCATTCTCAAACAATCCAAAGACTGTTGAACCCGAACCCGACATCGCTGCATATATGGCGCCTGCATCTAGTAGGCGCTGTTTTATTTGTGCGATTTCAGGGTAAAGCGGGAATACCGTTTGTTCGAAATCGTTGACCAGTAACGAACGCATATCTACTAACGCCTTACCATCTGCCAATGCTCGTATGATTAATCCTTCTACCTCAGGATGGCGAATAATTCCACCATAAGCCTCTCTGGTCGATACACCGCAGTTGGGCTTGATCATTACCAAACGTAAGCCATTCAAATCCAAAGAAATGGGAGTAAGTTTGTCACCAATGCCTTCGGCATAGCAAGGGGTGTTGTAAATAAAGAACGGACAGTCGGCTCCTAAGGGGCGCACCTCTTCTGCTAATTGCTGTTGGCTCAAACCGAGTGCAAAAATTGCGTTCAAAGCTATCGCCATATGAGCAGCATCACTACTGCCACCACCAAGACCAGCACCAAAAGGAATATACTTTTTGAAACGTATCTTCACATTACCAATCTTCGGGTATTTCGCTCGCATACGCTGATAGCACTTGATAATCAAGTTATCTTCCGCGCAACAATCTATAGCCAATCCCTCTTGGATAAACTCAAAACAATCTGCCATTTCCACTTCCAACTCATCATGCAAACCTACGATAGGATAGAAGATGGTTTCCAAATCGTGATAACCATCTTCGCGCTTACGCACTACGCGCAAACCGATATTAATTTTACAATTGGGAAAAAGTTTCAATGTTTCGAGGATTAAACGGTATCCATAAAGGACTTCTGCACCTTATTGAACACCACGATACCGATTGCCAAAAGCACTACCATAAAGCCGAAGCTATAACCCAGCATCCACCAATCATGGTTGCCCACACCCAGCATTCCATATTTGAAGAACTCTACAATACCTGTCAGCGGGTTAAGTTGCATCACAAGACGCAACTTCTCGTTGGTGATGGTAGAAAGAGGATAAATCACTGGTGTAGCATACATCCATAGACTAACGAAGAAACTCAGGAGCAACTGTAAATCACGGTATTTGGTAGTCATACTTGAGAATAGAATACCGAATCCTAATGCTAATCCAGCTAACATAGCCACCAATACAGGCAAGAGTAGCGCATACCAATTAGGTTGAATAACAGCATCTGTGAAGATAATATAATATAGGTATACGATTAAGAATAGGGCAAATTGTATGCCAAAGCGCACTAAGTTGCTAATCACATCGCTCAGCGGAGTCACCAAACGAGGAAAATATACTTTGCCGAAGATACCAGCATTGGACACAAAGGTATTGGATGTCTTGGTTAGACAGTCAGCAAAATACTGCCAAAAACTGATACCTGCTAAATAAAAGAGTGGCTGAGGCAAACCGTCGGTAGAAATTTTTGCGATGCCACCGAATACCACCATATACATGACAGTAGTCATCATAGGTTGAATCACAAACCAAAGAGGACCAAGGATGGTTTGCTTATATTGTGTGATGATATTGCGCTTTACAAATAGCGTCATCAAATCGCGATAACGCCAAATCTCCTTGAAATCAACTGATAAAAGACTATCTTTTGGACGTATCTCTGTCGTCCATTTTTCTTGAGTTTCTGCCATAATTACGAAAATTTGCTGCAAAGGTACACTTTTTTTTGCAAATGTGCAAATTTATTTGTACCTTTGTCGCGAAATTTATGAACCCCGCTCGAAAGGGCGTAACTTTTTACGATTATGGCAAATGAAAAACAACAGTTCGTGGACGAACTAAAGGAACTACTACAAAAGAATGTAGCTGAAGTGAAGGAACAAGTAGAAGTGCTGAAAACACAATTCTACCGTCAGTATCATCAAGAATTAGAGGCGCAGAAGAAGGCCGCACTCGAGGCTGCTGAGGCAGCGGGCGAAATGCTGGAGAACTGGTTGCCATCAATTGATGAATTGGAGCAAGAGTTCCGCGAATTGTTGAATACATATAAGCAACGTCGTGCAGAATTGCAAAAGCAAATCGAAGAAGAGCAAGCACAAAACTTGCTGCGCAAAGAGAATATCCTGGTTCAAATGAAGGAGTTAGCAGACGCTGAGACCGCAGATGTGATGGATAATCTAAAGAAAATGCGTGAGTTGCAAGCCGAGTGGAAGACTATAGGGGCTGTACCTGCAACCAAAACTCAAGAGATTTGGAAGAATTATCAACAATATCAAGAACGTTTCTATGATCTTGTGAAGATAAATATAGAACTTCGTGATTTGGACTTCAAGAAAAACCTTGAGATGAAAACCCTCCTTTGCGAAGCTGCGGAGAAATTGCAAGAGAATCCAAATATTGTAGAGGCGAATCGTGCGTTGCAACAGTTGCATGATGAGTGGGCTGAGATTGGTCCTGTGGCTCGCGAGTTGCGAGAAGATATTTGGAATCGCTTTAAACAAGCAAGTAGCGTAATCAACAAAAAGCATCAAGCTTATTTTGATGAACTTCACGCTAAAGAGAATGAAAATTTAGAGAAGAAGCAAGCCTTGATTGCACAAATTAAGGAACTGGATGTAACGAAATTGAAATCCAATAAGCAATGGGATGAGGCTACTGAGAAGGTACAAGCTATCCAACAAGAGTGGCGCACCATTGGTTTTGCTCCTAAGAAACAAAATCAAGCAGTCTATAATGAGTACCGCGAACTTTGCGAGGCATTCTTCAAAGCAAAAACCGCTTTCTACAAAGGTATGCGCGATGAGTTTAGTGAGAATTTGAAGAAGAAGCGCGAACTTGTTGAAGCTGCAGAGGCATTGAAAGATAGCATTGATTGGACGGAAACTACCAACAAACTTATCGAATTGCAACAACAATGGAAGAAGGTTGGTCCTGTAGCCCGCAAATATTCTGACGAACTTTGGAAGAAGTTTACCGCTGCTTGCGATGCTTTCTTTGAGGCGAAACGAGAGGCTACCAAGGAACTTCGCGAGCAATATGCTCAAAAGCGTGCAGAAGCGAAAGAGCGTTGGAACAAGAAGGTGGATGGTATGAATGATCGTCAAAAATTGATTCGTATGTACGAGAATCTTGTGCAAGAAATCAAGACGGCAGAGAACAATATCCTCTTCTTTACAGGAAAAAGTAAGTCAGGCAACAAGTTGGTGGATGATATGCGCAAGAAGATTGATCTCCTCAAGAGCCAACTCAATGACCTTGAGAACAAAATCAACCAAATGGATGCAGAATGAGTGAACTCATCAAATATAAAGGTGTAGAGATTTGTCAGGATGAGCAGATTGTGCTGACAGATATCAATTTGACCATTTCTTCTGGTGAAATGGTATATCTGTTGGGACGTGTGGGTAGTGGTAAGTCTAGTTTTATGAAAACCATCTATGGCGAGTTGCCTATCGAAGGGGCTGAAGCAACTGCTTTAGACTACGACTTATTGAAACTTCGTCGCCGCGATATCCCGTATCTGCGCAGAAAGGTTGGGGTAGTATTTCAAGATTTCCAGTTATTGGTAGATCGCAATGTGGAAGAGAACTTGATGTTTGTGCTTAAAGCCACAGGTTGGAAGGACAAACAAGCCATGAAGAACAATATCTACGATGTGCTCAAGCAAGTGGGTATGGAGGAAAAGGCATACAAGATGCCTTACCAACTTTCTGGTGGCGAACAACAGCGTGTGGTGATTGCTCGTGCCTTGTTGAACGCACCTGGATTGATTCTCGCAGATGAACCAACGGGTAATCTTGACCCTGAGACTGGTAAGGGAATTATGGAATTACTCTATAGCATTAGCCAAGCGGGTATGACGGTTATTATGTCCACGCACAACCATACTTGGCCCGAGCAATATCCAGGACGTAAACTGCAATTTGCTGACGGAAAGATAGCAGAGGTATGATTGTGGGAAGGCTGCTTATTACATTCGCTGTTGGGTGGCATATAGGCAGTAAAATCCTAATAAGTTGCGGCAAGATTATAAAAGAAACATAATCATCAAAACAAAAAAACGCATTTCTCTTGCAGATGTGCGTTTTTTTTTGTACCTTTGCGGGCTGAATATATTATGCGTATGCGCGGGCGAAATATGGATAGGAAAATGATGGCATTGAAGATGCTGTCTGTGTTGGTGTGTGTTAACATTTTGGTTGCTTGCAATACGACTAAGTTTGTACCCGAAGGTAAATACCTACTGAATGATGTGAAAGTGCGTGTGGAGGATACAAAGGCTGTGACTTCATCTGAACTGATGAAATACGTGCAACAGAAACAAAATACGGAGATTCTAGGTTTTTGGAAACTGCAACTAGATATATATAATACCGCTTCTGCGGACACTACCAAATGGACAAGCAAGAATGCGCGAAAAATAGGCGAGGCACCAGTGGTGTTCGATGCAGAATTGGCGGATGCGAGTTGTACGCAGTTGCAACGCGCGATGAACAATAAGGGCTACTTCCGTACGCAAGTGGATACGACAATGGCTGTGAAGGACCGCAAAGTGAATCTTGTGTACCATGTGACAGCCGATAAACCATATATGATTCGTAAATATTCAGTGAATTTGCCTCAGTCGGATTTAAAGTTGATTGCTACTAACTCACGCGCGCTAGTTGGTAATGGTATGCAGTTTGATGCAGATGTGCTGAATGAGGAGCGTCGTCGGGTATCAAGTGCCATGCGCAGAAGAGGGTATTTCTATTTCGATCAAGAGTTGTTGCACTTTGAGGCAGATAGTACGCGTGGAAAGGGTGAGATAGATGTGACGATGAAGTTGCACGATTATCTAAAAGAGTTGCCTGCCGAAGAAAAGGAAAAGATATTTCGTAAGTATCGTATCGCCCATGTGCATTTTCATTTGGATTATGATCCTTCGCGCCTTCCTGATACAGAAGAGATGTCTTCGAAATCGAAGGATGGTTTTGTGTTTACGTGGGTTGGTAAACAGTTGCTTCGTGATAAGATATTAATGCGTAATTGTCCTATAGAACCAGGCGATATGTACAACGAGCGCATGGTGGAACGAGCTTATACGCGCTTCAATCAATTGGCACCTGTTAAGTATGTGGATATAAGTTTTGAACCTATATCAGCGGATGAATTGGATTGTCATATCGTACTTTCGCGAGGCAAGTTGCATACAGTATCAGCGGAGATTGAGGGTACGTATTCGGCTGGCGATTGGGGTATTGCAGCAGGAGTGGGATATGTGAATCGAAATCTATTTCGTGGTGCGGAAGAACTATCTGTAAATGGTCGTGCAAGCTATGAGTGGCGACAAAATGGCGGTCGTGCCATTGAAGCAAAAGCTGCTGCTGGAATGAAGTTTCCCAATCTGGTATCATTGGATTTGAGTTATGACTTCCAAAATCGTCCCGATGAATATACACGCTCCATTTTTGGTGCTGGATTAAATTATACGATCCGTCAGCCACGTGTCGGCTTGGAGCATCAGTTCCGATTTGTGGATATTAGTTATGTGTATTTGCCTTGGGTGAGTGATATTTTTCGTGACCAGTTTTTGCAATCGACAAATATCTTGAAGTACTCCTACGAGAACCATTTTATCGTAGGTCTGGGCTACTCAGGTAACTATAGTTCGTATCGTGCCAGTCGGCCAAACAGTTCGTATTGGAATGTGAATTACAATATTGAGACAGCAGGTAACTTGCTACGTGCATTGGCGAAACCATGTGGGTTTTCAGTGGATACATTGTCGGGAAATTATATTTTCCTCAATACGCAGTTTGCACAATTCGCAAAGGCCGATTTGTCGGTGACCTATAATCAGATGCTTCATCCGAAACATCGATTGGTGTTTCATGCTGATTTGGGCGTTGCAGTGCCCTATGGTAATTCACAAACGATACCCTTTGAGAAACGCTATTTCGCAGGAGGTGCGAATAGCGTGCGGGGTTGGTCTGCTCGTACATTGGGACCTGGTGGATATAAGGGTAATGGCAAGTTGATTAACTTCAACAACCAATCGGGTGATATTCGTATGAATTTGAATGTGGAATACCGTGCAAAGGTGTGGTCGATTTTTGAGTTAGCTGCTTTCTTTGATGCGGGAAATATATGGACCATATTTGACTATGAAGCGCAACCCAATGGTGTGTTCCGATTTGGTGAGTTTTACAAGCAAATCGCCTTGGCGTATGGTGTGGGTGTGCGTTTGGACTTCTCATTCTTTATTTTCCGTGTGGACTTTGGCGTGAAATTGTATGACCCAGCATTACGCTATGATGGTTCGGGTAAGCAGTGGCGCACCGTAGGAAACGGCTTGAATTGGGCAGATGATATGGCATTCCATATTGCGATAGGATACCCATTTTAGGAAAAATATTAGACAAATTGGACCAATTAGGCTAGTTAGTAAATCGGACATGCTAAAAGCATATTGCATAGAAGGAGTTGTGGAAGCGGGTTGCGATGAAGCGGGACGCGGACCATTGGCAGGGAGTGTGTTTGCTGCTGCGGTGGTGATTGATCCGAAATTGATAGAACAAGAGCAGCATCGCGAATGGTTAGAACTACTCAATGATTCAAAACAACTCACTGAGAAAGAGCGTCGGTTTCTTCGCCCGAAGATAGAACAATATGCTACAGCATGGGCAGTCGTGGAAGTGACGGCAGAGGAGATTGACCAAATCAACATCCTGAAAGCATCCATTATTGGTATGCAGCGGGCATTGGATAAATTGACTATCACACCTCAGCATATCCTGGTGGATGGCAACAAATGGAAACCCTATATACCCGCAGGACAAGTGATGGAAATCCCAGCACGCACAGTGGTTAAAGGTGATGGTAAATACTTATCCATAGCGGCAGCGAGTGTGCTGGCTAAGACTTATCGCGATGAGTATATGTTGCGCTTGCATGAGGAGTATCCGCAGTATCATTGGGATACAAATATGGGCTATCCTACCAAAGCGCACTATGAGGCAATACGGCAGTATGGCATCACGCCTTACCACCGCAAGACATTCAAACTAAATAAGCCGTAAATCCCTTACTCGTTACCTGCTAATTACGGCAACGACACGGCAACGACACGACAACGAGAAAAGACTTTAATGAGAGATAATAAACGCTTTAATGTAAGAAAACAATGGCAATTTTTGTAAAAAAAGAGGGAGAACCTCGTAAAAAAATGGGTTGCTTAGGCAAAACCCTTATCGGTATTGGTGTGTATTTTGGTTTTTGTTTCCTTTTGGGGGCGTTGATGGGCGATATGATGTCCACACCAACCACTAAATTGGAGGAGAATACCATCTATCGTATTGATTTGAAAGGTAATTTGGTAGAGCAAGTGGGCGAGGAGAATCCATTGGACGCCATCATGGGTGAATTGTATGGTCAAACTACTACCAACGTCGGCTTGAGTGATCTGCTCAGCAACATCGCTTTGGCGAAGGACAACGACAAGGTGTTGGGTATCTACCTCAAGGGCGGTTCTCTCGCAGCGGGACCTGCTTGTGCAAAGGCGCTACGCGATGCGCTGCTTGACTTCAAACAATCGGGCAAGTTCATCATCGCTTATTCTGATTCGTATTCACAAACCAACTACTATATCGCTTCTGTAGCAGATAAGATTTTCTTCAATCCAGTTGGTTTGTTGGCGTGGGATGGATTGAGCGCACAAAAAGAGTACTACACCCGTCTCTTCGATAAGATTGGCATTGAGATGCAAATCCTCAAGGTGGGTACTTTCAAATCGGCTGTTGAACCATACTTCCGCACTTCGATGTCGGAGGCAGACCGCAAACAAACCGAACAATATCTCGGTGGTATATGGAGCGAGATGAAAGCGGCAGTAGGACAAAGTCGCGAAATCACTCCTGAGCAATTGCACGCATACGCAGACGAATGTATGTCATTGCAACCACAAGAGAAATACCTTACCTACCACTTTGTGGACTCATTGGTATATATCCAAGAGATGGACAGCATATTGCGCACCTATGCGGGTACAAAAGACTATAAGCAGCTGTCTAACAGCAAGATGACCAGTGTAGAGCGCAGCAAGATTGATGCAACAGACAAGGTGGCAGTCTTGTACGCAGAAGGTGCTATCGTGGACGCGGGTACAGATGGCATTGTAGAGGGTAAAATCTTGAAAACAATCAAGAAAATCTACAATGACGATGATGTAAAAGCAGTAGTCTTCCGTGTGAACAGTCCTGGTGGTAGTGCGGATGCAAGTGAGCAGATTTGGCATGCGATGAAGATGTTGCAAGATAAGGGTCTTCCTGTAGTGGTTTCTATGGGCGACTATGCGGCATCTGGTGGCTATTATATATCTTGCAACGCCGATTATATCTATGCTGAGCCTACTACGCTTACTGGTTCAATCGGTATCTTTGGTACAGTTCCTAACTTCAACAAACTCCGCGAGAAAGTCGGTTTGGATATTGATGGTGTTTCTACCAACAAACATTCAGCCTTGAATGTCAATGCAGTTTACAAAGGTATGAACCCTCAAGAGATGGCGCTCATGCAAAATATGGTAGAGCGTGGCTATGACCTCTTTACTCGTCGTTGCGCCGATGGTCGCGATATGACCCAAGATGAGATCAAGAAGATTGGCGAGGGACGTGTATGGCTTGGTAAAGATGCTTTGGAGATTGGCTTAGTGGATAGTCTGGGTAATATCAATGATGCTGTTGCGAAAGCAGTGGAGTTGGCAGAATTGGGTGAGTATCAATTGGCTACCTATCCAGAGAAGACCGACCCATTTGAGGAACTTATCAAAATGTTTGACCCTACCACACCAGAGGAACGCCTCGTAATGAAGGTACGTGAGTTTGCTTCTAAACCACGTATTATGGCATTGATGCCTGAAGTGACAATACAATAATACAGAATGAAATTCTTATTGGCTCCCATAGCATGGATTTATGGTTTCGTCGTATGGCTTCGTAATTTGCTATACGACGACCATATCCTGCATTCTACTCAGGTTAGCATACCTACCATTTGTGTGGGCAATCTTGCTGTAGGCGGAACAGGCAAAACACCAATGGCAGAGTATTTGATTTCATTGCTCTCATCTGATTATAAGGTAGCGCTTCTTTCGCGCGGCTATGGGAGAAAAACAAAAGGCTTTCGTATTGCTAATGAGCAGGATACAGCACAAACTATTGGCGATGAACCAATGCAAATACATACCCATTTCCCCGATATACCAGTGGCTGTATGCGCCGACCGTGTGAAGGGCGTGAAACGTTTACAACAGTTGTTTCCTGATTTGCAATGTGTAATCCTCGATGATGCGTACCAGCACCGCAAATTGCGTTGCGGATTCTATGTGCTACTTACGCCCTATGATTGCCTATATACCAATGATCATCTGTTGCCATGGGGTAGGTTGCGCGATTTGCCTAATCAGAGTCATCGAGCCAATGTGGTGGTAGTGACTAAATGTCCGTCTCAAATGCAACCGATTGACAGACGAATAGTGAGCAATGCGTTGCATTTGGCATCGTACCAGCATTTGGTTTATTCTTCTATTGGTTATGCACCAATAGCATTGAATGGAACACCATTGCTTGTTACGGGCATTGCTAATCCGTTGCCATTATTAGAGCATTTGAAAGCACAATGTCCAGATACCGAGTTGCTCGCATTTCCAGATCACCATGTGTTTACGAAGCATGATATCGCTCAGATCATACACAAAGCAGAACAATATAGTTGTGTTGTAACCACAGAAAAAGATTATATGCGTTTATTACAGACTCCATTGGTTGAACAGTTGGGTAACAAATTGCAAGTATTAGCTATTCAAACGGATTTGGGTATTGACAAAGAAGCTTTTGATCGTCAAATCCTTCTCTACGTCAGTGAGAATAACCGCAAACTGTCAACTATTAACTGTCAACTGTAAATTGTCAACTGTCCATCATGAACATCATATCACTCTTAAAACGCTTTGTACCGCCATATCGTTGGCAAGTGGCAGCAAACCTATTTTTCAATATCCTCTCTACGATATTGTCGCTATTCTCATTTGCTACGATTATCCCCGTCTTGCAGATTCTATTTGGTCTTTCGGAGTTGGATGTTGCTTATACACCTTTGTCGGATGCTGCCACAGTGCAAGAAACAATCAATGTTTTGAAGAATAATTTGTATTATTTCTTGCAGACACAAATTGATACCCATGGTGCGCAATCTGTCTTGTTACTATTAGGAGCTTGCTTGGTGTTTCTCACGGGTTTCAAGTGCCTCACGGCATGGCTTGCAAACTATTTCATGGTGCCTATACGCACGGGCGTGCTACGCGACCTGCGCGCGCAATTGTATAAGAAGGTGGTCAGTTTGCCTATCGGTTTCTTTACTGAAGAGCGCAAAGGTGATGTTATGTCGCGCATGACTAACGATGTGAATGAGGTGGAGGCGAGTATCATGTCCACATTGGATATGCTATTCAAAGACCCCATCATGATTCTAGTTTATCTCATCACGCTCTTTACTATCTCGTGGCAACTCACGCTGTTTGTGCTCGTGTTATTGCCTATAGCGGGTTTGTTGATTGGACGTATCGGTCGTTCACTCAAACGTGCTTCTACCAAAGGTCAAGAACAAAATGCTGAGATTCTTACCCAAATAGATGAAACATTAGGTGGTCTACGTGTAGTTAAAGCCTTCAATGCTGAGGGCAAACTCACCCATCGTTTTCTCCATCTCATCAATGCTACACGTGCTACGTTCAACCGTATCAACCGCCGCTATTATCTGGCGCACCCTGTATCGGAGTTCTTTGGTACGGCACTCATTGCCATTCTCCTATGGTTTGGCGGTACGCTGATCTTGGGTGACCATTCCTCTATTGACGCGGCTACATTCATCTATTACCTTGTGATTTTCTATTCTATCATCAACCCTGCTAAAGACCTCAGCAAAGCCACTTATGGCATACGCCGTGGTATGGCTTCGTTGGAGCGAATAGATAAGATACTTAATACGGAAAGCAATATTCGTATAGCGGAAAATCCAAAGCAAATAGCAGATTTTCAGTCGGTTATTCGTTATGAGGATGTCTGCTTCTCCTATCAAGCTGATCGCCCTGTACTCAAGCATATTAATCTGGATATTCAGAAAGGGCAAACCATTGCTTTGGTAGGGCAATCAGGTAGTGGAAAGACCACGATGGCAGACCTGCTACCACGTTTCTATGACACTACTGCTGGGCGTATCACTATCGATGGTATAGACATACGAGAACTCAAGACGTTTGACCTTCGTTCCCTTATGGGCAATGTCAATCAAGAGGCAATTCTCTTTAATGATACGTTCTATAACAATATCACATTTGGTGTAGAGTCTGCAACGATGGATGAGGTGCGCCATGCTGCGCGTATTGCTAATGCCGATGACTTTATCATGGCGACGCCAGACCAATACCAAACGACGATTGGTGACCGAGGCTCACGCCTCAGCGGTGGACAACGCCAACGTATATCCATCGCACGTGCTATACTTAAGAATCCGCCAATCTTGATTCTTGATGAAGCTACTTCTGCGTTGGATACCGAATCGGAGAAACTCGTGCAGGAGGCACTGGAGAATCTAATGAAGGATCGCACCACGCTGGTAGTAGCGCATCGCTTAAGTACTATTCGTAAGGCTGATCTTATTTGTGTGTTACATGAAGGACAAATCGTAGAAAGAGGTACACACGATGAGTTGTATGCTCTCAATGGTTATTACCGCAAACTAGTTGATATGCAGCAAGAGTAAGGATAAAAAAACGATTATGCCATCGCATAATCGTTTTTTTATGATTAGTTATGTAGGCTCGATAGTAATCCGTTATTTCCCGCCAACTAATTTCTTGATTTCGCTTAGTTTGTTGAGTGCCTCCAATGGGGTCAGGTTGTTGATATCCAAAGTCTTCACTTCATCACGAATCTGCTCCAATACAGGGTCGTCCAATTGGAAGAAACTTAGCTGCATGCCACTTGGTGCACTCACCGAAGCTTTACCACTACCGATTGTTGGCGATGAGGCTATAGGCGATTGGCTATGGTCATTTTCTAAGTCTCTCAATATCTGATTCGCACGCTGAATAATTGACGATGGCATACCTGCCAATTTCGCCACATGAATACCAAAACTATGCTCCGAGCCCCCGCGCACCAGCTTACGCATGAAGATTACCTTTCCGTTGGCCTCGCGCACCGACACATTGTAGTTGCGTATGCGTTGGAAACTCTCCTCCATCTCGTTGAGCTCGTGGTAGTGGGTGGCAAAGAGGGTACGGGCACGGCCACGGCTGTTCTCGTGAATGTACTCTACGATGGCCCACGCGATGGAGATGCCGTCGTAGGTGGAGGTGCCGCGACCCAGCTCGTCGAATAGCACGAGGCTGCGCGGACTGATGTTGTTGAGGATGTCGGACGCCTCGGTCATCTCGACCATGAAGGTGGACTCGCCCACAGAGATGTTGTCGCTGGCTCCCACACGGGTAAAGATCTTGTCGACCAAACCCACGCGAGCGGCCTCGGCAGGAACGAAGCTTCCGATCTGGGCCATGAGGGTGATGAGGGCGGTCTGACGCAGGAGAGCCGACTTACCGGCCATGTTGGGACCGGTGATGATGAGGATCTGCTGGTTGTCGGTATCGACCTGCACATCGTTGGCTATGTAGCTCTCGCCTACGGGCAGCTGCTGCTCAATGACGGGATGGCGACCCTGACGGATGTCGAGCACGGTGCTGTCGTCTACCATCGGGCGCACGTAGCGATGCAGCGAAGCGGCGGTAGCGAAGGAGAGCAGGCAGTCGAGACGGGCAATATGATTGGCATTGACCTGGATGGCTGGGATGTATTCGTTGAGGGCGATTACGAGGTCGTTGTAGAGGCGGGTCTCGAGGGCCGAGATCTTGTCTTCAGCACCGAGGATCTTCTCTTCGTACTCCTTGAGTTCCTGAGTGATGTAACGCTCGGCATTGACGAGTGTCTGCTTACGTATCCAGGTCTCGGGAACCTTGTCCTTGTGGGTGTTGCGCACCTCGATGTAATAACCGAAGAC
>CALCGX010000043.1 GCA_937901225.1 uncultured Bacteroidales bacterium | reverse complement strand
ATATTAATTTTTTTACTAAAATATTTGGTCATATCAAAAATTATTTGTAACTTTGCATCAGATTTAGAAAAAAAATAAAAATGGAATCACTTAAAAGAATTATTAGAGAAACAATAAGAGAAGAACTACAAAATTATCTTATTTGTGAAATGGCATACTCTTTAAAAGAGTATAAAGAAAAAGCAGATAATTTAATTCCACAAATAGTTGAAAATTGGTGCTTAATTAGATATGCTACTTTAAGTAACAGTTATAATGATGTAAAAAATCATTGGAAAACAGAATTAAAATCTCATATGAACAATATTCGTCAAATGAAATTAAAAACTAATAATTCTTCTTTAAGTAAACAAAATGCTTTATTTAGTATATGGAATAAAAGAGATATAGATAAAGACGAAGATTCAATTTATAGTCATATTTATTTTAAATTTGAAAAAGAAAAAATCCCATTAAAAGGTGAAATATTTGCACAAGTTATACAAGATTTTAAAAATGAAACCGTTAATATCGTAAATGTTTTAATTTCTGATTCACCTCAAAAAATTGTCAAATACGTTGAAAATATTTAATTTTTTTAACAAAAAAAGTTACTAAAAAATTTGGTCATGTCAAAAATTATTTGTAACTTTGCATCAGATTTAGATATTAATCTGATATCGTAATTAAAAAGCGCCTATAGCTCAGTTGGTTAGTAGCACCTGACTCATAATCAGGGGGTCCTTGGTTCAAGCCCAAGCAGGACCACAAGACAATCACTTAGGTGGTTGTCTTTTTTGTACATATCTTTAGGTACATTTCCGCATCATTCTTCGGTATTCTCAGGTTAACAACTCGATTATCCTACGTATATCTTACGTATATGTTACGTATATCCTACGTATATGGTACGTAATTGATAGCGGAAAGACTGCGTTGTGGTATTTAGACAATCAGTAGGTTATGATATTAATAATTGATTTTTTATGGTGGAAAATTTGTGTATTCAAAAAAAATGTAGTAATTTTGCAAACTTTTTGCATGCAATTGCAAATTTCCTTAAATGCTTATAATCAGTAGAATAACATAATTGAAGTATCAGCCATGAAAAAAACTATTCGTAGTATTATTTTCTTATTAGCACTTTATTGGTGTGGATGGGCAGGTGGATTTAGTAGTGTTACTGCTCAAACGTTGGATTCTGGTAACTTACGCATTTTTGCGTATGATTTGCATTATACATATGAGGGAGAACTGGAGGCAAATGGCAAACCTTCTGTGTTAGGAACATATACCTTTTATTTCAAATCTAATGTTCCGCCTAAAAGTGGTGCATTGGTATTTTATCATAGCGAAACGAATGCTGAACTAGGGCGCTATGATCTGCCATCAAGTGTTCTGGAACAGCGTTCCGATGCTGGTGAATATGCTATTTCATTAACGAAAGCAGAGATACCTATTTATCTGACAAGTCAAAGTGACTGTCTTAATATGACATGGGCAATAGAGTTAAAGGCAGATAAAATCACAGGAAATAGAGCGGATATGGTGGATATATGGCTAAAAGATTATTCTAATTATACTTTACAGTCATATACCTATGAGGATGGTTATGGTGCATTGTTTGCACAGAGAAAAGAGCCTCGTCTGTTGTATGTGGATAAGAATTTCCGTTGCCCACAGGGTATAGCAATTGATAAAAATCCACAATCAGAGTTTTTTGGTCGCGTATATATCGCTAATGCTCCTACTCCTGATGCAGTAAGTGGAGATGCCTATGCGCCTGGTATTGTGGTGCTTGAGCCTAATCCAGTTGATGGTAAATATAAAAAGGTTGGTGGCAGTTATATGCCGAGTGGCGTGAATTTTCCAGCAGAAACTGATCAATGGACGCGATTCTATATGCACAGTATAGCGGTCAATCCCGTAGATGGAAGTGTGTATTATGCAAAATCAGCAAGTAGTCAGCAATCTGCTATTTATCAGTTGCTGCCTGATGAGGAGGCGATACTGACAGATAAAGGTGCTGCTGTTAATGTGACCAGAAATCTTATATCTGAAGCAAACTATGCGTCCTCGTCTCTTCATCCTATCAACTCTTTGGCTTTTGGTCCAGGTGGTGAACTGTATGTCTTGAGCAAGGCAGGAGGTGCGTCTGCGATACGTTCAGGAAGTGATACAGAAGATGTATCAGATGATAAATATGATCCTGGAACAGGTGTGATTTATAAGTTGACTAAGCAGGATGATGATGAGGTCTATGATCAAGCGGAAAAATACTATAATCCAAGAACATCTACTTTTTATGGAACTACCCAGGAAGGCAAAGCGCAATATGGTTTTCCTTATTGTGTTTCTCCTTGGGTGGATGCGGACAACTCTATGGTTGTGAGTTCTCGAGGTAGTTTTTGGGTGGCGCAGCACCGTGGAAAAATGGATGCATATTCATTCTTAGCACATATACATCCGAGCGGTTATCAAAAACATAAATCTCCAGGAACTGGATTAGTGCGTTATTTCCAATATTCCATGGGAACTGGTGCACAAGACACTTATTCGGGTAACAATGTTTCTCCGTTGTGGAATGTACGCCAAATGTTATCTCCACATACTCAAAATAAAACTGTTGAAGAGAATCACCCTAATCCGACAGGACAGGTGGCACTATACGAGAAGGATGGCATGTATAGTTCTGAAGCTTTTTTGGCAGTTGCGTTTAGTGAGAGGGTTTGTGTGTTTAAATTGTTCTATAACGACAACGATACTTGGTTTGGATTCAATCTTGATTGGATGTTTGAGATACCAGTAACAGGGGCAGATAAGATAGATGGTTTGGAATTTGATTATGCAGGTAATTTGTTTGTGGTATCATCTACTACACATAGTTTGTACGTCTATTCGTTGCCTAATTATGAGCCGATGCAGCCATATACCTATCCAAAACCATCTAATATCCCTGCTGTTCAACCGATGATTTTTAATAGTGAAACGGGAGAGCGTCAACTTTCGGTTAGTGGTGGAGGGAATACCACCAATACGTCTAATAATTTAAATCGTGGTACTCCGTTGGATGATAATCAAACTGTTGTGGCAGTTGCAAAATCAGCATTGATAGTTCCTGTAGATGGAGCAATCGTGTTTAATGGTGATAACGGTAATCAATGGTCGGATACCGAGAACTGGAATATAAAGCGTGTGCCCGATGAAAACGACATACCTGTCATTCTTCGTTCAGATGCAGTGATAGATGAGGCACAAGGCGTTTCTGGAGCAATCTTTGAGGAAGGTAGTCGACTTACGATTACTTGCAAAGGTGGCTTAACAATCGGAAGTGAAGGTATCGAAGGCACAGCAAGCGATGGTTCGTCTATTACTATCCACAATAATTCTGGCAGACACGAATCGGTAACGGGAGCTGGCTACTTGCGTATTCACCCAGAAGTGGCAGAGGAGTATATGCCAAGAGTGACTGTGCAATATACTACGAAGAGCCAACCAAGTGAGGCATATCCTACAGAAAATAAGCATCGTTTGTGGCAATATGTTGGTGCGCCAGGTGCCGATACGGAGGTTACGTTGACATCTAACACATGGTTATATAGTTGGTCCGAATCAAGCGGGTGGTCAAAGCAAAAAGGTACTGTTGCGTTGGAGCCATTTGCTGGCTATGCGATTACACAACAAGGAAAACCAACTTATAATTGGGTGGCAACGGCAATTAATCAACCTCAAGACATTACTTTGCAAAAAACGGCAGGAGGCGATAATATCTTTACTAATAGTTACCTTGCTCCTATCAATGTGGCTGCATTTACTGCTGATGATTTTGAAGGGGATATGCTCAAGACATTCTATATCTTCAATACGGGCTCTTGGACAGAGTGGAATGATGCAACAACAGAAAGTAATGGTGCAGAAACAACCAGTCAAGCAGCTGGACAATATACAGCTATTCCTGTGTTGAGTGCAGGGAATCTTAATGAAAATACCGACCCTACATTGATTGCTCCAATGCAAGGTATTTATGTGGTTGCTAATGAACCAAACTGTACAATCAAATTGGATTATGAGAAGCATGTCTGGAATACGACATCGCCAGGTAATAATGCAATGAAGATACCAAATCGCTCTGCCACTGCGTCTGAACTGCTACGCCGTATTCGTATTCAAGCATATGGAAAGAATAGTGGCTCAGACCGTATGTATATCCTGCAAGATATGCGTTGTACACCTGACTACGACAATGGTTACGACGGCTTGAATATGAATGCTAGTGGACAGGTAAATATTTATACCAACGAACCATGTGGTATGATGGAAATTTCTGCATCCAACCATATTGATAGCATGTATATTGGTTTCTGCGCTGGGCAAGATACAACATATACCTTACGCTTTAGTTCGTTGATTGGCGATCCACTTTACATCAAAGACTTAGTGGCAGATAGTGTTATTTCTTTGCAAGAAGATGGCGAGTATCAATTCCATGTGCCAGCTAAGTCGGTTAATGATATGCGGTTCCAAGTGGTACTCAATCCAAAACTACCAGAGAATTCTGGAGGTGATGGTGTGGCTACAAATATGGATAATATATCGAATACAAAATTGTGGACGTCTGATAAAAATATTTATATTGTCACAGGTCAAATGCATAATATAGTGACTATTTATAATATGAGTGGACAAGAAGTTGTACATGCGCAATTTAGCAATCAAATAGAGTTGCCAATCAGCAGTTTAGGGATGGGTGTGTATGTGGTGCGTGTGAATAATGAGCGATATAAATTTATTAACCAAGAGTAATGCGATGGTCATGAAAAATTTATATATAACAGTATTAGTATTTGTTGCTTTATTAACTCCAGTAAGTGTATTTGGAGAGCACACATTATCGAATGAATTAGTACCAGTTTGCAGCCAATCAATTCAATCGTATAAGATGCGTTCTGTAGCACCTATGCGCACGAACCAAATGACAGGTAATCAAGCGGTAGAAAAAAGTGTCAATACAGTTAGTACGTACAACACTTCTATGGAGTTATATACAAAGAGTAAGGTGAGAAAAACAACGCAATCTGCTGTTTCTGTAGCAGGTACGGGTGCGAATACTACATTTCTATGGACGTCTAGTTTAAATCCAATAGGAGAAAATCAACCCAATATGAGTATCGCTAGTTCTGCCCCTACAATGTATGGTTTGGTAGGACCTGGCGTTCCTGATGTACCCGAAGATGAAATTATCCCATTGGGGTTGGAGTGGGATGTGCTATTTCTGATGATATTGATGGCGTTTGTTTATGCTATATTTGTCGCACGTAAGCAATGTACTGTTATTTATAATCGTAAGCCATAATTTTCTTCTAGCGTACTATTATTCTGATCAATAAGAAAAACGAGCTTAAAATAAACTTTTGCTCGTTTTTCTTGCATTTGTCCTTTTTTTGTTGTACCTTTGTAGGCTAATTTGTGTAACTATGCAATTTTGTGACATAATAGGGCAAGAAAACGAGAAGAATCAACTACGTCAAGCGGTGCGCGAAGGGCGCATTCCGCATGCGCAATTGTTTGCGGGACCTGCTGGTGTGGGTAAGCTAGCATTGGCGCTTGCGTATGCGCAGTATATTGCATGTCCTAATCGTACGGAGCATGATTCTTGTGGTACATGCCCAACATGCATACAATTTAACAAATTACAACATCCTGATTTGCATTTTGCATTCCCTATTGTTAAAGGTGATGAGGGCGATGTGTGTGATGCTTATGCTGATAAGTGGAGGGGACTTGTAGCTGAGCATAAGTATTTTGATTTGGACGATTGGTATCGTGTAATGGGAGTGGAAACAAAGCAGGGAATGATCTATGAGAAAGAGAGTAGTGAGATACTTCGTAAGCTTTCGCTCAAGAGTTTTTCAGGTGGATATAAAATTATGCTCATTTGGCAACCAGAGAAAATGAATGCCACGTGTGCGAATAAACTGCTTAAACTGCTTGAGGAGCCTCCTACAATGACTCTGTTTCTACTCGTGAGTGAGCACCCTGAACAGCTTCTCAGTACTATATTATCGCGTGTACAAGAGGTTAGAGTACCACGCTTGAGTGAAGAAACTATTGCTTCTGGGTTGCAAACAGAATACGCATGGCTTGACGCAGAAGATGCCCGAACTATTGCACATATGGCGAATGGCAGTTATCTTGCGGCTCTAAAAATGATGAGCGAGAGTGAAGATAACCAAACTTATTTCGATGATTTTGTGGCATTGATGCGCAACGCATGGTTGGTGGGACAAAAGAAAGATTATAGTGCATTGCTCAAACTTCGTCAATGGAGTAATGATATGGCGGATAGTAAGGTGGGAAGAGAGAAGCAGAAGGCATTTTTGCAGTATGCCCAACGTCAAATTCGTGAGAATTATATATACAATTTCCATTGCTCATCAATGAATTATCAAACTAAAAAAGAGCAAGAGTTCTCTACGAAGTTTGCACCATTTATTCACGATGGAAATGTAGAAAAGATGATGAACGAGCTTGGCAAAGCTGAACAACAAATAGCACAAAACGGCAATGCCAAAATCATATTTTTTGATCTTTGTTTGCAAATGATAGTACTTGTAAAGTAATGATATATGAAAGAAGATTTCACAATAGATAATGGCTCATGCCATATCACAAAGAAGGCAGTCAATCATAATCCCAAACATATGTTGCCTGTGGTGGATTGGTTGAGTGATGTCCCTCATACGGGTGAGGAAGGTGATTTGGTGGAGGTACAGTTCAAAAATACCCGAAAAGGTTATTACCATAATAGCAATAACTTGCCCCTTGAAAAAGGAGTGAAGGTTGTGGTAGAGGCTAATCCTGGAACTGACCTTGGTGAGGTTGTTTTGACTGGAAGATTGGTGCCTGTTCAGATTAAGAAAAATCATATCAATACGGAGCGTTATGAGATTCGTAATATCTTGCGCGTTGCTACAGAGGAAGACTTGGTTCGCGCAGCAGAAGCACATTCCAAAGAGCAAGAAACGATGATCAAATCGCGCCAATTGGCCAAGTCATTGGGGTTGGAGATGAAGATTGGAGATGTGGAATACCAAGGTGATGGATCAAAAGCAATATTCTATTATATTGCAGATGGACGTGTGGATTTTCGTCAATTGATCAAGGTATATGCTGAGACTTTCCGCATTCGTATTGAGATGAAGCAGATTGGTGCTCGTCAAGAGGCAGGACGTATTGGTGGAACGGGACCATGTGGTAGAGAGCTCTGTTGCTCAACTTGGATGACACAGTTTTCTTCGGTGGGAACCAATGCAGCTCGTATTCAAAATATCTCGTTGAATCCGCAGAAATTAGCAGGTCAATGTGCAAAATTGAAGTGCTGTCTCAACTACGAAGTGCCTGTTTACGAAGAGGCCGTGAAGAAACTCCCGTCACGTAATGTGCCTTTGGAAACCAAGGATGCCACCTACTATTTCTTCTCTTCTGACCCTCTCAAAGGGGAAGTAACATATTCTACAGATCAACGTCATCCTGCTAACCTTGAGACAATCACGGCAGCAAAGGCTCGTGAGATTATCGAGAAGAATCGTCGCGGAGAAAAACCATTAAATCTGGGAGGTAATCAATCTGCTGTTGCCATAGTGGAAACAGATTATCAAAATGTAGTTGGACAAGATGATTTAACGCGTTTCGATAAGAAAAAGAATAACAAAAACAATGGTGGTCATCGTGGTGGAAGAAACAATGATCGTCGAAATAATTCACACCGCAATAATGAAAAAGGTTCTTCTTCTCGCGCTGATTAGTCTACTGTTGATGGGCTGTCAGCAGGGAGTAGTATATGATGAGTTTGACTCACTTCCCGCATCGGGTTGGGATGCTGATTCGGTATTGCTATTTGAGCCTATCATTGCGGATACAATGGGTGGGTATGAGGTGCAAATCATTGTGCGTCACACCGAGCGATATCCTTATCAAAATCTATGGCTATTTGTAGATGTAAAGCAAGATTCTTTATTATTACATCGTGATACCATAGAGAGTTTCTTGGCTAATGAGCGCGGCGAATGGTATGGTGCGGGTATGCAGCTCCACGAACTGCCTTTGTTATATCTGGAGAATGTTGCATTAACGGCAGGTCAATATACGATAGCAATACGACAAGGTATGCGTGAAAACCAGTTGCGTGGAATCACAGATGTTGGACTGAAAGTAATCAAGAAACCTTAACTTTATTAAACGCTACATAGGAATGGGCAAGAATAAATTGAAAAAATTTGCAGAGATGGAAACTTTCCATAATGTCTTTCAATGCGGAGCACGAGAGATGGTGGAGGGAAATCCTGTAGCAGCCATGCGTGGTAAATGGCATGAGGAGTATTTTCATAACTCCAATCCGATTGTACTCGAGTTAGGCTGTGGTCGTGGAGAATATACTGTGGGTTTGGCAGCACGTTATCCGAATAAGAATTATATCGGCATTGATATCAAAGGCGCTCGTATGTGGGCTGGTGCCAAGCAAGCAGAATTGGCAGGTATGCAGAATGTTGCATTTCTTCGTACCAACATCGAATTACTTACTCACTTCTTTGCTCCCAATGAGGTGGCTGAGATATGGATCACTTTTCCAGACCCACAGATGAAGAAGGCAACCAAGCGCTTGACATCAACGTATTTTATGCTACGATATGCTCAGCTCTTGCAACCCAATGGTCTTATCCACCTCAAGACAGATAGTCCTTTTCTCTATACCTATACGCAAGCAATGGTAAAGGAGAATAACTATCCGTTGCTGGTGGACACGGATGATTTATACGCTGCGCAGGCGACTGCTGATATTGATGAAGCTCGTAGTTTGCAAACACACTATGAGCACCAATGGCTTGACCGTGGGCTGACTATCAAATACTTACGTTGGGAATTGTCGCATTGCGATAATCTCATCGAACCAGATATTGACATCGAAAAAGACACTTATCGTTCATACGGAAGAAACTATGTATCCTCAACAAATAATTGATGCCCTTCAGCATGTGCGCTACCCAGGCACAGGCAAAAATCTGATAGAGAGCGGTATGCTCGAGGACGATATTCGTATCTCGGGGTTAGAGGTATCATTCTCGCTGATATTCGAAAAAGATAATGACCCATTCCGCAAGTCGGTAGTGAAAGCTGCTGAAACGGCTATTCATACCTATGTGGATGAGAATGCGGCTGTACATATTCATACCAAGTTCATCAAGCAAAATATGGTACCTAAAGCCGATTCTGTGGAGAACTTGCGTGCAGCACAGGTCATAGCTATTCACTCTGGCAAGGGTGGTGTGGGTAAGTCCACCATCTCTGCTAATCTTGCAATCACATTGGCAAAGATGGGCTACAAGGTTGGATTATTGGATGCCGACATTCACGGACCATCCATTCCAAAGATGTTCCACACCGAGGGTTGTCGCCCTGTTTCTACACCTGTCAATGGTCGCAATCTCATAGAACCGATTGAACAATATGGTGTGAAGATGCTGTCAATAGGTTTTTTTGTTGACCCGCAACAAGCTGTTGTTTGGCGCGGTGGTATGGCAAGCAATGCAATTAAACAACTGATTCAAGATGCCAATTGGGGTGAATTGGACTATTTTCTCATAGACCTCCCTCCAGGTACTAGCGATATTCACCTCACTTTGGTGCAGCACCTCCATCTCACAGGCGCTATCGTAGTTACGACTCCTCAGCCTGTGGCATTGGTCGATGCACGCAAGGGAGTGGATATGTTCCTCAACGAAAAGATCAATGTGCCTGTACTTGGATTGGTGGAGAATATGGCATGGTTTACTCCTGCGGAGTTGCCCAATAATCGTTATTATATCTTCGGGAAGGATGGTGGAAAGCAACTTGCCGAAGAATTGCAGACTCCGTTGTTAGGACAAGTGCCGCTCGTACAGTCTATTCGCGAGGGTGGCGATGAAGGTACGCCTATCGCCTTGCAAGATGGACACCCTGCAGCCAAAATGTTTGAAGAAATATGTCAACACCTAAGATAACAGAACTCGGCACAGAATCTATTCGTAGCCTACTCCTCAAGTATGCTATGCCCGGCATTATAGCGATGACAGCCTCATCGCTATACAACATGGTGGATTCCATCTTTATAGGTCATGGTGTAGGTGCAATGGCACTATCGGGCTTAACCGTAGCCAAACCGTTTATGGATATTTGTGCAGCCTTTGGTACGTTGGTTGGTGTGGGTGCAAGTTCGTTGGTGGCGATTAAGTTAGGAGAGAAGGACTATCGTTCAGCCAATGATGTGCTAGCGAATGTAGTAATCCTCAACGTCCTTTTGGGCGCATTGATCATGGTAGTGGGATTGTATTGGCTAGACCCTATCTTGTATGCTTTTGGTGCCAGTGAAGTAACCGTTGTGTATGCTCGTGAGTATATGCAGATTATCCTCCTAGGTAATATCCTCACGCATATTTACTACGGCCTTAATAGCATGTTGCGCTCTATAGGCCATCCGCGTATCTCTATGTATGCCACTATCTTGGCGGTTGTTCTTAATATCATCTTGGATCCGATATTTATTTTCGTCCTTGATATGGGCATCCGTGGTGCTGCTTTGGCTACGGTCATTTCGCAGTTGGTATCGGTGATAGTGGAACTGATCATCTTCCTGAATCCAAAAGAGGTTATTCACTTCCATCGCGGCATCTGGCGCCTAAAACGCGACATTACCATGCGTGCACTGGGTATTGGCACTGCGCCATTCCTAATGCACATGGCAGCATGCTTTGTGGTGATCGTGCTCAACAATCAGTTGAAACGTTATGGCGGTGATATGGAGATTGCGACTTTTGGTATGACCAATCGTTTCATATTCTTCTTTGTTATGATCGTCATGGGCATTCAGCAAGGTATGCAACCTATCGTGGGATATAACTATGGTGCCAATCTGTACGATCGAATGCTGAGGGCATATAAGTTGTCTATTTATTGTGCTACATGTGTGATGAGCACCCTCTTCCTTTTCGGTGAGATCTGGCCAGAGGGTTTCATTCGTCTGTTTACTCACGATGAATTTTTGATCGCTCAATCTATTGTCCCAGCGCGAATTATGCTGTGCGTTATGTTTGCCATAGGGTTCCCTATGATTACGGGTAACTTCTATACTTCAATCGGTATGGCTCCTAAGGCGATTTTCCTTAGTCTTACCCGCCAAGTTCTGTTCCTCATCCCGCTCATTATCTGTTTGCCTCTGCTATTCCAATCTTGGGGAATCGCACCAATTTGGGGTGTGTGGTGGAGTTGGCCTATCAGCGACACTTTGTCCGTGATTATATCCGCTATCATAGTTAACCGCGATATGCGTAAGTTTAAATTCATCCATTCTTAATAGCTATGACTATATTGTGCATTGAAACATCCACCACTTGTTGTTCTGCTGCCATTTGCAAAGATGGAGTAGCGATTGCTAGTCGAGAAAATCTCTCTGGTGCAAACCATGCGAGTGAATTGCCTGTGTTTATCGAGCAATTGCTAGCAGAAGCACAAACGAATGCTTGGACAATTAATGCGATTGCTCTATCGCAAGGTCCAGGGAGCTATACGGGCTTGAGAATCGGTACTAGTATTGCAAAAGGAATATGTTATGGTATGAATATCCCCCTGATTCCAGTAGATACATTGCAGATTCTTTGCGCTGCGGTTATGGAGGAAATACCTGCTGATGCACTTCTATGTCCTATGTTGGATGCGCGTCGAATGGAAGTATATACGGCGATGTATCATCCCAATACTTTGCAACAGACTACCGATATTGTTGCTAAAGTGATTGACGAACAATCATTTGCCGAGGAATTGAGCGAGCAAACAATCTATTTCTTTGGTAATGGTGCAGAGAAATGCCAATCGGTCATTATTACATCACCCAACGCACATTTCATTGCCAATATCCATCCGCAGGCCCAATATATGGGCAAATTGGCAGAAAAGGCTATATCGTTGGATGTGAAGCAAATGGCATATTATGAGCCGTTCTATCTCAAGGATTTTGTTCCTGCTCCTAGCCATATCAAAGGGCTAAAGTAATTAGTTGTGATAATCCTTAGTGCTTTCTTTCTCGAAACCACTCCGTTACCACTTGCTTACTACTTGGTTACCATCTAGGTATTTCCCTATAGGGTGCCCGTAATGTATTTGAGCAGTTTTTGATATTTTTACAATAAATTGTCTATTGGACTTTGTCAAATCGTAAATATTTTGTACCTTTGCACCCAATATTGTTTTGCACATTGAAACTAACCGAGTTATGGGGAGAAATAAAATATATATAGTATTGGCGATGTTGGCTGTTGTACTCATGTCTTGCTCCACGCAAAAAAACACATGGAGTACTCGTACCTTCCACCAAATAAAAACAAAATATAACATCTATTATAATGGTCAGTTAGCATTCAAGGATGGCGAAGAAGCTACTCGCGAGGCCAATGAAGATGATTATTCTACCATCCTCAATCTTTATCCCGTATCCAACCATGAGGCAGCCCAGAGTGCTACTTCTCAAATGGATCGAACAATCGAAAAATGCCGTAAGTGCATCAAATTACATAGCATCAAAGCGCGTCCGAAAGTTGATCACGACAAAAAACGTAAAGATCCTGAATATGCTGCGTGGTTGGAGCAAGAGGAGTTCAACAATCAAATGGGTAACGCATGGATGCTATTGGCGAAGGCAGAGTTTCATAAGGGTGATTTTATTGGTAGTGTCAGTACGTTCAACTATATCATTCGCCATTATAGCCACGATGTAGATATGGTGGCATGTTGCCAATTGTGGATCGCACGAGCATATGCCGAAATGGGATGGCTGTATGAAGCGGAAGATATGCTGGCAAAAGTGCAAATAGAAAACCTCAGCCGTAAAAACGCCCCTCTCTATGCTGCTGCTAGTGCAGATATTTTGCTTAAAACCAAACAATATAAAGAGGCTATTCCTTTCATCAAGATTGCTCTACCTAATGAGAAGCGTAAAGAGAATCGTCCTCGTTTTCAATTTGTGTTAGGGCAGTTGTACCAAATGCAAAATGATAAAAAGAATGCCCAATCGGCCTACGAAAAAGTGCTAAAGATGCAGCCATCTAATGAGATGGACTTCAATGCACGTATTCGCCAAGCGCAAATGGAAGACAACCCCAAGGCTGCGGTTAAAGCCTTGGAAAAGATGGCTAAGCAAGATAAAAACAAAGAGAAACTAGATCAACTCTATGGTGCCATTGGTGATGTTTTTCTTTTGAGACAAGATACTGCAAATGCCCTCAAATACTACGAACTTGGCATCGAAAAAAGTACCGAAAATGGTTTAAACAAAGCACACGTATTGATTACAGCCGCGGATATCTATTATCAGCAGCGTAATTATGTCTTAGCAAGCCCTTACTACAAAGAGGCTTTGCAAATCATTTCTGCTGAAAGCGAAGATTATGCGCGTATCCAACGTCTATCGGAGACGCTTGATGCACTTGTGGTGGAATATACTGTGGTACAATTGCAAGATTCATTGCAGCATCTTGCCACTTTATCCGAAGTGGAACAACGTGTAGTGGTTGATTCCATTATAGCCCGACTTATTCGTGCTGAAGAAGAGGAGAAGGAGCGTTTGGCACAAGCCGAGCGCGAGGCAGAGAACAACTCTGGTACACGCAGTGTCAATACGGCCAATATGCTTGGTGGGGCAGGTGCAGGACAATGGTATTTCTACAATCCCCAACTTCTTCGCTCTGGCAAACAGACCTTCCGTACCCAATGGGGTAATCGTTCCTTAGAGGACAATTGGCGTCGTATGAGTAAGGCTACTAGTTCGTCCATTTTTGACGATACTTCCGAATGGGATGAAGAATTGGATAGTGATAGTATAGCTTCAGATTCTACTGCTTTAGCAGCCAATGTACCTGTGGAAACCGACAACCACAAGCCTGAGTACTATCTCCAACAAATCCCACGCACGGAAGCAGATATTCAGCAGTCCAACCAGCTCATTGCCGATGCGTTATATAATATGGTTTACATCTATCGCGATGAGGTTGGCGATCGTCAATTGAGTGATGAGACGTTCCAGGATTTCTTGCATCGTTTCCCAAATGAGCCTCGTTTGTTGGATCTCTTCTACATGCAATACCTTACAGCCTTGAAGGAAAATCGTACTGCGGATGCTATGCATTACAAGGCAGAGATTCTTGCACGTTTCCCCGATTCCAACGAGGCGTATATCGTGAGTCAGCCAGATTATTTCGACCGTTTACGTCGTATGGCGGTGGAGCAAGATTCACTCTATGAACAAACGTATTGTGCATACACCTCCAGCCAGTTCGCTACTGTCAAGGCCAATACTACATATGCCGAAGAGCATTACCCACTTACGCCATTGATGCCACGTTTCCTCTTCCTTAATGCCATAGCAGTGGCTAAGACCGATGGACAAGAGGCATTTATTACTTCGCTTCGCGACATGGTAACACGCTATCCTGATAGCGAGTTATCTGCGATGGGTAAAGATATGTTGGCTTTGATGGGACAGGGAGCAGAAAGTCAGCAAGATGCTTCTACATCTTCTTTGCAATCGCGTCGTACTACGCTAGAAGAATTCGACCAGCAATTGGATACCACCCTGCAGTTTAATCCAGAAAGAGCCATGCCAGCTATGGTGCTGATGATTATTCCTCAAGATGAGAATTTGCTCAACGATTTGCTCTACGAGGTGGCACTATTCAATTTCACGCAGTTCATGATCAAGGACTTCGACCTTAAACAACGCCCTATGTTTACGCAAGAGCAAAGTGCCTTGCAAATCACAGGTTTTATATCCTTGGATGAAGCAGAATGGTACAAGAGTTTGATAGATAAAAATACCGATCTCAAAACTAAACTCCAAGCGTTGGGTGTGCAAATCATTTGTATCACCGAAGCTAATAATGAGTTGCTCAGCAACCCATTTTCAGTAGCAGATTACTTGCTCTTTTTGAAAGAAACCAATTGATAAATCACCACCGAATATCATTGTGGTGTTAACTGTCGCTATCTTTGTGCGTCACGCATTGCACGTTGCAATTCGCGTTTGTCATCTGCTGCACGCAGCGACTGACGTTTATCATATGTGTGTTTACCTTGACAAAGTGCAATCTCCAATTTTGCAAACCCTTTATCGTTGATAAATAGGCATAGTGGTATGATGGTCTTACCTGTATCTTGTACTTGGCGTTGCAGTTTGCGGAGTTCTTTTTTTGTCATTAGTAATTTGCGATCGCGTTTTGCTTCATGATTAGCATAACTTCCAAAGCGATATTCTGCAATGTGCATTTGTTTTACCCACAATTCATTACCAACAAATTGGCAATAAGTATCTACCAACGAAGCTTTACTTTCGCGGATAGATTTAATCTCTGTGCCGAACAACTGAATACCAGCTACATAGCGATCCAACACCTCATAATCAAAGGTAGCGCGACGATTTTTAATATGGATATTACTCTTGAGACGCATAAATTTTGCGCAAAGGTACATAAAAATTTGCATATATACAAAAAAAGTTGTAATTTTGTCGCCGTATATACAAAAACATCTAGTATGAAGAACTTTTCTTTATTCGCAATCTTCTTTGGAGTCTCCGTTTCGCTTTGCGCTCAAATCAATATGTATGTATGGATGGGAGGCGAGCGCACTAAGTATCCTGTTACATTGGTTGATAGTGTTACCTTTGCTGCAGAACCACCATTTGCTCCATTAATCAGCGTGACAGATGCTTCTGTTTCTGATTGGAGAGATGTTCCATCCGACTTTTTAGCAACAGCGACATCTGTACCAAGTGCTAGTAATACTGCATTAAAAAATGTCAAAGTATATGCAGACCAAAAATATATCAATGTGCTTGTGGAGTTTGATCCTGTCCAAATAACAGATAAGTCATGGGTGCCTTTCCATATGTATATCAATACCGATAATTCTGCTGCTACAGGCGGATTTGGAGACCAATGGTCTGATGCTGATACAGATATTTTGTTGGAAGGAGCTGTCTTTGAAAATAACCAAATAGCCTCTTATGATCCTACATTATTTCAGTGGACAGGAACTTTAGGTGGAAATGGATGGACATGGGGAGCTATTGCTGCTACAGGCTCACCTATAGGGGCAAGTCAAATGGTAGGAAACAAAATAGAGATTCAGATAGTTCGTGAGTATATCCCTGCTACTTGGAATGAGTCAGGATTCACAATAGGTTTTGATATTCAACAGAATTGGAGCTCCATAGGTATATTACCAAATGCCGCCAATGGAGAAAAAGGTAATAAATTACCTGTAGTTATTGATTGGGAAAATCATGCCGATCAACCCTCACAGCCCGAAAATCCAACCGTAGAAACAACAGTTACATACACTTCTACTGATGCGCTTTTTCCAAACCCAGAACGTGGATTTTTGAAACAAATTTATTATACATCCCAACAGTTGAATAGCGTACAAACAGCCAATACTGTGCGAAAAAATCGTGAAAACGAGAATGTGACATTGTATTTGGATAACTATTTTATGATGGATTATATTTCAAGCGATATATCCCAAGCATTTCTCAATCGCATGGAAAATAACTTCAAGGCATTGCGCGCTGGCGGAGGAAAAGCGGTGATTCGTTATTCCTATAAATATAGTGACACAGAGGCCGATAAACCTTGGGATGCTGAACCCAAGTGGATGCTTCGACATATTGAGCAATTAAAGCCTTATTGGCAAGAGTATGCGGATGTGATTTTGTGCTTAGAAGCAGGATTCATCGGAGTTTGGGGAGAATGGTATTATACAACCAATTTTCCTTTCAATCCTACAAAGGATAGTGAATTTGAACCACGTTGGACGATTGTGAATGAATTGTTAGAGGCGTTGCCAGCAGACCGCCAAATCGCATTGCGTACACCTGCTTTCAAGATGCGTTATCTGGATATGCATGGCGAAGCAGTAGCTCCTTTGACACCAGAAGAGGCATATCAAAATACAGCCAAAGCACGTCTGTGTGGACATAACGATTGTTTTGTAGCATCAAGTACGGATTATGGTACCTATGCGTCGGATGAGGAACGAGAGTTTTGGGCGGAGGATACCAAATATACGTTGATGGGTGGTGAAACTTGTGATGAATGTGAACTATCAACAGGTAAGAACGCTATAAAGGAGATGCAAAAATATCATTGGACATATATCAATGATGGCTATCATGAAGGGGTGCTCAACTCTTGGGAGACCGATGGATCAATGACAGAAATCAAGCGTCGTTTAGGTTATCGCTTTGTATTGGAAAAGGGGTATTTTAAGGTACAAGATAATAAGTATAGTGCAAAATTAACACTTCGTAATGATGGTTTTGCTGCTCTCGCAAATCCTCGTGATGTCGAATTGGTCTTTATAAGCAAAATTGATTCGTCTGATAAATATGTGTATAAACAAGATGTTGATCCTCGTTTTTGGATGGCGGGTGAAACTCACGAAATCAATTTGCTAGCGCAATTGGATGATAGTATGTCAGGCGAATACAATGTCTATCTTAATCTGCCAGACCCATACGATACGTTGCATGACAACCCTGCTTTCTCTATTCGTTTAGCAAATGAAAATATGTGGGAAGAGGATACAGGGTATAATTATTTGACATCTATAACCTTATGATTTTGGGTTATTTTATAAAAAGTGATTCTATTATTTGCAAATATACCAAAAAAGTAGTACCTTTGCACTCGATTTAGAGTATTTAGAAATTTATACAAGATTATGTTAAGAGATATTTTATCAATCACTGGTAAGCCAGGTCTTTACAAGTTAGTTAGTCGTGGTAATAACATGCTCATCGTTGAGTCATTGCTTGATGGCAAGCGTGTGCCTACTTACGCACGTGATAAAATCGTTTCATTGGGTGAGATATCAATGTACACTATGGGTGAGGATGTTTCTCTCAGCGAGGTGCTGACTAAGTTGGGTGAGAAAGAGGGCTTGAAGGTTGCTGCTATTGATCCTAAAAAAGCAGACAATGACCAATTGCGCGATTTCTTTGGCGAAGTATTACCAGACTTTGATCGTGACCGCGTTTATCCAAGCGATATTCGCAAACTCATTCAATGGTACAATATCCTAATCAATGCAGGAATTACCGATTTCAGCATCGAAGAGGAGGGCGAAGAGGTTGCCATTGAAGAGAAGAAGCAAGAAACTAAGAAACCTGCTCCTAAAGCACAAGTGAAGACGCAAAAAGCTGCGGCTTCTTCGGCTCGTACTGGAGTGGGCGCTAAAAAAGGTTGATCCTTCAGGATATTATCAATATCATAGAATCTGTAGCTCCCTTGAGTTACCAAGCTACTTGGGATAATTCGGGACTGCAGGTGGGCGACCGCAATGCAGATATACATGCAGCATTGTTGACGGTAGATGTTACAGAGTCTGTCGTCAATGAGGCTATTGCTATGGGGTGTGATTTGATTGTTTCTCATCACCCGCTATTGTTTCATGGATTAAAGCATCTAACTGGTGCCACTCCACAAGAACGTTGTGTGGAACAGGCCATCCGTCATCGCATTGCCATCTATTCATCACATACTTCTATGGATAGTTGGTTGAATGGTGTCAGCGGACGCATGGCAGAGAAGATTGGTATAGCTGATTATCGTATCCTGCAACCTTCGGCTACGAATCCTTCTGCTGGATTAGGTGTGATAGGTGTTTTGCCTCAATCAATGAATTTTACCGCATTATTGCAACGCGTTGCGGATGCCTTTACTACTGATGGCATAGGTCTGCGATACGTCCCAACAGATCATATGCAAGTTCAAACCATCGCACTTTGTGGAGGTGCTGGAGCCGACTTGATGGAGGATGCCATTGCGCAAGGAGCGGATGTTTTCATTTCGGCTGATTTCAAATACCACGAATTGCAGACTGCGCAACATCGCATAGGTATCATTGACCTTGATCATTGGGTGAGCGAGCACTATACGCGCGAATTGTTCGAGCAGTTGCTCTCTCCGCATATCCGCACCTTCGTAGCCAGTCAAGATGCCAGTCCAGTAAAGTATTTTCATAATTCCAAAATAGAATAATCATATTAAAACATACAATTATGGCAAAGAAAGAAGAAGAAAAAATCATGACCGTAGAAGAAAAACTACGTGCATTGTACGAATTGCAAACTGTTGATTCCAAAATCGATGAGTTGCGTATCCTCGCAGGTGAACTTCCACAAGAGGTAAAGGATATGAGCGATGAGATCGAGGGTCTTAAAACTCGTTTGACCAATATTGAGAATGGCATCAAAGAGTGTGAAACAGGTATCTCTGACCACCGTGTACGTATCGAGAATGCCAATGCGGCTATCTCTCGCTACAAAGAACAACAAAACAACGTGCGCAACAACCGCGAGTACGACAACCTTACTAAGGAGATTGAGTACCAAGAGTTGGATATCGAAGCTTCACAACGTAAGATTAGCAAATTCAAAGCCGAGCTCGAGGAGCGTCAAGCTGACAAGGCTAAAACTGTTACTGACATTGAAGATCGTACTGTAGATCTCAACCAAAAGCGCAACGAGTTGGATTCTATTCTCTCTGAGACCAAAGAGCAAACCGAGAAACTGATGCTCCGCGCTGCTGATCTTGAGAAGCATATAGAGGATCGTCTTGTTACAGCATTCCACCGCATCCGTAAAAATGCACACAATGGTTTGGCTGTCGTGAAGATTGAGCGTGATAGCTGTGGTGGTTGCCATAGCAAAATTCCTGCACAACGTCAGTTGGATATCCGTCTCCGCAAGAAAATCATCGTTTGCGAGCTCTGCGGACGTATCTTGGTAGATACAGAAATCGACGCTAAAAAATAAATATATCTATGGCAGAACAACTAATCCCTACCTACAACGAGGATAATATCGTCCACCTTGATGACCGCGAACACATCCGCCGTCGTCCGGGTATGTATATCGGCAAACTGGGTGATGGTAATCACTCGGATGATGGTATCTATGTACTCATCAAGGAGACAATCGACAACTCTATTGATGAGTTTCGCATGAGCGAAGGCAAGGTGATTGAGGTGAGCGTATCTCCTGTTTCTGCCTCAGATGCTTCATTAGGCGAGCGCGTTCGCGTTCGCGACTACGGACGCGGTATTCCACTAGGTAAAATGGTGGAAGCCGTGTCTATTCTTAATACGGGTGGTAAGTATGATACTAAGGCTTTCAAGAAATCCGTCGGCTTGAATGGTGTGGGTACCAAAGCCGTCAATGCCTTGAGTTTAGAGTTTGTTGTGCAAGTATGGCGCGAGGACAAGACTCGCCGCATTGCTTTCAAACAAGGTCATTTGGTGGAAGATAGTGGTATCATTGACTATACGGGTAACGAGAAGCGCGGTACGATGATAGAGTTTGTGCCAGATAATTCTAAGGGATTGTTTGAAAACTATCACTTCCGCAATGATTTTATTGAGACCATGATGCGCAATTATGCGTATCTTAATACCGGTCTGACCCTCGTTTACAATGGTAAGAAATACATCTCCAAGAATGGTCTATTTGACCTTCTTACAGAGAATATGACGGTCGAGCCGCTATACCCAATCATCCACATTGCGGGCGAGGATATTGAGATTGCGCTTACTCATACCAACCAATCGGGCGAGGAGTACTACTCCTTTGTCAATGGCCAACATACCATCCAAGGTGGTACCCATCAGGCAGCTTTCCGTGAGGCCATTGGACGTACCATCAAGGAGTTCTTCAACAAGAACCAAGAGCTGAGCGACATCCGCAACGGTGTAGTAGGTGCTATTGCCATTAATGTGTCGGAACCAGTATTTGAAAGTCAAACCAAGGTCAAATTGGGTTCCAAAGACATGTCGCCTGAAGGTGGATTGTCGGTCAATAAGTTTGTCAACGATTTCATCAAGCAACAGCTTGATAACTACCTGCACAAGACTCCTGCTTCTGCTGAAGTGATGTTGCAGAAGATTCAGGACTCTGAGAAAGAGCGCAAAGCCATCGCTGGTGTTACCAAACTTGCACGTGAGCGTGCGAAGAAGAATCTTCTTAACAACCCTAAGCTCCGCGACTGCCAAGTCCATTTCAATGATGCTAAACCTACCAAATCATCCAAGGATGCTGAGGACGATTTGCGCCAAGAGAGTAGTATCTTCATCACAGAGGGTCTCTCCGCTTCGGGTAGTATCACGCTAAGTCGCGATGTACGCACACAAGCTGTGTTCTCTTTACGTGGTAAACCGCTCAACTCCTATGGGCTGAGCAAATCGGTCGTTTACGAAAACGAAGAGTTCAATTGTCTGCAATCAGCGTTGAATATCGAAGATGGTTTGGATGAGTTGCGCTATAATAAGGTGATTATCGCTACCGATGCCGATGTGGACGGCATGCACATTCGCCTGCTGATGCTTACTTTCTTCCTCCAGTTCTTCCCAGATCTTGTGAAGAAAGGTCACGTCTATATCCTTCAGACGCCACTTTTCCGTGTCAAGAACAAGAAAGAGACACGCTATTGTTACAGCGACGAAGAGCGTATCAAGGCGATTGAAGAGTTAAAACCTAATCCAGAAATCACGCGATTCAAAGGCTTAGGAGAGATTAGTCCCGATGAGTTTAAATCCTTTATTGGCAAGGGTATTCGTTTGGATCAAGTCACACTCCGCAAAGAGGATGCGGTCAAAGACTTGTTGAGTTTCTATATGGGTAAGAACACTACCGAACGCCAAAACTTTATCATCAACAACCTCGTTGTAGAAGAAGATGTGGAGTAATATTTTACCTTTGATATTATTCGTTTGCCTCGGCATTGTTGTGCTTGTTGTTTTTGAGGTACGTGCAAGGAGAGAAAAAAATCAGCCTACCCCCGACCCCTCCCTAGAAGGAGGGGAGAATAGCGCAGCGCAAAAGTCCTTCCCTTCAGGGGAGGATTTAGGAGAGGCTGAAGACGAAGGCTGTTGCGGCGAGCACCTTATCTGCGAGCGTGAAACGCTCTTGCAAACCAATGCCAAGGTGGAGTATTACGATGATGAAGAGTTGGACACTCTCAGCGGTCTCTCCGCAGAGGAATATACCCAAGAGCAATACCAGATGATACGTGAAGTGTTTGACACTCTACAGGCGAAAGATGTTCCTGGTTGGGTACGTAGTATTCAACTACGCAACATTCAATTGCCGCTAGATATTCGAGAAGAAGCATTACTCATCGTGGTCGAACGACGAAAAGCATAGATTCCAACTATTGTAACTACTATACTGACGACACCCAACCACAGGGTGTCGTTTGTTCCTATGGCATCTAACTGTTCTATATCCCAATTGGCACGAAACGCTACAAAATATAGCAATACGGCCATGGCGTTATTAGTAAAGTGCATCAATATGGGTACCCACAAATTGCTTGTCCATACCAACATATAGCCAAACAACGCCCCCATCAACATACGAGGTACAAATCCATAAAACTGCAAATGAATCGCCGAAAATAGTATCGCACTGCACCATATCGCCAAGTGAGGCACTCCCTCTCCTTTAACCTTTAACCTTTTACCTTTAACCCTAAAAAGGTTAATCAGCACCCCTCTAAACGTCAATTCCTCTGCTACAGCAGGCAATAGGGCCATTAATAGTAGATTGATAATCAATCCGCTAAAGGTGGTGACATTAAGAAATTGTTCAGTCAGTACTTTCGCACTCTCTTCCGAGGTCTTCATCCATTGTTCTAATGGCTCCAAAAATGCGGGTAGGGTTATTTGTTGATTCAGATGTCCCAACAAATTTATCGCAGGCAACGCTACCAACATTAGCACTACAGCCCATAAACTCTCACCTTTAACCTTTAATCTTTCACCTTTAACCTTCAACCAATCCAATGGTTGCTTACTCCATAAATATGCCATGCACAGTGGTGGTAGCAGAAACATTGCTGTGGATTGGATAAATTGCACCCATTTCAGCGCGTTTATTGATAGTGGCTGTTCAAAAAAGAATATGCTCCCTGCAGCGAACATACTCAACAACAAGACACATCCTACCCATTGAAGTACTTTGATCGCCCAATGCGATTGTTCATATTTTCCTTTCAGTGCCATACTTAATCCCATTTTGGGACAAAATTACTACTTTTTTTCACACCAGCAAGTAAATTGTAGAAAATACATTTAACGAACTGTGGCTTGATAAATCAATGGGGCGATTTCGCTGTTGTCATGCCAGCCTGTGAAACGCTCTGCTCCTACGCCAATAGCAAAGATAGGTACCGCAGCAGCTGTGTGGCCGTGCGTGGTCCATGCCAATCCTGCCTTGTGGTTGAGCAGCGCTAATGCCTTAGCAGCCAACGCATTGATATCTTTATAAAGTGTTTTGACAGACGCTTGTTGGCGCATCATATTTTGAAAAGCTGTTTGCAATTCCACATCTTCTTCTGGTTTCAATTGTACAGCGGTATATAAGCCCGTTGTTTCGGATAATAATGTCTTAACCTGCTCCCATGTAAGATGGTCGCCATGTTGCTTATGTAGGGCAGTAAGACGATCTGACAAGATATCCGATGAACATGTCTGGTTGCTCAAACGCTCCAAGTGATAAGAGTGTCCATTTCCCAAGGATAGACCACCCGTTTCGTGATCAGCCGTAACAATAATCAATGTTTCATCTGGATGTTGCTCATAAAAGCGATATGCCACTTGAATTGCTTTATCAAAGTCAATGACTTCATGAATATTAGTAGCCCCATCATTGCCATGACCCGCATAATCAATTTTGCCACCTTCAGCCATCATAAAGAAGCGGTCGTGTTTGGAAAGATGTTGGATAGCAATGTCCACAATCTTTGTAAGCGAAAGATCATTCTCTTGTTGGTCTATAGCATATGGCAAGGCACCAGCTCCCTTAGAACGGTTGTCCAAATTGTGCTGAGGAACAAGCAGGAGTTTGCGTTTTTTGAGTTGCTTTTGTGCCTCCTCGTAGTTACCAACCAATGTATAACCATGCTTCTCACAAAGGTCGTAGAGATTAGGCGCTAGGGAATCATCTTTATTGATTGGGCGTTGAAAACCTCCACCACCAAAGAAATCAAAATTGGATTCTGCAAGATGGGTACCAATTAGATAGTAATTGCTGCGCTTCTCGGCATGCGCATAATGCGAAGCAGGGGTAGCGTGATCCACAGGTACGGTGGACATGATTCCAATTCCCCATCCTTGTTCTTTGAGTTGAGAAGCCACACTATATACAGGTTCGCCATCGGGTGTCTGACCAATCATACCATTATTCGTTTTTTTTCCCGATGCAAGACAGGTGCCCGCAGCAGCGGAATCAGTAATTCCATCTGATGCGGAGAAGGTCGCTGCTTGACCCGAGTATGGGAATTGTGTCATGCATAGTGGCACACGACCTATTTGCCCCTGTAAGGCGGCTTGGTACATTTCGGCAGCCAACACTTGATTAGGCCCCATACCGTCACCTATGAAATAAAAAACATACTTGGCTTGCGCAAAAGATAGGAGCGCTATTACACTAAAAAGTAGTAAAAGAGATAAACGTTTCATGGTATTTCATTTTTATTGAGTTATTCTTCCAATAGGTCTGGGCGTCGTTCACGTGTATGGCGTAGACTCTCCTCGTACAACCACTCTTCTATCTTGGCTTGATGCCCCGATAGTAGTATTTCTGGCACCTTCCAACCCTTGTATTCTGCTGGACGTGTATAGACACCTGGTTCGAGAAGTCCGTCTTGAAAACTATCGCTCAGCGCACTTGTTTCGTCGCCCATCGCGCCTGGCAAGAGGCGCACGATAGCATCCGTCATGATGGCAGCTGGCATCTCACCACCCGTCAAGACAAAATCGCCAATTGTGTATTCTTTGGTAATGAGGTGGTCACGCACACGTTGGTCAACACCTTTGTAATGTCCACAAAGGATGATGATATTCTCTTTGAGTGAGAGGGTATTGGCCTCTTTTTGCGTAAATCGTTCACCATCAGGAGCGGTAAAGATGATTTCATCGTATTGACGCTGGCTAGTGAGATAACTAATCGCCCGATCAATAGGCTCCACTTGCAACACCATTCCTGCTCCAAACCCAAATGCATAGTCATCGATTTTGCGGTGTTTGTCCAAGGTGAAATCACGAAGATTATGCACGTATATCTCCACCAGTCCCTTATCCTTGGCGCGTTGCACGATGGAGTGATTCAATGGAGATTCCAGCAATTCTGGACAAGCTGTCAATATATCTATACGCATAACTCTCTAAACTCTAAACATTAAACTAATCATGGTACGGGGTCATAGCCACTGCCGCCCCATGGATGGCAACGTAAAATACGTTTTATGCCCAACCAGCCCCCTTTGAATATACCATATTTCATAACTGCCTCCACCATGTATTGGCTGCAAGTGGGGGTGAATCGGCAACTTGGCGGTGTAAGCGGAGAGATACAATGTCTATAAAAATAGACAGGCAACAAGCATATGTGGCGTAATATTTTTTTCATTATTCCTCCAAAGCAGCTTTGCCGTCACTGTTTCTGGTGAGGTTCTTCATCCAGTTAAAGGAGTTGATCTTGACCACCGCCACGAAGCACTTGAGGATCTGGTCGCACTTGAGGCAGGTCCAGACGATCCAGGCGGGGGCGCCCAGCCAGGCAGCCACCATAGCCAA